>SUWZ01000009.1 GCA_015061185.1 Bacteroidales bacterium
ACGACAATTTACTCGAAATAAATTCAAAAATTCCTCGAAATGAATTTATAGAACCCACCTAAAAGAATCTCAAAGATGCCGAAAATAAGAGAGTGAAACTCTAAAAATTTTTTTTTAATAAAATTTAAATAGCTTCTTAATTAACTTTTATGTTGATATTCATATAAAACTCTTTTTTTCAATTAAATTTGCAAAAATTTCTAACAACAAAAAAAACTCTTTATGGGTAACATAACGCCAATTGTAAAAAACTTAATCATAATCAATGTTCTTTGTTGGTTAGCAACCATTGTTCTTCCTAAAGTAGATATTGATTTAATCAATCTTTTCGGACTGCATTATTGGAAGGCTTCCGATTTTAATCTCGTTCAGATGGTTTCTTATATGTTTTTGCATAGTGTAAATTCTATATCCCACCTATTTTTCAACATGTTTGCACTATTCATGTTTGGACAATCGTTAGAACATGTATTAGGTCAAAAACGTTTCCTCATCTACTATATGGTCACCGGAATCGGAGCGGGATTAATTCAAGAATTAACATGGACATTGGAGCTTCAAAGCGTTACAGAAGAGATCTCTGCAATAGCTGCAAGTGGTATCCCGGGTGGTGTTCGAGTTAGCGATACGGAGGTCATCTACTCTATCGACGAACTATTCAAATGGCAAAATGAGGTGCTATTCAATCGGTATATCACTGTAGGAGCATCGGGGGCTGTGTATGGGTTGCTCTTGGCGTTCGGAATGATTTTTCCTAATCAGCCAATGTACATTCTTTTCGTACCCTTCCCAATCAAAGCCAAATACATTGTTATTGGCTATGGCATCCTTGAATTATTGATGGGATTCGGTAATTTCTCTTTCGACAATGTTGCCCATTTTGCGCATTTAGGAGGTATGATCTTTGGATTTTTACTTCTCGTTTATTGGAGAAAGAAAGGTTTAAGGCAGTTTTAAATACGCCTGATTACAGAACTTTTATATATTGTGCAATTAATTCAAATAAGAATGAATAACATAAAAAATGAAATAATAGAAAAGTTCCGAAACGGAGATGCTTTAACAAAACTTATTTTTATAAATAGTGCCATATTTATTGTTATCAGCATTCTTCTTGTTGTCGTAAAGTTATTTAATGGGTCTGCCAACTGGATTCATTATTTGATGTTTCCGGCAGACATTTACAAGTTTATTGTTACTCCATGGAGTATTATCTCTTATATGTTTGTGCATTCCGACCTATTTCATATTTTGTTCAATATGGTTACTTTATTCTATTTTGGGAAATTGTTCCTTGAATATTGCACACAGAAAGATTTAATCGGAATCTATTTTTTAGGCGGAATTGCTGGTGCAGCTTTTTACATGATATGCTACAACTTCTTTCCGTTATATGAAAATTATGTCTATTCCGGCTACGTTATTGGAGCCTCTGCTGCCGTTATGGCTATCGTGGTAGCTGTCAGTACTATTGATCCAGAACGGATTGTCCGCCTCTTCTTTATTGATGTTAAGGTTAAATGGATTGCTATTGCCTTGGTCTTGCTCAGTTTTATTGAAATTGCTGGGAATAATGCGGGGGGAGAAATCACGCATTTGGGAGGAGCTTTGGCTGGTTTCCTCTTTGGCTATCAATTTCAACGAGGCAACAATATTACCAAAGGCATATCATCTCTTTTTGACAAAATTGCAGATCTGTTCTCGCGCTCACGAAAACCTAAAATAAAGGTAAAATATGGTGATTCCAAACGCGAATCGGACTATGACTACAATTATCGAAAGAAAAAAGAGAGTGACAACATCGATCGTATCCTCGACAAGATTAAACAACATGGATATGACTCTTTAAGTTCGGATGAAAAGAAACAACTGTTTACAAAAAAATAATCCACATGGGGAAATGGTTTGATTATATTTTACAAATTTGCAATTGGGGAGTCGCCCTGCTATTGGTATTTTCCAAATTGGCGGGATATGTCAACCCCAATACATTTATCATACCCTCCTATCTTGGATTAGCATTCCCTATCTTAGTGATAATCAATATCATTTTTGCTATATATTGGATTTATCGCTTTAAAGCAACATTTTTTATTCCTCTCTTTGCTTTGTTATTTTCGGCTGGGAATATTTTTAAAACGTTCCCTACAAATGACAACGAAACAACTTTGCCGGATGGATTGAAAATAGTTAGCTACAACACTCAATTACTTGATTTTTATAAATCAAAAGATAAAAATAAAATCCTTCAATATCTCATTGATTCTGATGCTGATATTATCTGTTTACAGGAATTTGGCTATAGCTTTAAAACGGGGGCATTGTCACAAAAGGACATCGACCAAACTCTCGGAAAACTTTACCCTTATAGTCATAAGTTGGTTGAGAAAAATTCTTGGAATGGTGTAAATGGATTGATTACCTACTCAAAATTTCGTATCATCTCCCAAAATAAAGTTGAATATACATCCAATAATAAAACTATATATTCAGACATATTGTATCAAGGAGATACGTTACGTGTTTTCAATTGTCATCTCGAAAGCAATAAATTAACTCGCGGTGATAAACTCTTGATAAAAAAATTGGGTGGTAAAGATATAGATAATGGTCAGCTGGTAAAACAACTATATGTAAAGATGGGGAATTCATATAGAAAAAGGTCTGAGCAAGCAGAGGCTATCGCCGATGTAATCAACTCTACCCGCTACCCTACTATCGTTTGCGGCGATTTTAACGACGTGATAATATCCTATAGCTATCAAACAATTTTAGGAGATTTGCTAAAAGACGCTCACACAGAGTCCGGATTCGGATACAACTATACCTACCACGAAAACGGGTTTTTCTTTAAAATCGACCATATACTTCATAGCAAAGAGATCTCTTCTCACAATTTTATGGTTGATCGCCTCAACTACTCTGATCACTACCCTATCAGATGTACATTGACATTCCCTAATTCTAAGGAGGTTTCTCAAAAATGAAAACAATTAGCATCTTTAGAGAAACGCTCAAATGGCAATCTATCCTACTTTCAGTACTTATCAACTTTAGCACCTCGATTGCCTCCTTCGCATCGGACTCTACTTCAACCCTCTTAGAGGAAATTGTCATTACCGAAGAGGGGCGAAAAAAAACAGAATATACCCTCTCACCCAAAATTAAGACAGATACTACCCTCAAACATGCTCTCCAACACGCTTCTTTAGCTGAATATGTAAAAGGTGTATCTTCCGTGTTTCTTCGAGACAATGGAAATGGAATGAGTTCTACTATTTCTATTCGAGGGACACAAGCTTCTCATACTCAAGTAACTTGGAATGGAGTTTCTATCAATTCCCAAACGATGGGACAGGTTGATTTTAATTTAATTCCGATGTTTTTTATTGATGATGCAGAAATTCACACAGGTGGGAACAGTGCACTTCATGGGAATGGAGCCATTGGAGGAGCCATAGCCCTTACAAGCCAATCTGCCATAAATCAACCTTTAAAACTGAATATTCAAGCCTCAGCCGGCTCCTACAAAAATCTGTTTAGCGGAGGAAATTTGAGAGTGGGGAATAAATATGTAGGCTCAAAAACTGCCATCTTTTATCATCAAATAAAGAACGATTTCAAGTTTAATTTCAGAGATCAAAAGCAGACCCAACAAAATGCTGCAATAAAGAATTATGGAGTACTGGAAGAACTTGATTTTAAAGTTGGTAGTAAGGGACAGATTTCAACTAAATTTTGGCATACCAACATGCACCGCGAAATCCAACCAATGAAACAAAATAACAACAATCCACTGAAATACGAAACTATTCAGGATCGAACAACACGATTAATTGCTCACTACAAATTATACACCCCCACTGCACTATTCTTTGGAGTGGGTTGGTTAAATGACTACCAAAAATATAAAGAGGAGGTAATTTCTACAAATGATCTTACTGCCCGTCTTTATGCTGAACATTGCTGGTCGGGAACCAAAGCAGGTAAATTAAGTAGCAAAGCGGGAGGCGAATTTCACTACATCAAACCGGAAGCAAATGCCTACAAGGCAGGAACACAAGATTGGCGTGGTTCTATTTACCTGCATAATCTTTGGGAAATAAAACAATGGATTGCCATTTCCGGAAATTTCAGAAAAGATTTTGTTTACCAAACAAAAATACCTTTCACACCGTCTGCCGGACTTCGTATCTCTCCTATTTTCACCGATAGTTTATCTATAAACATTATCGCTAATATATCGAAAAACATCAAAGTTCCAACTCTGAATGATCGGTTTTGGGGCGATATAGACAATCGCACCCTCATTCCTGAAGAGGCTTTTAATATTGAAGTTGGAGTACAACATAATCTCGAAAAAAAAATTTATAAATCCCAAAGCTCCATAATGGTTTACCGTAACAACGTTGATAATTGGATTCTATGGTTACCACGAGGTAATATTTGGAAACCAATCAACGTTGATGAGGTATTGGCCATGGGTGCTGAAATAAATTTTAGTCAAACATTTGCAAAAAAGAGACATCAGCATACACAAACTTTGTCTTACTCCATTAACCACACTGAAGTTATAAAGGGCTTCAGAGAGATGAAACCATTTATCGGACAACAAATTCCTCTGTTACCTACTCACACTGCAAATTTCCTTGCCACAGGTAAAATAACGCATGTCACCTACTTATTGCAAGGCTCATACGTAGGAGAAAGGCATACTTCCGATATTTTTGATCGATTACCTCACTATTTCTTGCTATCCATTCAGGTGGGGTACGATTTTACACTAACTAAAAAAAAGAGGGAAACCAATGGCTACTTACATCATTTAAATCTATCTTTGCAGGGCAACAACATTTTAAATGCCGAATACGAAACGATGCCGTACAAAGCAATGCCGGGAAGAAATTTCCTTGTATCATTAAAATGGAGAACAGAAAAACAAATAAGAAAATAAAAACATGAACAATTCAAAAATATCTTTAATACTCCTATGGCTCGCATTGTTTACCTTGGGTTGTAACAAAGAAGAGTATGAATTACAAACTACTTATGATTATAGCTGTTTAATTATAAATCAAGGAAATTTTAGCGAAGCGAATGGAGAGTTGTCTCTATTAGGATCAAATGGAGAAATCAAAAATCAGGTCTATCAAACCTCCAACCAATGGGCGTTGGCCTCTATCATTGAGAGTGCTATTGGGTATAAAAATCATTGGATATTATTTTGCTCAAACGAAGATAAAATAGAGATAATAGACCAACAAGAATTAAAACTGCAAAAAAGCATCACGGGGGTTCCGATTCCGCGCTATGGTGCCACGACGGAAGATATGCTATATGTCACATCTGTTGAAGATTGGACGGATAATTCCTCCGGCAAAGTTTATAAAATAAACCTTCAGAACGGAGAAATATTAAACAAGATGAGTTTAGGAAATTTACCTGAAGGCATACTCTATTTTGAGGATAATATATGGATTGCTGCTGATGATACAATCTACGTTATTAGCGAAGAAAATGATCAAATCATAAAAAAAATCCCTACAGAGAGGAAACTACTTTGTGCAAAACATCTAATAGCTGGTGAAAATGGAATGATTTGGTGTTCGCTCTCTTCCCATAAAGAGGATGGAGAACTAATCTTGATTGATGGAAAAAAAATGACAATTGTTCAACGTAATAAAATTCCTCACTTGTCTTACGAAGGTCATATTGTTTTGTCGCCAAATAAAGAGAATATATACTACTTAACCAGCAATTCTACTATTGGAGCTCAAAATGCAGATGGCGAAACAAAGATTTGCAGGTGGAATATTTCTACCCAAACGTCTCAAATAGTAATAGATGGGGTTGGATTTTACGGATTTAACATACATCCAAAAACAGAAGATATATATACTGCAAACGTAAATGGTTTTATCACCAATAGTCTATTCTATCAATATGACAAAAACGGGAAGATAATCCGCAATGGAGATTTGGTGGGAGTGGGTGCATGCCGATTTTTATTTAGACATTAGTCGTTTTAAAACCCAATCATAGCCACTTTCGCCATTATGAGGAAGCGGACAATGAGAACAATCTTTTACACCATTTTCCAAAAGTGTATAGCTACCGCCACATTCTGTTCCCTTAGAATAAAGGGGACAGAAACAAAAAATGCAATTAAACTCTTCCTCGTTTATCCCCTTGTGACAGGGAAAAAATTCACAATCGCCATTCTTAAAACACTTATATCCCATTCATCATATTAATTTACATTGCACTCTTTTTGCTTTGTAATCGTTGATTCTATTAGTTCAGAAGTTATTACCAATAGAATCAACGAAACAAAATTTCCTACAGAATCTAATCTGTCAATACTAAAAATCTTCGTAGATATCAGTAGAATCCTCTTCCATCATTTCTGATTTAGAACCATTCTTTTTATTTGGTTTGCCCATATTACCGAAAGAGTAAGAGATGTTCAGATTAATTGTTCTGCCGTTGAATGTAGATTCCGAGAACTGATAAAAGTTGTCATCCCAAGTTTCGCTTCTACGCTTGCGAGAGCCTAACAAATCTCTAACAGAAAGAGTCAATGACAATTTCTTTTGTAAAAAAGATTTCTTCAACCCTAAATTCACAAAATAGTCAGCCAAACTCTTACCTTGCGCTGTTGCTCTTGGAGAACGATAAGATCCATTTGCTTGAAAAGAAAAATCTTTTGGCAATGGCACATCAGCAGTAATTTGAGCCGTCCAACTAAAACTTTCTCTATCATTAATTGTTGCTAATTTTACTCCATCAAACGACTCTACATCAAAAGAACCTCCGTTTAATTTATAGTAGTACAAATTCACATTCGTTGTCAAATTAAAATATTTGAAACGATTCTTAAGGATTAATTCCAAACCTGTTGAATGCGAAGTTGTCATATTGGCACGAGTAGAAATAACTGCATTACCATCCAACCAGCTATATCTCTGAATCACATCTTGCATTAATTGGTAATAAAGAGATGCCATGAAAGTATGATTTGAGAAAGTTTTCACATAATTCAACTCAAATGAATTGGTAAATTCCGGCAACAAATCAGGATTTCCCACTGAGATATTAGTTGAATCCGAAACATCTATAAATGGATTTAACCAATGGCGACGAGGACGGGTTATACGTCGAGTATAACTCAATTGCAACTCATCAGCCTCTGTTATTTGATAAGCAAAAAATGCCGTTGGAAAAAGATTGAAATAAGGATCTTTTGTACTTTTTTGCATAGTGGTTAATTGTGTCCACTTCAAATCTGTCAATTCTCCACGAAGTCCTAATTGCAGCGAAAACTTTCTAAACTTATATCCGTACGATATATAGGCAGCCCCAATTTGCTGTTGCAAATCAAAATCATTGTCCAACTCCGGCTGAGGAATGAAATTGTCCATGCCGGAACGTTTAACAAAAGACTCGATGTTATTCTGCTGCTTTTGAAAAGAATACTTTAATCCGGTTTCCAATTTAGACCGCTCATTAAATGTATTCAAATAATCCACTTGCACATCAAAATTTCTGCTACCTCCTAAGTTATTCTGCAACTGTTCATATTCAACCTCCGGTTCTTCATTTGAATTTTCCTCCAACGGAAGCAATAATTGTTCATACTCTCTATCATTTTCGTTTTTGTTGGCAAAAAAGTTAAATGACGTTGACAGAGTATGGTTCTCTCTAAATTTGTGTTCGTAAGAAAGGACTGCATTACCCATTAAACGCTGATTGTCTGTAAATGAATTACGCTGCTGCAACGAAGTCATAGAGTAAACATCAGCCATATAGTTACCCAATTCGTAATTTAAAAACTGACTACGATCACGACCTCCTAACGAAAACATACCGGAGAGGCCTAACGTATTTCTATCATTCATTTTCACATCGGTACCCAAACGTAAAAATCCGGAATTCATCACAAAGTCGGATTCTGCATTTTGGTTCATATATTCTCCTCTCGTTTCATCGCTATTTTCGTATGATTTACGTTCCAAAACAGAACCACCCAAAGAACGACGGTTGCGATACCCTACTCCAACAAAAGAGCTCCATTTCCCTTTTGAGAAATTAACATTTGCACCTAAATTTCCTCCCGGCTTTCCTCCCCAAGGATATGATACACCACCGGAAACGGATCCATAATAAGAAGATTTCTGGGTGTCAGTTTTTAGAACTACATTGATAATTCCGGCTGCACCTTCCGCATCAAATTTAGAAGAAGGATTGGTTATAACCTCCACTTTTTCTATAGATCCTGCAGGGAGTTGCTCCAATATATCACCGCGATTTTCATCCGTCAATCCCGCAGGTTTTCCATTAATGTAAACCTCTACATTCTCATTATTACGCAAAGAGACATTCCCTTCCACATCTACATCTACAGACGGAATCTCTTTAAGGACTTCCGATGCAGACATGCCTTCAGAAACAGCACTCTCATTTACCAAAAAAGTTTTTTTATCAATATCAACCTGCAAAGACGATCTTTTAGCAGATACCTCTACAGCCGATAACAATGCTGCGTCCTCGCGCATAACAATATCTTTAAATCGGATTCTCGGCTTTTCTTGCGTTAGCTCTACGGACAATTTTTGAGTTTTAAACCCCATAAAACTCACCTCTACCCGATACTTACCCAGCGACAGATTTTCAAACTGAAATTTACCATCCATATCAGTCGTAGAACCTACCGAATAATCCGTTTCACTATCCTTAAAAAGTAAAACAGTAGCAGAAGGGAGGGAAACACCCTCTCCATCTACTACTGTTCCGATTATCTTAGTTTCTTGCGAAAATGCAAGTGTTGAACAAACAAAAAAACTAATAAAAAAATATATAACCTTTCTCATTCACATTTATAATTACAATTATATACTACCATTTTCATGGTCTTTTTCTTCAATTTTGACATTTTCAGCCTCAACCACACTCTCATCTTTTGTTTCATCATTGGCTTTATTTTCTTGATTCTCACTACTAACACTGCTCTCTGAGTTCTCTTTTACTTGCTCACTCTCTGCATTCAACTCTTCTGCACGAGAAATCCAAGGACGTTTTCCAAATATACGCTCAACATCTTCAGCAAAGATTACCTCTTTCTCTATCAGAATAGAAGCCAATTGTCTCAAGCCATCCATATTTTCAGACAAAATAGATTTAGCTCTCTCGTATTGCTCATTAATTAAGACCTTCACTTCCTCATCAATCAACTTAGATGTCTCTTCGCTATAAGGTTTTGAGAACGCATAATCGCTACGTCCGGACGAATCATAGTAAGATAAATTTTTCAACTTATCACTAAATCCATAGTAAACAATCATTGCATAAGCCTTCTTGGTTGTATTTTCCAAATCATTTAAAGCCCCGGTTGAGACCTCACCATAAATCAACTCTTCAGCCGCACGTCCACCCAAGGTAGCACAAATATCATCCAACAAGTGAGAAGAGGTAACATGCTGACGTTCTTCCGGCAAATACCATGCAGCACCTAAGGCACGACCTCTTGGCACGATTGTAACTTTTATTAGCGGATTCGCATACCTCAACATCCAACTAACTGTAGCATGTCCTGCCTCATGATAAGCTGTTGACTCTTTCTCTGCCCGAGTCAAGATGGTATTTTTCTTTTCCAATCCGCCAATTATACGATCAACAGCATCCAAAAAGTCTTGTTTTTGAACAAACATCTTATTTTTTCTTGCCGCAATCAAAGCCGCTTCATTACAAACATTGGCAATATCTGCCCCGGAGAAACCGGGAGTTTGACGAGCTAAAAACTCAACATTCACAGATTCGTCTATCTTCACAGAACGAAGATGAACATTAAAGATGGCCTGACGATCATGCACATCAGGTAAATCCACCATTATTTGTCGGTCAAAACGCCCCGGACGTAACAATGCTTTATCCAAGACATCCGCCCTATTTGTGGCTGCCAATATGATTACTCCGCTATTAGAACCAAATCCGTCCATTTCTGTCAGCAATTGATTCAATGTATTTTCTCTCTCATCATTAGAGCCGGTATTTAAGTTTCGTCCACGTGCACGACCTACGGCATCAATCTCATCAATAAAGACGATACATGGCGATTTCTCTTTTGCTTGTCGGAACAAATCTCTAACACGAGAAGCACCGACACCTACAAACATCTCAACAAAATCAGAACCGGACATAGAGAAAAACGGAACCTCAGCTTCTCCTGCCACAGCCTTCGCCAACAACGTTTTACCGGTACCCGGAGGTCCAACCAAGAGAGCACCCTTAGGTATTTTTCCTCCTAATTCTGTGTACTTTTTAGGATTCTTCAAAAAGTGAACAATTTCTTGAACTTCCTCTTTTGCCTCAGACAACCCGGCAACATCCTTGAATGTCACTTTATTTTCGGCAGAGCCCTTATCAAACAACTTTGCTTTTGATTGCCCAACACTGAAAACCCCTCCGGCACCGCCGGTTCCGGACATACGACGCATCATAAATACCCAGAAGAAAATCAACAAAATAATAGGACCAACGCCCCATAAGAAATTACCTATGTAATCAGACTCCGATTCATACGTAATTTTTATATCATCGTTACCATACTCCTTTTTCCACTCTTTCAAATCCTCTGTAAACTGATCGGCGGAAGGAATTTGCAACATCAAAACAGGATTACGCACCATACTTGCAGAATCTTTCCCATAAACTTCTGCGATTTTTTCCGGCAAAATTGTTATTTCAGCCTCGTTTTTATTCGTTATAACATTGATTTTTTGAATAGCTTTACTTTTCACTAAATCACCTATTTCGTTATAAGAGATTTCTTTCCCCCTTGGAGACTCTCCCATAAACGACAAGCCTATTAAAAACAAGGCAATGATACCATAAACCCAATAAAGATTAAATTTAAATCCTTTGGGCATATTGGATCTCTTATTACCACCTTCTGACATACTATAATGTTTTTATTTATTGACTAAATTAATTACGACAATTCCGGAATTTCAGCCACTTCTGCGTCCTCCCAAAGTGTTTCGATACTATAAAAAGCTCTGGTTTGCGGCTGAAATACGTGGACAATAACATCTCCATAATCCATTGCAATCCACATAGCGTTTTCATATCCATCAATTGCCATCGGTTTAACTCTAATCTGCTCTCTGACATAATCTTTTACAGAATCAGCGATAGAACCAACATGCGTATTTGAACGCCCTTCACATATAACAAAGTAACGAAAAACATTGTTCTCCAATTTAGTCATATTGACAGTAACAATCTTTTCCCCCTTTTTTTCTTGAATTCCTTCTACGATTTTACTAACCAATAATTCGGTTTCATCTAATTCAATTCCTGATTTTTTCATTATTTCTCTTCTAATAATTTTTCTACAGCTTCATCCACTCTCTCAAATGTAAATTCTGATATTGCCTTGTCCATCAACGCAACAATCTGATCATTACACAAATTACCCATACTACCTTCATGCGTATGATTTAAGTTTTTATTTGGCTCAAAGTTCCCGGCCTCAATATCCAACCCCACTTTTTTATACGCATCGCGGAAAGGCATTCCTCCTAACGCCAAACGATTCACCTCCTCTACACTGAAGATTGGATCATATTTTTTATCGTCTAAAATACCCTCCACAACTTTTACTTCCCGCATAATGTGAGTTGTCATCTTTATGCAATCATTCAACTCTTCAAATATAGGAACAAATAACTCCTTTATAATCTGCAAATCTCTGAAATAACCGGATGGTAAATTATTCATTATCATCATAATTTGCTGCGGCAAGGTCTGAATTTTATTGCATTTTGCTCTAGTCAACTCAAAAACATCCGGATTTTTTTTATGAGGCATGATACTTGATCCGGTTGTACACTCATCAGGCAATTTCAAGAAACCGAAGTTTTGACTCGTGAACATACAAGAATCAAATGCCAATTTAGAAATCGTTGCAGCCAAACCTGAGATAGCGAAAGCTACATCTTTTTCCACTTTCCCTCGTCCCATTTGAGCATAAACAACATTGTAATCCATGGAATCAAAACCCAATAAATCTGTTGTCATTTGACGATTCAATGGGAACGACGAGCCATAACCGGCAGCAGAACCCAACGGATTCCTATTGGTTACTTTCCATGCAGATTGCAAGAAATAGACATCATCCAACAAACTCTCGGCATAAGCACCAAACCACAAGCCGAAAGAAGAGGGCATTGCCACTTGCAAATGCGTGTAGCCCGGCATCATAACATCCTTATACTTATTGCTTTGTGCTATCAATACGGAAAACAATTCATAAACACCGGCAACAACCTCTTTCAACTTATCTCGTGTAAATAACTTCATATCCAACAACACTTGGTCGTTCCGAGATCTTCCACTATGAATCTTTTTCCCCATATCACCCAACCGGCGCGTCAACATCAACTCTATCTGAGAATGAACATCTTCAACCCCATCTTCAATCACAAACTCTCCGGATTCTGCAACATGGTAAATTTGTTTCAATTCAGCCAATAAAGGTGGCAATTCCTCTTTCTCCAACAACCCGATACTTTCCAACATCGTTATATGAGCCATTGAACCCAATGCATCATACTTTGCCAAATAGACATCCATTTCACGATCTCGCCCTACCGTAAAGCGTTCGATCTCTTCATTGGTTGCCTTCCCTTTATCCCATAATTTTTGAGCCATTTTATTCTACTCTTTATTCTTCAAGTTAAAAAAAACTACTTTCTCTTACTTTTCACTTATCAATCCAGCAAGATAATCTCTCCCTATCAACTCCATCCAAAGTTTTACAGAACTAAATCTGCCCCTTAAATTAGTCTCATCGCATCTCCACCGACTAATCTCGCGAATTTAGGACAAAAATACAAAAAAAGATTAAAGTACAACACATTAAGAATAAATCTTAAAAGGTAATTTGACTTAACTTTCACTATTTTAGTATTTTTTAAGAGTGCAAACAAAAAAAAACAGAAGACCATAGACTGTCTATTTTATCGAGACTTAAACGAGTCTAGTGTAGTTTTAAGGCAACATATAAAATCAAAAAAAAAGAAAGGCTATTGCTCAACACCCATACACTATTAAAGTAGGTGAATTCTATATATTCATCGTTAAAAATTAAAAAAATATAATAGGGGCTTTGCGGTTCTATTTTGATTTATTTATCTATTTTTTTTGAAATAAATTTCCTAAAACGAAAAAATTATCCTTACATTTGCATGAAAATATAAAAATTGAGACAATGAATAAAATAATGCGCTATTTAGGCATCATAGTTATATTATTAGGTGCTGTAGTTTTGATGATGTATTTCTTCGGAATCTTCAATTCCAATTCGGCGTTGGTTACTGCCGGTTGTTTAATGGTGGGGGGAACTATCGCTCACATCATTCTAAACAAAATCTTCTTGGAAGAATAATTGCGTACAATTTACTTTTTTAAGGTCTCCATTCGGTTAGCAATTAGTTGAGTCGTCTATTCGGGACACATTGCAACCATGGGTGATAAATGCATAATAAGGTCGGAGTATTTTCCTCGACCTTGGTTTTGTGTTTATACCTTTCTCTTAAATCCTTGCAAGAAATATTTGCAAAAAAATGACTATTTCCCATTCAGAGTTATTCTCTTAAAATCACACTAAATTCACATTTTAGCTACAAGTTCCTCCGTCAAAAAGCAAATTCTCCGACACAAAATCCAAAGCGGCACTCAAAAGGAGATGGAGTCAGTAAAAAAAAAACTACATTATATTGTATAAAAAAGTTGTTTTTTCTACCTTTGTAAACATAAAATTTCAAAACAATTAAAAATATAAATTTCAAGATAATATTTCAGTTTATCTTCTTGATAGTCATACCTATTTCATCTCAAAAAGAGGAATTATCAGAAATTGAAAATTTGTCGAAAAGAAAAAGGCTGTAATTCATGAATGACATACTGAAAAAAAAAAGAAATTATGACAAACGAATATTGGCAAGAAGAGATTGAGACGATGAGTCGTCCAGAACTCGAAAAATTACAAACAGAGCGACTAAAAGCGACTATAAAACAGGCACAAAACGCTCCATTCTACAAAAAACTCTTCAAAGAGAAAGGCTTAACAGAAGAGACTATAACCAATTTGGAAGATTTAAAAAAATTTCCATTTACCACCAAAGAAGATTTACGCTCACACTATCCATTTGGATTTGCAGCTGTACCACATAACGAGATTGTTCGCCTACATTCATCCAGTGGGACAACAGGAAACCCCACAGTAGTATTGCACACTCAAAAAGATTTGGACACATGGGCAGACCAAGTTGCAAGATGTATGTACATGGTAGGAGCTCGCAACACCGACGTATTTCAAAACACATCCGGCTACGGAATGTTTACCGGGGGATTGGGCTATCAATATGGAGCTGAACGATTGGGGTGCTTAACCGTTCCTGCAGCTGCGGGGAATAGCAAACGCCAAATAAAATTCATCAAAGATTTTGGAACGAGCGTTATTCACGCCATCCCAAGTTACGCAACACGTTTGGCAGAAGTTTTTCAAGAAGAAGGAATTGACCCCAAAAAAGATACCAACTTAAAGATTTTCTGTATCGGTGCCGAACCACACTCAGAAGAGCAACGCAAACGCATTGAAAAAATGTTGGGAGTAAAAGCTTACAATAGTTTCGGCATGTCAGAAATGAATGGTCCGGGAGTTGCATTTGAATGTAAAGAACAAAATGGCTTGCATATATGGGAAGATTTGGTAATTGTCGAAATCATCAACCCCGAAACTTTGGAACCTGTAAAAGATGGAGAGATGGGAGAATTGGTATTGACAACTTTATGTCGTGAAGCTATGCCACTGATACGCTACAGAACACGCGACTTAACCTACTTCTTGACGGGAGATTGTCCTTGCGGAAGAACCCACAGAAGAATTGCTCGCATTCAAGGTAGAAGCGACGACATGATGATTGTAAAAGGAGTTAACATCTTCCCTATTCAAATCGAGCGAATTTTAATGAAGTTCAAAGAATTAGGTATGAACTACTTAATTACTATTGAAACCATTGGAAACAATGATGAAATGTTGGTGGAGGTTGAATTAGGAGATGTAAAAATTGATGACTATACAAAATTACAAGCGTTAACAAAAGATATTACTCGTCAATTGAAAGATGAAATACTTTTGACCCCTCGCGTAAAATTAGTAGAAAAAGGAACTATTCCACAATCGGAGGGTAAGGCTGTTCGTGTCAAAGATTTAAGAAAACTTATATAGATTTATGTTTTGTATTAATCATTAAAAATAGAATTATGACAATACCTCAAATATCCGTTTTCCTTGAAAACAAATTCGGTCGTTTAAATGAAATTTTATCGATTTTAAACAAAGAAAATATTCATGTTGTTGCAGCAACAGTTGCAGACACATCTGATTATGGGATTTTACGTTTAATAACCTCCGACCAGATGCGCGCCTATAAACTATTGCGTGCTAATGACGTATCTGCTAATCTAAACGATGTATTGGCAATTTCAAGCGATTCATTCATAGAAAAATTTTCGGAAACCATAGAATATTTTACCAATGCCGGCATCAGTATTGAATATATGTATTGTTTCTCTTGCAACAAAAAGGCTATCTTGATTTTGCGTTGCAGTGATATTGAGGCAGCAACAGAGGTTATCAAAAAAAATAATCTTAAATGCTTATCAGAAAAAGAGTTAAGTAACCTATAACACAAAAAGAAATGTTCGGAATATCAGACCCTGCAATATGGTTAGTTTACTTATTATCCATTCTTTGCACAATCGGTTCCATTGTTTTTGGAATTATCTATTGGAACAAAGAAGATGAAAATGATAATAAAGAGAAATAATTCTATTTAATAACCAAGAAAATTTAAACAATGGAAAATTTTTACATGTACCTAACCGTAATGCTCTATTTTTTGGCTATCGCATTTTTGGGTTACTTAGGATACAAAAAAACACATAACTCGAAAGACTTTTTAATCGGAGGTGGAGATATGAATCCGATTGTAATGGCTCTTTCGTACGGAGCAACTTTTATTTCAGCCTCGGCAATTGTAGGATTTGGAGGTGTGGCTGCAACCTTTGGAATGGGTATTCAATGGCTAATGTTTTTGAATATGTTCGTAGGTGTTGTTATTGCCTACATCGTATTTGGTAGGCCTACCCGCCGAATCGGAGCCAAATTAAAAGTGTCATCATTTGCTGAATTTTTAGGTGCTTATTATGACTCTCCTAAAATCCGTATTTTCGTAGCTTCCATAATATTTCTTTGTATGCCTCTATACGCTGCAGCTGTACTCAGAGGAGGTGTATTTTGTATGCAAGAGGTGTTTGGAATTAGTTTTGATTTATCTCTCTTAATATTTACCATAATTGTTGCATCCTACGTAATGGCAGGCGGAATGAAAGGGGTAATGTACACCGATGCTTTACAGGCTATTATCATGTTCTGCTGCATGGGAGCATTGGTTTTTGGTGTTTACAAATCTCTTGGCATGGGATTTAGCGAAGCCAATACCGCCTTAGAAGCTATGTCAGACAAGGTGCCGGAGTCATTGGCTGCTGTTGGTCATCAAGGATGGACTGCCATGCCTAAATGGGGTTCTCAACAATGGTACACTTTGGTTACCTCTCTTATCATGGGAGTGGGAATAGGTTGTTTGGCTCAACCCCAATTGGTGGTCCGTTTTATGACTGTAAATAGTACAAAAAAACTGAATCAAGGTGTTGCTATCGGTTGTGTGTTTCTCCTTATTACCGTTGGTGTAATTTACCACGTGGGGGCAATTTCAAACCTTTACTTTATGGTAAATGATGGGAAAATTTCCATCGAAATGGTAAACGCTACAGACAAGATCATACCTTACTTTGTGGGTCGCGTTATGCCAACTTGGTTTGTTACCGTATTTATGCTATGTATCCTATCTGCCAGCATGTCCACACTAAGTGCTCAATTCCACACAATGGCTGCAGCTGCAGGCTCTGATATATACGGAACTTGCACCAAAGAGACTCCTAAAAAGAAAGATAAAATGACTACAATGATTCGATTGGCAGTTTTGATTTCTATCTTGATTAGTTACTTGATTTGTTATGTTTTAGGAGAATCCAGCGACTCTCCAATTATCGCAATATCAACATCCCTTTTCATGGGTATCTGCGCATCTTCTTTCTTACCTGCCTATTTTTGCGCTTTGTATTGGAAAAAAGCAACAAAGGAGGGTGCATACGCAAGTATGTGGGTTGGAGTGATTGTAACAATTTTATTGTTGCTCTTTGTTCATGCAAAAGAGGCTTCTGCTTTAGGTATCTGCCAAGCGTTGTTCGGAACTGATGTTCTTATTAGTAACGGAATGTTGAAATTTGTAGATCCAATTGTTATTGCGTTCCCTCTATCTTGTATTACGATTGTCGTGGTTAGCCTTTTAACACAAAAGAAGAAAGATGCTGCTGCCTAAGAAGCAAACAATCTATAAATCATGTCAAGATAGACCTAAAGAAGAGACGCAAACAAAATTTATGAAAAGTCGTTGTTAAAAAAGTCTTAAATTGATCTATTAAATCCAGACCGAATAACATTGACAGACAAATACAAAAAAGAATCGACATTGTGAAAAACGTAAATTTTCCCCTTGTCGATTCCTTTTTTATGACTTCTGATAATAATTATAAAAACATATTTATAGAAATTATCCTAACCATTAGCCATCAATCCAATCGCCGTTAGCTTTAATCAACTCTATCAATTTATCAACGGCTTGGTCCTCCGGAATTAATTTTTCTATACATGTCTGACCTTTGTACAAATTTACCATCCCTTTAGCAGAACCTACATAGCCATAGTCTGCATCAGCCATTTCACCCGGACCATTAACAATACACCCCATTATCCCAATTTTTAAATTTTTCAAATGTGAGGTTTTTTCCTTGATACGAGCAATTGTACTTTGCAAATCAAATAAAGTTCTTCCGCAACTTGGACATGAGATGTACTCCGTCTTAGACATACGAACTCTTGCTCCCTGCAATATACCAAACGACAAAGAAAGAAGTTGAGAAGGTTGCACATTAGGTGCCTCAATCCATATTCCATCGCCTAAGCCATCTATGAAAAACTGACCAAAATCGGCTCCTGCTTTAATCTGCAAATCCTCTATATCACTATCTTGGTACGTTCGCTTTATAATAACCGGATTGGACATTTTTCTTTCCATTAAAGCATGAAAAAACGCTCTCTGTTCCGCTATCCCATTCTTATGAGAGGTACTCAATATAACAACAACATCATCTGACAATTGCTGAACAACCTCATCCGTCAAATCAGAAAAAGTTAACTCTACATATTTATGACCATCTTCCACATCCTTTAATTTATCAAGAGTGGTCACAGAATAGATTTTTCGACCCTTAATCTCGCCATTAGAAACAACAAAATCAGGCGATAAAACAGAATGCTCACATTCTTGAGACATAAAAACGACAGGAACATTATTACCACCAATACCATTTACCGCACACGTTGCTCTTTTTTGATAAACAAATGGATTGATACAACCGGAGTCTTTTGCTACTATTAATTCATGACCGGTTCTTGAGGAGACATAATCAACCAATTTTCGAGCGACAGGAATCTCACACTCAGGAGCTTCACTCAATGAAACTCGAATAGTATCACCCAATCCATCCGCCAATAAAGCACCTATACCAAGCGCAGATTTCACACGTCCATCTTCTCCATCACCTGCCTCTGTCACTCCTAAATGCAATGGAAAATTCATCTTTTCTTCATTCATACGTGCAACCAATAAACGAACCGTTTGCACCATGATTACAGTATTCGAGGCTTTTATTGAAATAACCACATTTAGGAATTGTTCCTCTTTGCAAATGCGCAAAAATTCCAAGCAAGACTCCACCATTCCATTGGGCGTATCTCCGTAACGAGATAATATTCTATCCGAAAGCGAACCATGATTTACACCAATCCTGATAGCTGTATGATTTTCACGACAAATAGCTAACAAGGGTAATAATTTTGTCCTGATTTTTTCTATCTCCAACTGATACTCCTCATCCGTGTATTCGAAACGATTTAAGGTATGAACCCTATCCACAAAATTTCCGGGATTAATCCTTACCTTCTCTACGTATAATGCAGCCACCTCTGCTGCTTTAGGATTGAAATGAATATCTGCAACCAACGGAGCCTTTGCACCTTTTTTTCGTAATCCAGAACGAATAGCCTCTAAATTAGTAGCTTCTTTAACCCCTTGTGCAGTAAAACGCACTAACTCTCCTCCCGCCTTTTCAATCTTCAGAGCTTGTTCTACAGATGCTTCGGTATCATTAGTATCCGTATTTGCCATAGATTGAACCCGAATAGGATTATCACCACCAATCTCGATATTGCCTACTTTTACTGCGATCGTCCTCCTTCTACTGTAATTAAATAGGTCCGAAATATATTTTGCGCTTTCTCCCATAACTTCAATAAAAAAAATTAAATTATAAAAAAATGGGCAATTGGACTCCAAAAAAGACTTATACATACTATACGACTATATGGGTCTAAACACAATTGCTATACAAATTTATTAAAATTTAAGAGATTACACTCGCAATATATTTACTTTTCTGCATAAAAAGATAGGAAATTCCATAAATTTCGTCGATACAACAAAAGGGAAGCCTCTTTATAAAGAGGAAAAAAGATAAATTTATTTAAAAAAGCCGTTAAAATTTTATTTTAAATTGATTTTGAGTCTCACTCTCTCATTTTAAACAATTTCTAAATTATCGACCCAATTTTTGAACTCACCTTCAACAAAAAAGGTTGAGCCTTAGCCCAACCTTTTTTTGTTACACGAAGTATGATATACAATTATTATTTACGCACCTCATCCGTTTTCGCATCACTACCTTTAAGAATATCGTAAGCAATAGGGGTAGCAATAAACCAAGAAGAGTAAGTACCAATAATCACACCAATCAACATAGCAAAGATAAATCCTCTGATTGTTTCACCTCCAAAGAAGAAGATAATAATCAATACAACCAAAGTACTCATAGAAGTACTAAAAGTACGACTCAACGTTGAATTAAGAGCCTCATTGATTGTTGTACGTTTATCACGATTTGGATACAATCCGACAGCCTCACGAATACGGTCGAAAATAACCACTTTATCATTGATAGAGTAACCGATAACCGTCAAAATTGCAGCAATAAAAGATTGATCTATTTCCATTGAGAAAGGCATAACATTCTTCAACAAAGAGAACAATCCCATAATAATCAAAGTATCATGAACTAAAGCAACAACAGCACCCAAACTAAATGCAATATTACGGAAACGAAGTAAGATGTACAATCCGATAACAATCAATGCAATCACCACAGCCCAAACAGCAGAAGTTTTAATATCATCCGCCATAGTAGGTCCAACTTTTTGAGAACTTTGCAAACCGTATGAAACTGCTCCATCCGGAATTTGAGAAACCTTTACGCCATCTTGAACAGCATATTGATTAATAAACATATCAAAAGTTACATCATCACCCAACAAAGGTTTCACGCCATTGAATATTATATTTTGGATTTCTCCATCCAAAGCAGGATCGTTATCCATGATACGGTAATTGGTTGTGATACGCACCTTATTACTTTCACCAATAGTAATAACGGTCACACCACTTTCTCCAAACGAACCTTTCAACATATCTGCCACTTCTACAGTTGAAACAGGTTTTTCAAATCTTACGATATAATTTCTACCACCACTGAAGTCAACACCTTGTTTCAATCCGGAAGTAAATAGAGAAATAAGACCTACAAGAACAATCACTCCGGAGATGGAGAAGAAAATCTTGCGAGTACCAATAAAATCCACCTTGGTATTTTGGAACCAATTTTTAGTAATATTGGTAGTGAATGGAATATTATGGTATTTTTCAGACTTATTCAACAACCACTCGAAAATCAAGCGAGAGATAAATACAGCTGTGAAGAAAGAACAAAGAATACCAATAATCAACGTGGTAGCAAAACCTTTGATTGGACCTGTTCCAAATACGAACAAAATAATACCGGTCAAAATTGTTGTTACGTTAGAGTCGATGATTGCACTAAAGGCATTCTTGTAACCATCAGCCAAAGCTCTCTTAATATTCTTTCCTGCTCTTAACTCTTCACGAATACGCTCATAGATCAACACGTTAGCATCCACAGCCATACCCAAAGTTAAGACAATACCCGCAATACCCGGCAACGTTAGAACTGCCTTGAAAGAAGCCAAGACACTAAAGATAAAGAATACGTTGCAGCATAAAGCGACATCCGCAATAATTCCCGGAATTAATCCATAATAGAATATCATATAAATTAGCACTAAGACAAATGCAATTACGAAAGAGATCAAACCTGCGGTAATAGCCTCTTGTCCCAAAGAAGGTCCAACAACATCTTCCTGAACAATATGAGCTGGAGCAGGCATTTTACCGGATTTCAAAACGTTTGCCAAGTCTTTTGCCTCATCTACTGTAAAGTTTCCTGAAATTTCAGATCTACCTCCGGTAATTTCATCATTTACTCTTGGATAAGAATATACATAACCATCCAAAACGATAGCTATACATTTACCGATATTCTCTTTTGTCAAACGAGCCCACATTTGAGCACCTTCTTGGTTCATCTCCATGCTCACAACAGAACGAGAGTGTTGATTAAAATCGGCACGAGCATCTGCAATAACCGAACCTGTCATAGGAGCTTTACCATCACGTTTTTTTGCATTAATAGCAATTAACTCAAAAAAGTTTCCTGCTTCATCAATAGCCTTAACAGACCATTTAGGGCGAAGTGCAGAAGGGATAATACGTTTTTCTGCAGCCAAACGGAAATATTCAGCCACTTTAGCAGTATCCTTCACATGAACGTAACCAATCAACGGACCGGGACCAACACGACCTGACTGATAGTCCATATTCAACTGAACTTTTGCAAATAATGGATTCTCTTTTGCCCACTCTTCAGCATTAGCCTGACTAACAGCAGCAGAATCTGTCGCTACAGAAGCCAACAAACTATCAATTCCCGAAACAGAAGCACTATCTTTAACACTTTCTACCGTTGCACTTGAATCAGTTGTAGCATCTTGCACTTTCTCCATATCCCTAATCATAGCATTCATTGCCATAATAGGCTCTTGGATTTCAGCAAAGTCCAATGTCTCCCAAAATTCCAAATCGGCAGAACCTTGCAACAATTTACGGACACGCTCAGGTTCTTTTACACCCGGCATCTCAATTAAAATACGACCGGCAACCTCCAATTGTTGAATATTTGGCTGAACAACACCAAAACGGTCTATACGAGAACGCAACACGTTAAATGAGTTATCTACAGCACTTTGAACTTCTTCTTTCAACACTTTGACAACATCATCATCCGAAGTTGTTGTTCCAATTTTATCTTTTAACTCAAAAGTTGAAAAAATAGATGATAAATTTTGATCCGGATTAACCTCTTTAAAAGATTCAGCAAACAAATCAACGAAATCACGCTGATTAGTTAATTGTTTCTCCTTAGCCAACTTCATGGCATTCTTAAAAGACTCAGAAGAGCTGTTAGAACCAGCCATCTTTGTTAAAATGTCGGAAACAGAAACTTCCATCACCACATTCATTCCGCCTTTTAAGTCCAGACCTAAATTCAACTCATTCTCCTTACACTCCTTCAAAGTGTAACCCAACCACACTTTCTCTCCTGACAAGGAATCGAGATACATCTTGTA
Source organism: Bacteroidales bacterium (assembly GCA_015061185.1). Lineage (GTDB taxonomy): Bacteria > Bacteroidota > Bacteroidia > Bacteroidales > Paludibacteraceae > UBA1181. The sequence continues at coordinate 22,841 of SUWZ01000009.1, forward strand.
CTCTTCCGTGTTTTCTCCATACAATTCTTCTGCTTTGTTCGAATAATATAGAGATACCAAACTGAAAGAAAGGTAGAAAAGACACACCAACGCAAAAAGCGCTGCTATGACCTTAACAAATCCTTTGTTCTGCATTTCTACAAATTTTATAAATTACTGTTAAATTTTAAAATTCACATTTTTCGAACTGCAAATATAGTTTTTTTTATTTTAATAACATCATTCATAGAAACAAAATTTGGGGTTTTAAACTCTTTTCGATATATTTGTGGAAACATAATCGAATTGTCATGAAGAAATTACTAATTATCATTACATTTTTTTTCTTTGCATTCTCCGCATTAGGACAGAGCAAAAAAGAAATACAAGCATACGAAGATGCCGTTATTTTAATTAATAATGGTAAATATAAAGAAGCTATCCCTATTTTGCGCGAATTAATTCGAGAAAATAAAAATTTTGTCGATGCGTCATGGACATTGTCTGACCTATATAAAAAAATGTGTAACGACGAAAAACGCATTTCAACTTTGCTCTACATTGCCAAACCTTCAGTTGCAAGGTATCACAACACCTTGAATAGATTGGCTACTGCATACCATGAAACTTGTAATTATGAAAAGGCAATTGAAACGTATAAATTAATTCCTAAGTCTGAAAGTACATTTTACAAAAGAGCTGTCATCGGAATTAAAAAGTGTGAAGAGGCCTTAGAGTTAGTAGCAAATCCTGTTCCCTTCAATTTTAAAAATATGGGGACGGCTATTAATACCGAATTTGATGATTACTGGCCTAGTTTGACTGCAGATGAGAGTTTCTTTTCCACAACCATTAAACTGAATCAAAAACAAGGTGAATCATCGGTCGGGAAAGCCATTCATGAGGACATTTACTTAAGTAAAAAAATCAACAATGTTTGGGCTCCCACAAAGAATGTGGGGGCTGCCATGAACTCTATTGGCAATGAGGGAGCACAAAGTATAACCCTTGATAGTCGCTACATGTTTTTTGTCGCTTGCGACCGCCGCGTCGGATTGGGAGGATGTGACATATATTACTCCATTCGAGAAGGGGATTTTTGGTCTCCTGCTATCAATGCCGGCGCTCCTCTCAATACCAGACATTGGGAAACCTACCCTACGTTGAGTCCGACCGGTGACGAACTCTACTTTGCCAGCAACCGCCCCGGAGGAAAAGGGAAATCGGATATCTGGAAATGTAAAGTAAAAATTTTACCAAGTGGCAAATTAGAGTTTTCAGAACCCGTAAACCTAAGTGCTACAATCAATACTCCTGAGGATGAATTGTCTCCTTTTATTCACGCAGATAACGAATCTCTCTATTTCTCATCTAAAGGTAGAAAAGGATTAGGAGGATACGACGTTTTTGTTACTTACAAAAATGGTGCCGATTGGACAGAACCTCAAAATATCGGATATCCTATTAATACCTGTAAAGACGAAATTGGATTTGTTGTAAATGCAAATGGAGACAAAGCCTACTTCTCATCAGACGGACAAGAAAAGAATGGTAGAGGACGTGACATCTATGAGCTTAAAATGGTGGAGGGGAATCTCAGACCAAGAAAAAGCATGAAATATGCTACCGGAAAAATTGTTGATGCAGAAACCAACCAACCTATTCAAGCTACCATAGATGTATTCAGTGTCAAATCCAACAAATTGATTTTCCGCTCTGTATCGGACAAAAAAACAGGCGACTTTATTGCTTGCGTTCCTGAAGATGAGGAATATGGTGTTAATGCAAGTAAAAAAGGGTACATGTTCTACTCTGATAACTTTGAAGCAAAATCTCAAATAAAAACAAAAACTCCTAAAAAAAATGGAGAGGTCGAATTGGAAACGATTGAGGTAGGTAAAAAAATGACGCTCAATAACATTTTCTTCGACTTTGACAAAGCAACGTTAAAAAAAGAGTCTAACTTCGAATTAAATCAAGTGGTCAAATTCATGAAAGAGAATCCGACAGTAAAAATTCAACTCTCGGGACATACCGACTATAAGGGAAGTAATGAATACAATTTAACCCTCTCAAACGAACGTGCAAAAGCGGCATACAACTATTTGGTCAACCATGGTGTACCTAAATCAAGAATGACCTACAAAGGCTACGGTAAAACACAACCTATTGCCGATAATAGTACAGATGCTGGAAGAGCTTTAAATCGTAGAACAGAAATTTTAATCATTGCCAAATAATCTTTTTTAACGACAAATAAAATTTAAAGGTTCTGCTTAGAAAATTTCACTAAACAGAACCTTTACTTTTATAGCAAACTTCTATAAATCACTTAGAAAAACATCTTAAACCCAGCCCTCAACATTACTGTTAATCAAAAGCAATATTGCGCATCAACTATTTAAAGAGAGGTATCAAGCAAACTACCGGTTTGTTTCCACCCTATTCACAGAACTAACACCATGAATTTTTACCAATGTCATACAAAGATTATTAACATCCTCAACATCATGCACATAAACCGTTATTTGTCCCTCAAAGATCCCGTCATTGGTTTCTACATTAATTTTAGTCACATTAACAGCATGCTCTTCTGTTATAACCTTAACGATTTCGCTTAATATACCCATTCTATCCGTCCCTTTAATCTCAATCGTAGCAGGGAAAGAAAGTATTTTATGCGTTTCCCATACGGCAGAAATAATTCGTTCGCCATAATTAGATTTCAATTTCATTGCGACAGGACATTGACGCTTATGAACTACCAACATTCCATCTTCCTCCATAAAACCTAAAACATCGTCGCCTGGAATTGGAGAACAACAATCCGCAATACGATATGTAACGCCGGAATTGTCCTCTGTCAAAGTTAAAGTCTTTTTTGCATCCGCTTTTTTGGAAGAAAAGAACGGGATAGCAGAATCCGCTTTCCCAAAAGTCAATTTCCAATACTTCATCAATTTATTTTGTTTCCCCTTAAATACGGTGGAAGACAACTCCTCTAAATTGATAATCTGTTTTCCGATTTTATAATAAAGTTCCTCCTTTTTCGTCTCATGATAATGATCTAATATCTTAAAAATATTATCAGGAGTTAAAGCCAAACCTTGTTGTTCCAAATAAAGTTCTAAATCCCTCTCACCTTTTTTCATAAAGGACTTATACTCTTTTTTGAAAAGCGATCTGATTTTAGATTTAGCCTTAGCTGTTGTTACATAATTAATCCATTCCGGAGCAGGTTTTTGTTTTTTTGAAGTAAGGATTTCAACTTGGTCACCACTTTTAAGGACATAACTGAGTGGCACCAAATTATGGTTTACTTTAGCACCAATGCACTGCATACCCATATCCGTATGTAAAGAGAAAGCAAAATCAAGAGCTGTAGCACCCTGAGGAAGCGTTCTGATATCACCATGCAACGTAAACACAAAAATTTCAGAAGCAAAGAGATTCAATTTAAAGGTATCGAGAAAATCTATTGCGTTAGGTTCCGGATTTTCAAGCAGTTCTTTAATCGTTTGCAACCATTTTTCCAACTCAGAATCATCTTTTTCTCCTGTTTTATATTTCCAATGTGCTGCAAAACCCTTTTCTGCAATATCATCCATTCTGCGGCTGCGAATTTGCACCTCGATCCATTGTCCTAGTGGACCCATAACAGTAACATGAAGGGCTTCATAACCATTGGCCTTAGGTGTATTCACCCAATCTCTAATACGCTCCGGATGGGGTTTATAAATATCAGTTATAGCAGAATAAATAGCCCAGCAATCTTTCTTTTCATCACTATCTTTAGATTCAAAAATAATCCTTAAAGCGAGAATATCATAAACCTCCTCAAAAGGAATATTTTTAGCTTGCATTTTGCGCCAAATAGAATAAATCGATTTTACTCTGGCAAGAATTTCAAACTCCAACCCTAATCCTTCCAACTTATGTTTAATAGGTTCCGCAAACATTGAGAAGAGGGTATCACGTTCATTTTTCGATTGCTCTAAATAAGAGGATAACTCTGCATATTTATCCGGATGCTCATACTTAAAACTAAGGTCTTCAAGTTCTGTTTTAATTGCATAAAATCCAAGTCGATTAGCAAGAGGAGCATAAATATATTGAGTTTCCCCTGCGATTTTATACTGTTTTGCAGGAGGCATAGAGGCCAATGTTCTCATATTATGCAATCGGTCTGCCATCTTTATCAAGACAACACGAATATCCTCTGACATTGTCAACAGAAGTTTTCGAAAATTCTCAGCTTGAGCAGATGCTTTTTCGCCAAAAACACCACCTGATATTTTGGTTAAACCGTCAACTATAGAGGCTATTTTTTCTCCAAAAAGGTTTTTTATATCTTCTACCGTGTACTCTGTATCCTCAACAACATCATGCAACAAAGAAGAACAAATGGAAGTAGAGCCCAACCCGATTTCGCCCGCTACAATACGAGCTACCGCAATTGGGTGTAAAATATAAGGTTCTCCGGAGCGACGACGCACACCTTGATGCGCTTTACAAGCAAACCGAAAAGCCTTTTCAATTTTTTCTACTTTTTGCCTATGATTTGATGACAAATAATCATTTATCAACGCTTGGTATTCGCGTTCGATTAACTGTTGTTCCTCTTCTGTATGCTGACGCAATTCATCCATAATCTAAATCCTATGTAATTATCCTACCAATCTTGCACATTCTTGCCTAAAGGAGACAAGAGTAAACAGCTTCTAAATAAAAATCCTAAAAACTTTAAAGAGGTTGTGTCAAATAAATTTTAACACAACCTCTTTATCAAATATACTCCAATTAGAAGTTAACTCTTACCAAATTGCCTTTTACTTTAGCCCAAGGAGTACCTTCTTTATCTAAGTAAACATCGCAACCATTACGACGAGAGAATGCCAAACCATCTGCACCAAACTCAGAAATATAATCATACTCACATTCGATAATAAAACTTCCAAACTTATCAATTAAGCCATATTTATCATTTTGCTTAACTCGAGCAACTCCATCTTGGAAATCCTTTGCTTCATCATAGATAAACTCAGTGATTTCATTTCCAGACTTATCTATATAGCCATATTTAATCTTACCATTCTCGTTTTTAGAAACAGCTGCAATGCCTTCAACAAACCAAGAGACATTATTATAAACGAATGGAATCACTTCATTTCCTGCTGTATCAATAAAACCATATTTATAAAATTCATTTTGCACAGCCGCTAAACCTTCATTAAATGATTTTGCATCATAATAGATGATATCATTCATTTTATTTCCGGATTTATCAATAAAGAAGAACTCATCTTCTCCTGTTTTAACCACCGCATAACCATAATTATAATTACTAGCAGCAATATATTTCATAGGCACAACTTCATTTCCTTCGGTATCCACAAATCCATACTTTCCTGCTTTACCAACACGAGCTCGATCCTCACGGAAATCTGTAGCATAATCGTACTTAGCTTTAACCACCATATCGCCGGACTTATTCACATAGCCATATTTATTTTTCTTTAAAATGCGAGTAGGAGTAGGCCATTTTTTTGCCATCTCTTGCTTAGCTTTATCTGCATAAACCCCAAAAGGATAGTCATAAATAAATTTTTGATAAGCCTCTTTTGTATTCTTGGTTTGAACATTTTTGAAGGTCTTGCCAATTTCTTCATCTTTCAACTTTTGTTCTTCTGCAGCCTTTGCACGACGCTCAGCAGACAACTTTTTAAGTTCAGCTTTTTTACGTGCATTTTCCGCATCAATGCGACTCTTTTCTGCTGCTGCCAAACGTTGAGCTTCCATCTCTTGAGCTCTTTTTTGGCTCATAATCTGCAACTCTTTTGTCACATTATCCAAAATAACTGTCATTTCTTGGTATCCATCATCTTTGATTGGATTGAAAGAGAAATACTTTTGACAAGCTTCTTGAGTCTTTAGATAATCGTGCTGACTATTATAAATCTTAGCTTTCAAGTAAGACAAACGAGCATTTGTTTTGTTCAACTTCTTTTCAGCTGATTCTATATATTTCAACGCATTAGTCGTTTTTCCTGACAATTGAGCATCAAGAGCTTTGAAATAATCCTCCTGTGCTGCTTTTTCTGTGGCAGAAAGAGTGGATGATTGAGACATCATCGGCATTGTAGAAAATAATGCAACACCACTCGCCAACAAAAATGAAACTACTATTTTTTTCATGAAGTTATATATTTTTTATTTTTTTACTAAAATTATTCATCTTGACAAACACGGAAACCGATACGATCACTTTTGAATTTTGCAGGGAATTTTTCACTTTCAGTAATAACGCTATTAACAGCATCATCAGCCCAAGAACCACCCTTTACAAAACGAGTAACCTTATCATATTGATCTACAACCCACTCACACAAGTTTCCTGTCATATCATACAATCCTAACTCATTAGGAGATTTTTCTCCAACAGGATGTGTAGCTTCGGATGAATTGTAAGCACACCACGCAACCTCATCCAAATTATTACTACCACTATATTGTGTATTTCTAGATTTTACACCTCCTTTTGCTGCATAAGCCCACTCCTCTGCACGAGGCAAACGATATTTCATTCCGGTTTGCTTATTCAATTCTGCAATAAATGCTTGAGCATCTTCCCATGAAATATTATCTACAGGCAAGCCGCGACCTTTGAATTTTGAAGGATTATTACGCATAACTCTCCTCCATTGACGTTGAGTAATCTCCATTTTTCCCATATAGAAAGACTTGATACCATTAGAACCTTCTACGTATATCAATTCCAAATCACCCACATTACGGATTGTTTTCTTATCCAAGTATTTTTGAATTTTTTGCAAACGTTCTTTTGGATAATTCAATTCAGGAGCCGCATCTGCTACTTGTTGATAATAAACACGAGAACCTTCCCAATTCTTTTGCTCATACAATTTTTCAGCCTCGTTCAACAAAGAGATCCACAATTCGCAAGGGATAACAGTTGAATTCCAGAAATTTACAGAATTTTTACTAATAGTAGGAGCTGATGTTCTATTATCAAAATAAGCAGCATTTGCCTTTGCTGTATCTTTTGCAGCTAACAAAGAAGCCATTTTAACACGTCTATCATGCTCTTCTGAAATATAATTATAATCAGCATCATTCCAAGCAAAATCAGCTGTTACATTTACAACATCTATACGAGTTGTCATATCAAAAATTCTTCTTAAACGGAAAGAATATCCTTTTTCAGAAGAGTTAAGTTTTCCACTCGCCAAACGAGCTGCTTTAAAAGCCTCCTCCAAAGTTGCATCCGGAATAACCACTCCCGGTTTTGCTATGTCTTGTTTTCCTAAAACTACATTTGAGAAATCCTCTTTCCAAGATAAATTCGTAGGAATCTCAGGAGATACAACAGAACCAGCCTTCTCAATCAAATCCAAAGTCATTGTTGTTGTTGCAGAAGCTATATACGCCTTAGATTGTTCTGAATAGAACATCAAAGTATATTTGTAAGTTGCTTTTTTAGGCACAATCAAATCATAGCACAACTTCAAATCTTCATACTCACTCAACTGAGCATATTTTTTATTTTTCTTACTTACTGTATAACCCGGATTACGTGTCCAAGTCATATTTGCCACACAAATGGGCTCCCCCATCACAATTTTGTACAAATAGTCAACTTTGTACTCATCTAACAAATAATTATTCTTGCCAGACGCATACTTTGCCTTCCCCGTAAAAGACCCGGAGAACTCTCCTTTAGATGCTTGCCCCCACACTGCTACCACTGCAAAAAAAAGGGCTAACATTGTAAAATAAATTTTTCTCATGAATAGTTATAATTTTCGTTTAATTTTTCTTTTAGCAATTTATCCACGCAAAACTAATAATTTTTACATAAATAATAAAATATAAATGGAAACATTTTTTTTGGGTAAGTCCAATAAATTTGTGGTTTTTAATTAAAAAAGCTCAAATCGTGTGAAGATAAACTTTTCGGCAGTGTTTAATTTCTTTCGACAACTTACTGTTTGTCAGTTGGTCACAGCTCTCATACTACTCCTTTCTTTCGCCCGCCAACCTATTCAGAATAAATTCAAAAATTACACAAATTGTATTTACAGAACCCTCCTTCAGGAATCGTAGATTCTATAGTTTAAGAGGACGTTTAAATTTTATTTCGATCTTATTTAAGAGAGATTTTTAAATTTATTTTTACCATCCTTTTGTAGATGCATAGTGGACTATTATCAAAAATAAATAATAAAAACAGGTTAAAAGAATCTCTAAACTGTGCCCAAAAAAGAGCGAACCTCAAAATAAATTGGATGACAAACTAATACTCAATCAAACAAAATTGTTAATAAGTTTTTTACTGAAAGATAGTTTATTTTTCTCGTTTCAAATACATTTGTAGATGAAAAGGTTTTTGGTATTGTATGATAGAAGCTGAAAATTCTCAAAACAGTAAAAAAAGGATTCAACTTGTCGATCAATTTGAATCTTCTCTTCAATCCGGTCGAATCCCCTACTTTGAAGAGGAGGATTTATGTATTATTGCAGAACACTACCTAATACAATCTAAGTTAGAAAAAATGGACTTTGCTATTAATTGGGGATTGAAGATTCACCCAAATTCTCCTTCTCTACTTATTTGTAAAGCTAAATTATTGACAGCCCAACTTCAATTTAACGACGCTTTGGATCTGTTAGAAAGAAATATTCATTTGGCTGATGACATACAAGATGTATTACTTCTTAAGTCTCGTATTCTCTACGAACTTGACCGAAAAGAGGAGGCATTTGAGGTTTTGAATTATTTGATAAATAACGAAAAAGACTCGAAAGAAGATCTCTACAATGACATAGCTTTTATTTTTTCTGAAATGGGGGTATTCGACAAGGCTATAACATTTCTAAAAAAGTCATTATCCATTCAGCCCGAAAATAGTGATGCTCTATTTGAATTGGCCTATTGTTACCAACAAATTGGAGATTTTGAAAATGCAGAAAAGATGTATGAAATGACTTTAGACATCACGCCTTACTCTAATCGAGCATGGTTTGCTTTGGGTTCTCTGCATTTCCAAACTGAAAATTTCGAAAAAGCTGCCGATGCATACGACTATGCTTTTATAATCAATCCTAATGACTCTGAATCGTTACTACAAAAGGCGAATAGCTATTATTTTAGCGAACAAAGTCAAAAAGCAATTGAAGCGTTTGAAGAGTACCTTGACATCTCTCAACCCTCTGATCTAATATTGATTAGTTTAGGGGACTGCTATGAAAAAATAGGAAATTACGAATCAGCTATCAATGCTTACAGACAAGCGATTGAAATCAATCCTCAAAACGATGTTGCATGGGCCAATATGGGCATATCCTATTTTGAACTCAAAGAATTTGGATTGGCTATTGAGTGCATAACTACTGCGCTTGAAATTGATGATACTAAATTTGACAATTGGATCTATATGGCAGAAATCTATGTCGAATTAAATGACTTTCAAAATGCCCTATACTGCTATAATAAGTCGTTAGACATCAATCCGGACTTCCCGGAAACTCTTTTATCTATCGGAAGTTTGTTTTTTGATTCCGGAGAGCATGAAGAGGCTCTAACCTACTACTTAAAGGCTTTTCAAATCGCTCCTGAAACAGAAAATTTAAGTCTGTTTATTGCTATTACTTACTATAAATTAGGAGATACTGCCAATGCTCAGCAATACTACACTATTGCTCTCTTCTCAAATCCTGATGCAAGCACTATTTTTAAAGATATCTGTCCTGAGGTCACATCTGACCCGTCATTTAGTCAAATTATTGGATAAATATATTGGTTTTCAAACACTTAACCCATTATCCTATACTGAATAAGAAAGAAAATTTCAGAAAAGAGTTTAATTCTCTTTCATAAAAAACAAACATATCCTACCTTTGTAACATGAAAAATTTAAATATAATATCATCAATATTCCTTATAGGAGTACTTTTATTAAGTTGCCAAAAAGAGTATTTCGACTATTCTTATAGAATCAAGAACAACTCTTCTTATGATACTATCGTGGTAACTTGTTCCGTAACACCCTCTTCTCCTGCAATGAAAAAAGATAGCACCTTCATTCTTGAAAAAGGCAAGACTTTTCCTCTTTGCTCTCGATTGGATGTTGCAGGTCAAAGCATTTGGGATATCGAAAACAGCATCAAACTTTACAAAATAAAGGTGCTTACGGTTACAACTGCAGATGGCATCTTTAAAACTCAAGAACTTTCATACAGACGGTATTGGGATGGGCCATTCTCTGAAGATGGGAAAGGGGTTTATGAACTAAATTTTACTGATAATTTATTTACCAATAAGCTACAAAACGGCTACGAGTATATAGTCAAAAATGAATTACCCGATAAATTACCTATCAACTTCAAAATAAATTCAAATGATGTCGAAAAAATACTTGTTGATACGATACCAAGCATGAGCTCAAAAACAATTGCAAAAGTTGATATTCATAGCTATTTAGGTGATGATACTGATCTATACAAAGAAGCGAAATTAAAGAGTTTTGAGTCTCTCACGTTAAAATATAAAGACATCAAAAAAAGTATTGATAAAAAAAGAGATACAAGTTTATTTAGAATATTTGAAGATTCATGCGTAATTATCATTAAACCGGAACTCTTCGAATAAGTTTTTTTTTACGGAAACTATCTATTTATGGAATTGTTATACTCTCAAAGATAAAATTACTATGAAACAATACGGATTAATAGGCAAAACATTGGGACACTCTTTTTCAAAAAAGTTTTTTACCGAAAAGTTTTCTCAAGAATCCATCGAAGCTCAATACGATTTGTTTGAACTTCCGGAAATAACTCATTTCCCTTGCCTAACACAACAACACGAATTTTATGGTCTCAACGTAACAATTCCCTATAAAGAATCGGTAATACAGTATCTTGACGAATTGGACAAGATTGCGTCTGAGATTGGAGCTGTAAACACCATAAAATTTATACGCAAAAATGGTCGAACATCATTAAAAGGATACAATACAGATATTATTGGATTCACCAATTCAATCACTCCTCACTTAAAAAAAGAGCATCAAAAAGCTCTGATATTAGGGACCGGAGGGGCTTCAAAAGCGATTGCCTTTGCATTAACAAAACTTGGAATCGAATACACATTCGTATCTCGTAAAAAGCAAGATGGCATACTCACTTACCAAGAACTTAATGAAGAGATTATACATCAAAATAAATTAATAATCAACTGTACTCCAATCGGGACATTCCCCAACTGCGATATCGCACCTGAAATTCCTTATAAACATATTACCTCGGAACATTTTCTATACGATTTAATTTACAACCCGGCTAAGACTCTGTTTTGTCAATTAGGAGAGGAAAATGGAGCTATTAGTCTGAATGGTTTGGAGATGCTACATGGTCAGGCCATTGCCTCATGGACCATTTGGAATCAATAAAAAGTGAGCATCAAAAAAACTCTCCATTGCTTACTTCATCCTACTCTACCCTGCTATAATTGCTCATAAAATAACGAAAGCTCTCGGATCACTCCGAAAGCTTTCCTTGCAAATCAAAAAAACATATTAATTATGAAACAAAGTATTATAAAATAAAAGAATGAAAAAATACTTTTTTATAAAAAACAATTTAATAATAAAATTTAAAGAACTTCCAAAGGTGAATTCCACGAAATGAATTTATAGAATCCATCTAAAACAAACACTTTTACAATCAACCACCACATTTGGAGAATCCACAATTGGTACAAATCAAACAACCCTCTTGATATCGAATTGTTTTCTGACCGCACTTTTCACAGACCATACCTTTCGCAACAGTACCATTAGGAATATACTTTTTCAAAGCACGCTCCACTCCATTTTTCCAGTTATTGATTGTTTCGCTATTCAATTGTAAATCTGAAACCAATTTTGTCACCTGATCTAACGGCATTCCATAACGCAACACCCCAGAAATCAACTTCGCATAATTCCAATACTCAGGGTCAAACTTGAACGACAACCCCTCGATAGTTGTTTTATAACCTCTTCGATTAGAATATTGAAAATCATATCTGCTTTTACCAGTCTCTTCATCAATACTACGAATAATTTTACCCTTTTCTACCGTTTTCGGTATCAACAAACCATCTTCATCGTCAGCCAATCCGGTAAAAATCTCGTACGGACGACCATCCAATAATCCAACAAAAGCAATCCATTTTTCCTTATTATTTTGGAATCTAACAACATCGGCATCCAACTCTTTCGGACGCTCTATCACCTGAAACGGAGTTTTCATCTCCTCTTTTTTGTTGGAAGATTTTGCCGAGATTAAGACACCTGAGCGAGAGCCATCACGATAAACCGTAACACCTTTGCATCCACATCTCCAAGCCTCGGCATACAAATCACCAATAAGCGACTCTGAAGTATCTTCAGGCACATTGATTGTTACACTAATTGAATGATCCACCCACTTTTGAATACGACCTTGCATTCTCACCTTCTCCATCCAATCGACATCTTGCGCCGTTGCCTTGTAATAAGGAGACTCCAACACAAGTTTATCTAACTCTTCTTGCGAATATTTTTTATCTACATCATATCCATTAACCTTCATCCAAGTCAAGAACTTATGATGGAACACCACATACTCCTCGAATGAGTCGCCCATTTCATCCACATAATCCACATGTACATCCGCATCATTTGGATTTACCTTTCTACGACGTTTGTACACCGGCATAAAGACAGGCTCAATTCCCGATGTGGTTTGCGTCATCAAACTTGTAGTACCCGTTGGAGCGATTGTCAGACAAGCAATATTTCGTCTACCATATTTCAGCATATTCTCATAAAGAGAAGAATCAACCTCTTTCAACCTCGCAATAAAAGGATTATTTATCTCCCTTTGAGCATCAAACACCTCAAATGCCCCACGCTCTTTAGCCATCTCCACAGATGAACGATAAGCCTCAACAGCTAAAGTTTTATGCACCTGTTCAGAGAAGTATATCGCCTCAGGAGTTCCATACGTCAAACCAACAGCAGCTAACATATCTCCCTCTGCAGTAGTTCCCACACCGGTTCTACGCCCCTTAGCACTCTTCTCCTTAATTTTAAGCCACAATTCCAATTCTGTTCTCTTGATATCCTCTGATTCCGGATCATTTTCGATTTTATTCAAGATTTTATCAATCATCTCCAACTCCAGATCAATAATATCATCCATAATCCTCTGAGCTTTACGCACATGCTCTCTAAACAAAGGATAATCAAAATCTGCTTCTCTCGTAAAAGGATTTTTTACGTAAGAATACAAGTTGATAGCCAACAAGCGACAACTATCATACGGACACAAAGGAATTTCGCCACAAGGGTTAGTTGAAACAGTCCTAAAACCTAAGTCGGCATAGCAATCAGGAACAGACTCTCTTAAGATAGTATCCCAAAATAAGACACCCGGTTCAGCCGATTTCCACGCATTATGTACAATTTTTTTCCATAATGAAGAGGCTGAAATTTCCTTTTTTACAATAGGATTCTCCGCATCCACAGGATATTGCTGTAAGTAAGGCTTATCATCCAAAGCGGCTTGCATAAATTCATCATCAATCTTAACCGACACATTTGCACCGGTCACCTTACCTTCCACCATCTTCGCATCAATAAAAGACTCTGAATCAGGATGTTTGATTGAGACACTCAACATCAAGGCACCTCTTCTTCCATCTTGGGCCACCTCTCGTGTCGAGTTGGAATACCGCTCCATAAACGGAACCAAACCGGTAGAAGTCAATGCTGAATTTTTTACCGGAGAGCCTTTAGGGCGAATCTGAGACAAATCATGACCCACACCTCCTCTACGTTTCATCAACTGTACTTGCTCTTCATCCAACTTGATGATAGCTCCATAAGAATCCGCTTCTCCATCCACTCCGATAACAAAACAATTCGACAACGATGCCACCTGATACTTATTCCCGATTCCGGACATTGGACTTCCCTGCGGAACTATATATGAGAAATTTTTAAACAGATCAAACAACTCCTGAGCCGACATAGGATTCTCATATTTTTTTTCAATACGAGCTATCTCATTTGCCAACCGCCAATGCATATCATCCGGAGTTTTCTCATAAATATTACCAAAAGAATCTTTTAAAGCATATTTATTTACCCATACACGAGCAGCTAACTCATCACCATGAAAATATTTTAACGAAGCTTCGTATGCTTCTTCATGTGTGTACACATTGTTGTTACTTTGATCCATTTACCACCTTATCTTTTACAATATTTTACTAAAGAACTATCTCATAAAATTTCAGTTTGCAAGTTTATAACACTTTCTTAAAAGTACAAATTATTTTAAGAAATAGTTATTAACAACATTGCAAAGTTTTCCATTTTAAACACCTAACAGACTATTTATCAATAAAATATTTTTTTCAACAATCAAAAAAGTTTCCCAAAAAATATCACTTCGACAAAATTTTCAAAATTATTCTTATTCAAAATCTGAAATACACATAAAGCATTATCACCTCTTCACTTTCTATCTAAAGATATCTAATATTGAATTTCAAAATTAGACAAAACCACTTTTCTGTCAACCTCTTCTCTAATATTTCGTCTTAATATTTCCCCTACCAGACTACTCTATCCACTATTTATAGCAGTACAATAATTATAAACGGACAACTTTTGCATTCATCAACAACAAATTCAAAAATTCCACGAAATGAATTTTAAAGCATTCCTACAAAAATAACTACAACAAAAAGAAGATTATTTAACTCGCAGCGGAAATAATTAATCCTACCGAGGATAAATTCAGCAGAGATAAAACAGGGCGAATGCGATTCACCCCAACTGCAGCAACCGAAATCAATACAATAACTAACTCGTCTCGAAATCATCTGAATCAAAACTCTCATAATCTATCTCTCAAGCACTAATTTCTATCTATTTCTGTCGAAAATTCAAAAAAAACATTGGTTTTGAAAGATATTTTCTTATTTTTGTGAAATTTTAGATGTAAAAAGACGAAAAAAAAGAAAAAGAAATGATGAATGTAGTAACAAAGACGATCGCATTGCCTGATGGAAGAACCATTACGATCGAAACCGGGAAATTAGCAAAACAAGCTGACGGTTCAGTAGTAGTACGTATGGGCAATACAATGTTGTTGGCTACAGTTTGTTCTGCCAAGGATGCAGTTCCTGGAACAGACTTTATGCCATTGACAGTAGAGTACAAAGAAAAGTTTGGCGCATACGGACGATATCCTGGTGGCTTTACTAAAAGGGAAGGGAAAGCTTCCGATTATGAAATTTTGACGGCTCGTTTGATTGACCGTGCTTTAAGACCGTTATTCCCGGATGATTTCCATGCGGAAACATTTGTTACGGTAAATATGATTTCTGCAGATGGTATTGATCAACCTGATGCCTTAGCAGGATTGGCTGCATCGGCTGCCTTGGCTGTATCAGACATACCTTTCAATGGTCCAATCTCGGAAGTTCGCGTTGCTCGCATCAATGGGGAGTTTGTTATCAACCCTACATTTGAGCAATTGGAGAAAGCCGACATGGATTTGATGGTTGGAGCTACATACGAGAATATCATGATGGTGGAGGGTGAAATGGACGAAGTTTCAGAACAAGATCTATTGAATGCCCTAAAAGCCGCTCACGAAGCTATCAAACCTCATTGTATCGCTCAAAAAGAGTTGATGGAAGAGGTTGGAAAAACAGTAAAAAAAGCTTATTGCCACGAAGAAAATGATGAAGAATTAGAGAAAGATATTTGGGCAAAATGCTACGATAAAGCTTACGCATTGGCAACTTCAGCCAACACAGACAAACATGACCGTTCTGAAAAATTTGAGGCTGTAAAAGAGGAATACATTGCATCTTTGAACTTGACTGAAGAGGAATTGGCAGAAAAAGTAGCTTTAATCGACCGTTACTATCATGCCGTTGAGAAAGAGGCAATGCGTCGCTCTATCTTAGACGAAGGAAAACGTTTGGATGGACGTTCTACCACAGAGATTCGCCCTATTTGGTGCGAAGTTGGTTATCTACCCGGCCCTCACGGTTCAGCCATCTTTACTCGCGGAGAGACTCAATCTTTAACAACTTGTACATTAGGTACAAAACAAGATGAAAAATTGATTGATGAGGTGCTTGTTCACGCAAAAGAGCGTTTCTTGTTGCACTATAACTTCCCTCCTTTCTCTACCGGAGAAGCTAAAGCTCAAAGAGGAGTTGGACGTCGTGAAATTGGACACGGACACTTGGCTTTGCGTGCGTTGAAGAGAATGATTCCGTCTGACTATCCATATTGCGTCAGAGTGGTTTCAGACATTATGGAATCCAATGGTTCCTCTTCAATGGCAACAGTATGTGCCGGAACACTTGCGATGATGGATGCCGGAGTAAAAATCAAAAAACCGGTATCAGGTATTGCAATGGGATTGATTACAGACAAAGGAAATGTTAAGTATTCTGTACTTTCTGATATTTTAGGAGATGAAGACCACTTAGGAGACATGGACTTCAAGGTAACCGGAACTAAAGATGGTATCACTGCAACTCAGATGGATATCAAAGTGGATGGTTTATCATACGAAATCTTAGAGAAAGCTTTGAATCAAGCCAAAGAGGGTCGTTTACATATCCTAAACAAGATAACAGAGACAATTGCTGAGCCTCGTGAAGATTTGAAACCTCATGCACCACGCATCGTAGCATTTGATGTTCCAAAAGATATGATTGGAGCTATCATTGGTCCTGGTGGAAAAATCATTCAAGAGATTCAAGAGAAATCCGGAGCAACCATTTCTATTGAAGAAATTGATGGCAAGGGTCGCGTAGAGATAGCAGCCACCAACAAAGAGTCTTTGGACATGGCAGTATCTCGCGTAAAAGCAATTGTAGCCGTACCTGAAGTTGGGGAAGTTTATGATGCAAAAGTAAAATCCATCATGCCATACGGAGCATTTGTTGAGTTTATGCCTGGCAAAGAGGGATTGTTACACATCTCTGAAATTGCATGGAAACGCATCGAAAAGATGGAAGATACCGGCATGAAAGAGGGTGACACCGTAACAGTTAAGTTGTTAGACATCGATGCTAAAAGTGGAAAATTCAAACTTTCACATAAGGCATTGTTACCAAAGCCACAAAAAGAGGAAACTGAAAAATAAGGTTTAACCTTTTTAATAACAGAAGGACGTATCAAAAATGGTGCGTCCTTTTTTTTATTGGAGTCTGGGAGGAATGACAGCTATTGTATTCGGACGTAAATAATTTCGGCAATTACTCAATAACTTATATAATCCGACCGCATTAAATATTAGCATTTGCAATGTGTAGAGTCAACTTGCAAGTGCGAAATTAATTAAAATGGTTAAAGAACTCTTCTTTAGGGGCAAAAAAAATCAATTTTTCTCTCGGTCTTAAATTAATCAGAATACCGATAGTAGGGTTCTCATCAGGTATATTGTTTTTTTACATTTAAAACTCGGATATTCTTTGCACCTAATTCGCGAATTGCGAATTAGGTTACACAGAGACTTAATTATCAACTTAATAGCGCATAAAAGAAAACGAATAAATAGAGATTATTTAGAAGTTCACAATTCTCTCAAATAAGTTCAAAACAAAATTCAAACGACTTCGAAAATATAAAGGTCTCCAATAGGAACCTATCAAAAACTGAAAAAAATATTTTTTTTAACAAAAGCAAATTATTACCTTTACTCGCTCACATAATCAAAGGGAAAAACAATTGAAGTGCCTTTAGTGAGAAAGAGAAAGAAATATAATTAAAATTTAAAACAAAAAAGCAAATATGAGATTAGACGGACGTAGAGAAAGTTCAAATGTAGATGACAGACGTCGTTCTACGACTAAAAAAGCCGGTGGTATCGGTATCGGCGGACTGATTATTATCGGATTAATTACATGGGCAATGGGCGGAAATCCCCTTTCTGTCTTGAAAAATGTTAGTTTAAGTGAGGTAGTGCAAAACTCTACTTCTTCCGGATATGAACCATCAGCCGAAGAAGAAGAATTAGCAACATTTTCAAAACAAATCTTAGCCGGTACAGAAGACATTTGGAGCGCACAATTCAAGCAATTAGGCTTGCAATACCAACCACCTAAACTGGTATTATTCCACAGTCAAGTTCAATCTGCGTGCGGTGGGGCATCCGCAGCAACCGGTCCATTCTATTGTTCCGGCGACCAATCGGTGTATATCGACCTATCTTTCTTCCAAGAGATGCGCTCTCAGTTTGGAGCCGGAGGCGATTTTGCATACGCCTACGTAATTGCTCACGAAGTGGGACATCACGTTCAATACCAATTGGGAATATTGAGTCAGGCCAACCAACAAATGAGTCGCTTGAGCGAAGCTGAGGCAAACAAAATCAGTGTTAGATTGGAATTGCAAGCAGACTTTTTTGCGGGATTTTGGGCGCACCACGACAATAAATTATTCAACTCGCTTGAAGATGGAGATATAGAAGAGGGGTTGGCTATTGCAGCAAAAATTGGCGATGACTATCTTCAAAAAAGAGCTCAAGGTTACGCAGTTCCGGAAACATTTAACCACGGAACATCCGATCAACGAGCTCGTTGGTTGAAAAAAGGAATTCAAACCGGAAATTTTGACGATGGCGATACATTTAGCCAAAGTTACGCAGAATTGTAAAAAAACAGAAGTGATTGTGGCTAATAAGAGTCACAATCACTTTAAGCAATTACAACAAATCAGGGCATGATGATTTTGGGGCATCTTTATATTTGTATTCACTTTTGCCCAATCAGTGAAAACATCCTCAAAATTCACTCAAAATTGGATTCTATTACAAATAAGCTCAATTATCAATATTAAAAATATAAAGTATATGAAATTCTTATCAAAAATTACGATTTTATCACTCGGAATTGCAGCTGTTTTCGCATCGTGCAATGGCAATCAAAACGAATCGAAAAAAGCTGATAGTCCGATTACAAACTCTGAACACACATTCCTTTTAGAGAACGGAGTAAATGTCAGTCATTGGCTTTCGCAATCGCCATTGCGAGGCGAAGAAAGAGAGAATTTAATCACCAAAAAAGATTTTGATTCCATAGCCGCCATAGGCTTTGACCATGTTAGAATACCCATTGACGAAGAACAAATGTACGATGAAAACATGAATCGACAAGAAGAGGCATTCGCTCTCCTTAACAATGCGATTCAATGGTCCATTGAGAACAACTTACGAGTGATTGTAGACCTTCACATTGTTCGCTCATATCACTTCAACAATGAAAATGAGGCAACAAATTCTCTGTTTGAGAACAGGTCTGCACAAGAAAAAGTATTTTCCATTTGGAGCGATTTGCAAAAAGAATTAAAAAAATACTCAACAGATTCCGTTGCCTACGAATTTCTTAACGAGCCGAAAGCTCCCACTTGCCAACAATGGAACGAACTCATTGGTGAATTTATTGATCGCATCAGAAAAGAAGAGCCGGATCGCTACTTGGTTATTGGATCAAATTGGTGGAACTCACCGGGTACGATTGATAGTTTGAGCATTCCAGAAAACGAGAAAAAAGTGATACTGAGTTTCCACTTCTACACACCTGCACTGATAACCCATTATAGGGCACCATGGAATAACGAAACAAATTTTTACACAGACAAGGTTGATTACCCCGGTCAAATCATAAAAGACACCTCATGTTTCGAGAAATATACAGAAGAGCAACGCATAAAATTAAGAAGACAGAATTTCAATGTCGAAATAGACTCTCTCTACCCATTCTTGGCTAAGCTAACCCAGTTTACAGACTCATTGGGAGTTCAACTCAACTGCGGAGAATTTGGAGCATACCCTTACTATATAGATAAAGAAACACGACTAAGATGGTATAATGATGTAGTCGGAGCATTTAACAAATACAATATATCCTCTACCCATTGGTGCTATAAAGGAGATTTCCCGGTTGTCAACGAAGATGGTTCTGCCAACGAACTGCCAGCCATTCTTCTAAAAAAATAAAGGCAAATTCAAGTGAATAAAGGAGTGTCCGATAAACTTATCAGGCACTCTTTTTTGTACATGGATATGATACATTAAAACTGCGCCATCTTTGCATATCAAAATAAAATTCAGAATTACGACTAAAAAATTTCAAACTAAAACACTCGAACTAAAAAAAATAAATATTATCTTTACAAAGTAATATGAAAACAAAAAAACAACCAAACATGAGAATAAATAAAAAACAGACGTTAATTAATCACCACCGTAATTACTTGTGAGACAATCAACAAATAAATAATCTCAGGCAAAGAAAGGTTGCAAGACTATTTATGAAAATGCCATGAAAGATTTATAAATATTACCCTATTAAACCACCAAAAAACATTATAACATGAAAAAGAAAATTTTAGGACTATTAATTGCCACATTGAGCTATTATTCATGCATTGCCACGCCCACCCTAATTGACGGAATATACTATAACTTAAACACTTCTGATCAAACTGCAAGCGTAACTTATAATAACATATATGATGAAAGTTATTACCCGATGAAAATGGATTATACAAGATTTGTTATAATTCCCTCAAAAGTAAAACACAACAACATTGATTATACAGTTACAGCTATCGGAGATTCCGCATTTTATAGAAATTGGGAAATAACTGACATCTCTATTCCGCAAAGCATTACTTCGATAGGGAAATATGCATTTTGGGGTTGTAGCGTAATAGAACGCATAATTTTACCGGATAACATAATAGAGATAAAAGAAGGAGCCTTTTCGGGATGTAATTCTCTGAAAGAAATAATTTTACCAAAGAACTTAAAAAGAATTGACAATAAGGCATTCAAAGATTGTTCTCAATTAGGAAATATATCATTACCACAAGAACTCACAACAATTGGAGATTCTGCATTTTTTTGGTGCTGGGCATTAAAGAAGATTACCATCCCTAAAAATGTAACAAAAATAGAAAATTATGCCTTTTTTCAATGTACCGGACTTAAACATGTTATAAACGAATCTGCATTAAAAATTAAAGCAAAAGAGGAAAATAATGGATATGTAGCCTACAATACCATTGGCGTCGAGGATAGAGATGGTGGCAAATTCAAGGTAACAGACGATTATTTATTTTTTTCTAATAACACCGACACATGGTTAGTTACCTACTATGGGAAAGAACCTTATATTGAATTACCCTTGGATTATGAAGGGAAAAGTTATAATATTGCACCATACGCATTTAGAAACAACTCAAACCTTATACGAATAAAACTATCACCTAAGACAAAGCAAATAGGAGAATATGCTTTTGCGGCATGCAAATTCTTAGAGGAAATTGTATTACCGGATTCCCTCAATGAAATTGCACCTTACACATTCTGCGATTGTTATCGTTTATCCCAAATAACAATGCCAAAACAATTAGGAAAAATAGGAAAAAACAGTTTCGAAAACACAAAAATAAGAAATATAAAATTTCCTCCATCCTTATCAGCTATAGATTCATTCGCATTTTACAATTGCTCACATTTAACCCATGTATACTTGCCAACGCAACTAAGTACCATCAATTATAACGCATTCGATAAATGTTATAACCTATCTCTTATCAACAATGAATCTCCATTAAAATTGTACTTTGGAACAGAACAACATGGAAAGGTTGCATATTATGCAAAGAATATAATTACGTCCGATAAAACTCAATTTAAGGAAATTGGAGATTACCTGTTCAAAATTAACGAAGATAGTACAGAAATCAATTTAATACGCTATATTGGCAATGACTCAATAATTAATCTCCCTCAAAGTTTTTTTGAAAGAAAATATAAGATTGAATCTAACGCATTTTTTGCCAATAACACTATTAGAGAGGTAAATTTTTCTGAAGGAGTTACTGAAATCGGTCATTCAGCATTTTACGAATGTGAAAACCTCGCTTTTATTTCATTTTCAGATAGCCTAAAAAAAATTGACAAAAAAGCCTTTTCTAATTGCAAAAAACTGCATAAGTTGATACTCCCTAAAAATATAGAAGAAATTGGAGACTCAGCATTTTTGGGCTGTGATCACCTCTTTTACATAGTCAACAATTCTCCTTTAAACATAAAACTAGGAGAAAAAACAGATGGTTACGTTGCCTATTATGCGAAAACATTAAATACAGATGGGAATAAAATTAAGTACCAAGATGATTTTTGCTTTTACGTTGATGGAAATAATATATCAGCAATCGCATACTTAGGAAATGATTCTCATGTCTCATTCCCGAACGATTTTAATGGTATGAGTTATACTATTGAAAGAAAATTATTTTATAAAAATGAGAATATACTGAAAGTAACAATACCTCAAAAAGTAACTATTATCGGAGATTCTGCATTTTTAGGATGTCGGAAATTAAGAGAAGTAATAATTACGGCAGACTCATTATCAATTTCAAAAAGAGCATTTGCGTATTGTTCAAAACTATCTAATATTTCATTATCCGAAGGTGTAGTTGAGATTGGGAATTATGCGTTTTCCGGCTGTTCAAACCTTTCCGAAATTAAATTTCCTGAAAGCGTAAAGGTAATCGGATCTGACCTATTTTATGGTTGCTCTAATCTAAAGGATGTAACATTACCAAAAGAAGTTCACTATTTTGGGAGTTGTATTTTTTACGAATGCTCAAATATAACAAGTTGCATCATTCCGGAAGGTTGCACAGAATTAAAAGAAACTTTTTATGATGGACAAAGACTTATAAGGTTAACACTTCCTAACAGTCTGACGATCATAGGGAAATACGCTATATGCGGATGTTGGAATTTAACAAGTTTAAAAATTCCGGATAACGTTACAGAGATAGGATATGCAGCAATGTATGGATGCACTAATCTGCAAGAATTAATCCTTCCGGAAAAAATTAATTTCATTGGTGAAGAGGCATTTTTCAACTGCCAAAAAGTAAAAAAGATAGTTTCGCTAAATCCAATTCCGCCAACCATGAATTACCTGTCTTCAATAACGAATATAGACAGGGATATTCCGATATATGTTCCTCACTATGCAATAGACGATTATAAAAGTGCAAACACATGGAAAGAATTCACTAATTATGTTGGACTCTATAAAATTAGAACCCAATGTAAAAATGGGGAAATAAAAGGAGAAGGGTCCTACCCAATGAACGAAATAGTAACATTGACTGCAACACCTGACAAGGGCTATGAATTTGTATGTTGGAGCGATGGTTCAACGAACAATCCTCGCCAAATCACAGTATCATCGGATATTGATTTGGAGGCAATTTTCGATAGTACCACCACAGACATAAACGATATAAGCAATATAAACAACATAGCAACCATTACCATAACAGATGGAAATATAACAACCATTGGCATAAATGATTATACCATTTATACCCTTGATGGAAAAAATTTAGGACAAACAAAACACTTAGATAAAGGGATTTTCCTACTTTATTCAAACGGAGAAATTTATAAGGTGGTATCAAGATAATCATAAAACAAATGATATCTGTTACCCAATAGTAGTTTCCATAAATAAATTTAAAAAACCTAAAAAATAAGAGTGATAAGAATTCAAGACAGAATAATTATTACTCTTATTTTTATCAGCATACATTTGCTCAAGAAAAAATCATTCAATTAAACAATAACATACAAAAAAATATTAGTACCTTTGCAAAAATTTAGCTGTGAGAAAAAGTAGGAAATTCTTAAAAAGAAATCATTCCTAAAAAACGGTCAGCAAAAAAGTTAAAGTCAAAAGATATGAAACCAACTTTATTAGTATTAGCTGCAGGAATGGGTAGCAGATACGGAGGCTTAAAGCAATTGGACGAATTAGGTCCGAATGGAGAGACCATCATGGATTATTCCATATATGACGCTGCACGAGCAGGTTTTGGAAAAGTAGTTTTTGTAATTCGTCATGCTTTCGAACAAGATTTCAGAGAAAAGATAATCCCTAAATACTCAAATACAATTGAAGTAGAAGTTGTATATCAAGAGTTAGACTCTCTTCCGGAAGGTTACTCTCTGCATCCGGAGCGCGTAAAACCTTGGGGTACAAATCATGCAATAATGATGGGAGCAAAAGCGGTGACCACCCCATTTGCAGTTATAAATGCAGATGATTTTTATGGCAAAGAGAGTTTTGAGATATTGGCTCAATCACTGCAAGCCATGGAGGGAACAGAAAATAATTATTGCATGATTGGTTATCGTTTAGGAAATACGTTATCGGAGAGCGGACACGTATCCAGAGGCGTTTGTCAAACCGACAGCGAAAAACATTTGACTACGGTGGTGGAACACTATGAAGTGCAACGAAAAGGAGAGGTCGTAGTATTCAAAGATATGGAAAGCAATGAATACAAAACAATCGACGAAAATCTACCGGTATCCATGAATATGTGGGGATTCACGCCTGATTATTTCACACACTCAGAAGCTGATTTCAAATTATTTTTGGACGAAAACAAAGAAAACATAAAGGCTGAATATGGAATACCGACAATGGTAAATAAACTAATTCAAACTCAGACAGCCACAATAAAAGTATTAGACACTCCATGCAAATGGTTTGGTGTTACCTATAAAGAGGATCGAGAATCTGTCGTAAATAAGATTCAAGATTTAATAAACAATGGGGTTTATCCTCAGAAACTATTTTAACAAAGGAAAGAAATGGGAAAAGGAAAAATATTAGTTACCGGCGGAACAGGATACATAGGTTCACATACCGTTGTTGAATTATTTAACGCCGGATATGAACCAATTATTATTGACAATCTATCCAATTCCAGCATATCGGTATTAGATGGTATAAAGGCGATAACTAAAGTTCCTGTTACATACGAAAATATCGACTGCAAGGATTATAATTCATTGGAACGATTTTTTGAGAAGCATCAAGATATGAAAGCGATTGCCCACTTTGCCGCCTACAAATCTGTAGGAGAATCTGTGAGCAAGCCGATTAGTTACTATAGGAACAACATAGTTTCGCTACTCAACTTATTGCAATTGATGCCTAATTTTGGAATAAAAAACATCGTATTTTCATCATCCTGCACGGTTTATGGGCAACCGGACGAGCTTCCGGTAACGGAGCAATCACCGATTAAGCCGGCAACATCACCCTACGGAAGTACTAAACAGATGTGCGAAACCATTCTTAATGATGCAGCAATAGCCAATCCGGAAATGAATAGTATCATACTACGCTATTTCAATCCGATTGGAGCGCACTCCTCAGCAGAAATTGGAGAACTTCCGAATGGGATTCCCAACAATCTGCTTCCATATATCACACAAACAGCAGCAGGGATTCGCGAAAAATTGAGAGTATTTGGAGATGACTACAACACACCGGACGGAAGTTGCATTCGCGACTATATCAATGTTGTTGACTTAGCCAAAGCGCACGTAGTTGCAATTGACAGATTAATAGAAGAAAAAAATAAGAAGAATATCGAGGTCTTCAATCTTGGAACCGGGAATGGTTCTTCTGTTCTTGAAATCCTCAATGGATTTGAGTCGGCAACAGGCGTGAAAGTACCTTACGAAATTGTGGAACGTAGAGCCGGAGACATAGAAAAAGTTTGGGCTGACACCACATTTGCCAATCAAGAGTTGGGTTGGAAAGCAGAGATTCCGTTAGAGGAATCTTTACTATCTGCTTGGAATTGGCAAAAAAAGTTGCAATAATTTCAAAATATTTCAGAAATCAAATACAAAGTGTAAGCAAAAATTACTAAATTTGCACAAATTTTTAGAAACAATTAAAAATAAGTAAAAAAATGAATCAATTATCAGCTCGTTTAACAGCTTTGTCACCGTCAGAAACTCTTGCAATGTCACAAAAGAGTCAAGAGTTAAAGGCACAAGGAATCGATGTCATCAACTTGAGTGTCGGAGAACCCGATTTCAACACACCGAATCATATAAAAGAAGCTGCAAAGAAAGCAATAGAAGATAATTTTTCATTCTACTCACCGGTTCCCGGATATCTAGCCCTTCGCAAAGCTATTGTAGAGAAATTAAAAAGAGAGAATGGTTTGGAGTATGATGTAAACCAAATTGTATGTTCAAACGGAGCAAAACAATCTGTTTGCAACGTATTGATGTGCGTTGTAGGAGCAGGAGACGAAGTTATTATCCCGGCACCTTATTGGGTTAGCTACATCGAAATGGTGAAATTGGCAGATGGCAAAAGTGTTATCGTAGAAGCCGGTTTAGATCAAGATTTCAAAATCACCCCTCAACAATTGGAAGATGCAATCACCCCAAAGACAAAGGTGTTGATTCTTTGTTCTCCATCTAACCCTACAGGAAGTGTATATACCAAAGAGGAGTTGGCAGGATTGGCAAAGGTTTTGGAAAAATATCCTAACGTAATTGTTTTGGCAGACGAGATTTATGAACACATCAATTATATTGGAAAACACGAAAGCATCGCTCAATTCGAGTCTATTCGTGACCGTGTTGTAATTGTAAATGGAGTGTCTAAAGGATATGCAATGACGGGATGGAGATTAGGATGGATTGCAGCACCACAATGGATTGCATCAGCATGCAACAAATTGCAAGGTCAATATACATCCGGACCATGTTCCATCACTCAAAAAGCAGCAGAAGCAGCCTACACGGGCGACCAAACATGCGTTGCAGAGATGAGAGCTGCTTTTGAAAGAAGACGTAACTTGGTTGTCAAAATGGCAAAAGAGATTTCAGGTTTCAAAGTTAATATTCCGGATGGAGCTTTCTATGTATTCCCTGAATGTGATTCTTACTTCGGCAAGAAAACGCAAGATGGAAAAACGATTGAAAACTCAGCTGATTTAGCAATGTATTTGTTAGAAACCGGTCATGTTGCATGCGTGGGAGGAAGCGCATTTGGAGCACCCAACTGCATCAGAATGTCGTATGCTACTTCGGACGAAAACTTGGTAGAAGCATTCAAGAGAATTAAGAATGCATTAGAGTTGTTGAAATAAAATGATGTTTTAATATCGATTATTATTACAGATTGAACTTTCGTAAGTAAATAATTAGAGGGTGTATCGGAATAGATATGCCCTCTTTTTTGTATAAATAACAATTCTAAAACTTGCATTCTCTGATTATGCCCCAATGATTCCTTTGTATGATTGTTTTTGCAAAAAAAAGGTGCAAAGGCCAGCTTCAAGACATTTTAAATTTATTTTTTACCGTCAAAAGTCCGAAGTCTGTTTTCAAAACTTCGGACTGAATTTTATGTTTATTTTTGAATTTTACCAAGCAGAGGTACTTATATCAAAGCAAAAAAATCACAGATAGGTATGACTACCGTCGCAAAAAGGTTTGTTTTCTGATTCCCCGCAACGACAAAGTGTGACACGATTTCTGATTTCATACGAGTCGCCATTGGCTCCAAAGACCTGAATTCCGCCTCGCAACCAGATAGGTCCTTTGATCTTGACTCCCACTCCTTCCAACAATCCAACTTGCGGTGCAAAATCCGGTTCAAAAATCTTTTTGGCTCTCTTGTCCCATAAGACCAATCTACCACTCGGACAATGTGCTACAATTTCTTTTGCCAATTCCACTTCCGAATCGGTAGATGCACACTCCACAATGTTCCAGATTCCGCCATTGGCATCACAAAAATGAGCAAAAGAACAATATCTTTCGTTATCTGCCAACGTTAATAAAGGTCCATCGCTAACCACTACATCCTTCAATAGAGACTCATGTTTGGCTTTCTCCTTGCTATCCCAAGAATGTTTTGTATGCTCTCCTGTACAATAAGGATGTTTTTTTGAGGCTCCACATCTACATAAAGCACATGGTTCCTTAGACGAGAAACTCTCCCCTTCCCTATATCCTGTAGGAATTCCTTGCTCATCCAACTCTGCAAAAAGTTCAGACATTTTAGGCTCTCCAAATAACATGTAAGGACCATTTGCAACCACTTTGATGTAAAATTGGGGCTTTGTTTCAGAGTTGTGATTTGACTCTTCTTGCATATTTACGTTTTCCATATATTAAAGTTTTATATAGAAAACAACAGAATAAAGAAAAAAGTTTCTTAGGGTAGTCTATATGAAGTTGCTTAAATTTTATTTCGAGCGAATTTATAGAACCTGCCTTAAATAAATATTCGCTATTTCAACAGCAATGTATCAATCCAAAGGTAAGGTTTTATGCTCTGGAAAGTCTCCTCAGACAAACCATAAACATTCCGCAACTCTTCCACCGAATGAAACTTTCCTCCCAAGGAGGTTCTGTAGCGAATAATCCGTTTCGACAAGACAGGTCCGATTCCCCGCAGTTTCACCAATTCTGCACTATCTGCTTTATTTAGTTCAATTTTAAGCACTTCATGCTTCGCCACACCCCTATTCAACTTTTTCGGTGGCAGATTGTTGTATTGAACAGTTCGATTTGCCTCTTGCTTGACCGGAGAGAAAGAATCTCGCACCACAGAAGCCGTTCGTTTAGAACGCTCCTTATTCAGCAAACTATCGCGATAACGAATTTCCAAAATCAAGGAATCAATTTTGCGTTGTTCCTCTTGCGTGTAAACTGCTTCATTGGGGTTTTGAGAATGAGACGGAAAACAAAAATTAACCGCAAACATCAAACAAATCAGGCTACCCAAAACAAGCAAACCATTCTTCTCACCTTTGGAGAAGAAGAAAAAATCTTTCCAAATCATAGTTATGTAGGGAGGTTCAAAATTTTATGTTCCACTTGTCTATAGTCCGAACCTCCGTATGACTATAACAAATGAATCTACACTGCAAAGGAAATAAATTTTTCAGACATTTCAAGTTGTTTTAAGAAGAATGTTTTCTAATATGCCAATAATTACTAACTTTGTCGGGATTTGATACGACAACGAAAAAAATATTCCTAAACAATGGGAAATAAAAATCTAAAAATATTCATTTTATGCATTGGATTTATTCTCTGTGGCTGTGCCAACATGGGTCAAGGTCCAACCGGTGGCAAAAAAGACATTGTTGCTCCAAGTGCAACCCAATTTTCGCCCCAAAACAAAGCTACAAACGTAAAAGGCAATAAAATCGAGATTCTCTTTGACGAATATATTCAAGTCAACAATGCCAACCAAAACATTATTGTCTCTCCTCCACAAAAGACACAACCGATAACAAAAGGTATAGGGAAAAAAGTGGTTATGGAGTTTCGAGACACTCTACAACCTAATACCACCTATACAATTGATTTTGGGAAATCAATCGGAGACTATACCGAAAATAATTTAACAAAAGATTTTGTCTATTCATTCTCTACAGGCGAAAATGTTGACTCTCTGAAACTATCCGGGATTGTGTTGAACGCAGACAATTTAACCCCATGCGAAGATATATACGTAGGGATACACTCCATCTGCGATGATTCAACATTTACCAATCGTCCATTTGAACGAATTGCCAAAACAGACAAAGAAGGAAAGTTTACAATCTTAGGTGCCGGGAATAAACAATATAAAATTTTTGCACTAAAAGATTTAAACAACAACTACTACTATGACCAACGAGGCGAAACAATAGCTTTTGAAGATATTGCCACACCTATTCCATCGATTGAAACTATCATCCAATCGGATACAACATTTGGCGATTCAGCAACAATAGATACCATCATCCACAAAACTATTTATAAATACCTTCCGGATGAAATATTATTGCGCGCTTTTGTTTTACCAACTGAGATTCAAGAGTTTAAGAAAATAAAACGAGAGAGAAATTATTTCACCCTCAATTTTACAAAAATCGAAAAATCCTTGCCCAAAGTAACATTGTTAAATTCCGACAAGGAAGAATGGTTTATTGCGGAGCCCAGCATCACAACAGACACGGTAAAATATTGGATTACAGACTCTACCCTATTTGCGATGGATTCATTACAGATAGCGATCGAATATCTTGTTACCGACTCATTGCGAGATTTAATTCCTCAAACAGATACACTTTGGGCTAATCTAACCGGCAAACAACTCTCTGACGAAGCAAAGAAATTGGAATCAAGAAAAAAGTTGGAAGAGAGAATGGCAAAACGAGGTATCAAAGTAAAACGAGATAACCTCCTTAAATTAAGCAAAGAGCCGAGTACAGTAGAAATTTACAATCCCGTGGTTATTGAATGGGAAAGACCAATCGCCCATTTAGACACCTCAAAAATACACTTTTACATCAAAGAAGACTCTGTGCTTACCCCTATAAAAGGCTCTATCGAAAAGGATAAAGATCCGTACTACCCTCGTCAATATAAACTTGTTGGAGATTTCAAAACTGACATTTTCTACCAAGTAGATATTGACTCTGCTGCGTTTTACGACTATTACGGAAATCATAATAATGCGATAGAAGTGCTATTCAGAATCAAGCCGATTGATAATTATGCCACTTTCACTTTAAATGTAAAAAATATAGAGGGAGAAGCATTTGTTGAGATGATAACCAAAACGGATGAGGTTATACGTCGAGAACAAGTAAAAAATAATATGGCTAAATTCATTCACATCACTCCCGGAGAATATTTCTTTCGACTAATAGAAGATAAAAATGGGAATGGTTTGTGGGATACAGGAGATTACTCTCAAGGATTGCCGCCGGAATATGTTTACTATCTTCCTAAGAGAATTAAATTCCGCAAAAATTGGGATGTAGAGGAAGAGTGGGATGTAAAAGAGATTCCGTTGGAAGAACAACGCCCATCCGATTTAGCCATATCCAAAAAACAATCAAAATAACGATTTATGGATCAGAGGTTACTTTTAACGACTACCTATTTGGGGCCTATAGACTATTTCAGACAGATCTATACTGCCCCCAAAGTTGTTATAGAACAAAACGATCACTACACCAAACAAACCTACCGCAATAGATGTCGGATTGCAACAAGTAACCATCTGTTGGATTTAACCATTCCGGTGATTCGTCCCAAAGAGAAATGTCCTACGAAAGAGATTCAAATTTCTTACAAAGAGAATTGGAGAATTAATCATTGGAGAGCAATAGAATCCGCCTATAATTCAACTCCATTTTTCGAATATTACAGAGATGATTATGAAGTGGTCTTTATGAAAAAGTATAATTACCTAATCGATTTCAACATGGATTTATTGGAAACCACACTTAGACTACTTCAT
This sequence comes from Bacteroidales bacterium, assembly GCA_015061185.1. Taxonomy (GTDB): domain Bacteria; phylum Bacteroidota; class Bacteroidia; order Bacteroidales; family Paludibacteraceae; genus UBA1181. The sequence goes on from SUWZ01000009.1 coordinate 54,069, forward strand.
ATTTCCAAAGAAATTGAAAAGACATCAGAATACATTCCAAAGGAGGATAATAACCCATGGGATATGCGAGAGGCCTTTCACCCTAAACACGAAAGTACAACTCAAATCACACCCTACTATCAAGTGTTTGAACACAAGTTCGGATTCCAACCCAATTTAAGCATTATCGACTTGCTATTCAACATGGGTCCGGAAGCCATATTTACATTAAGAAAATAAATTAAAATATAAAACTTATGGAAAACGAATTCAATTATGACGACATGCGACCTTACCTTGACGACGAGGTTAAGGCGACATTAGAAAAATTGACCAACGAACCGGAGTTTATCTACGTACTGAAATTTTTATATCCGAACATGGATATAGATAAGCTTATACAACAATTACGAAGTTTAAATAGCATAAAAGAGTTTCAATTGCAAATCATCGGACCATTGATTCTGAGTATAGTACAAAAGGCCAAAGGAGTCTATACTCTCAACGGAATGGAGCAATTAAGTTTCGATGAAAAGTACCTCTTCATCTCCAACCATAGAGACATTATCATGGACGCAGCCTTGCTAAATACACTTTTTGCAGAAAAAGGATTTGACACCACAGAAAATGCCATTGGAGATAACCTTTGTACTCGACCTTGGATTAGTGATGTTTTAAAATTGAACAAAAGCTTTTTGATTAAAAGAAACGGAACAAAAAGAGAGTTATTCAATGCTTTTGTAAAACAATCCACCTACATCAGAGAAACCATCACTCAGAAAAGAAATTCAATTTGGTTGGCTCAACGTGAAGGCAGAGCAAAAGACTCGGATGATAGAACGCAAGAAAGCTTGCTTAAAATGCTTACCATCAGTGCAAAAAATAATTTAAGAGAGAGTTTCATAGAACTCAATATCACTCCTATTTGCGTCTCATACGAATATGATTCTTGCGACTATCTAAAAGCGATGGAATTCCAACAAAAAAGAGATAATCCCGACTTTAAAAAGAGCGAAGAAGATGATGTGAGAAGTATGCAAATTGGAATTACCGGCTACAAGGGTCAAATGATTTATGAGGTATGTCAACCTATCAACAAGGAGATAGAACAATTTATTCAACCCGACGATGATAGAAATACGATATTGAACAAGATAGCTCAACTCATTGACAACAAAATACACCTCAACTATCATCTGTTCCCTTGCAACTATATCGCACTGGATAATTTGAACAACGACTCCCAATTTTTGGGAAAACACTACACAGAGGAAGAGAAGATCAAGTTTGAGAAGTATGTAGATGCACAGATTGAAAAAATTGATTGGAAGGATAAAGATATACCTTTCTTAAAAGAGAAATTTTGGATTATGTATGCCAATCCTGCCATCAATCAATTTAAGGCGATTAGCAAGTGTAATTTATAAAAGGCACTCACTTTGGCACTCCAATGACTACTTTTATGAAGTTAGCAGAATTAATTTTGACATAACTTTATAGAAGTAGTCACAAATTTTTGTTTGCAAGATGTTTCATAAGTTGCATTATGGAGCCTCAACCTATCATAAAAACAACACCCAATTAAGGGTAAATTTAAATTACAATGGAAAAATCAACCCCAAGTCATGCTCGAATAAAAGAGTGGTCAGAGGACGATCGTCCTCGTGAAAAATTAGTGACATTAGGAAAGCACAATCTATCTAATGCCGAACTATTAGCCATCGTCATCGGAAGTGGAAACCGAGAGGAAAGTGCCGTTCAATTATCTCAACGAATACTTGCAGAGGTAAATAACCAATTTTCAAATTTAAGTCGGCTCACCATACCACAACTCACAAGTAAGTTCAAAGGGATTGGAGAAGCCAAAGCAATTTCCATACAAGCTGCGTTAGAGATTGGCAGAAGACGAGGTTTAGAAACGGACGAGAAGGGAGAGTTTGTCAGACATAGCAAAGATGCCTATCAAATCATTGCCCCGCTGATTTCCGATTGCACAGTAGAGATAGCCTATGCAATTTACTTAAACAAAAAAAATAAAGTAATTGACAAAAAAAAGATTGGAGAAGGAGGAACAGACTCCTGCATTATCGACCCCAAAATCATCTTGCAACATGCTCTTCTGTCGTTGGCTGCCGGAATCATCATCTTCCATAATCACCCTTCCGGCAATCTGCAACCCAGCAAAGTAGATCTCAGATTTACAGAAAGACTTAAAGCAGGATGCGATGTAATGGACATCAAACTTATGGATCATCTGATTATCGCAGAAAATGGATACTATAGTTTTGCCGATGAGGGGTTGTTGTAGATTATCGTTCTTTATCGTATCTTTACCCAAAATTAGAAGTTGATGAAAGATTAACATGATTAAGATATACACACCCTCGATAAGCAGTCGGTTGGAATACGTATGCACTCACCTATTCCAGACCATACTGGGCATTGACTTTAAGCTCTATACCCAAGCAGATAGCCAATTGCCGGAATACGATATTTGCTACTCCAAAGAGAGGTTGGGTAATGGATTACACATAGTTCCGACTCCACTGCTCTTCGAATCGGACATAAGGAGACAAGAAATCACCTTTGGTGATTGGGAAGGATTTACCACCCTCTTCGTCTCTGGTGGAGAAATTCCTTTTGACCTATTTGCCGCCTCTTTTTTCTTACTCTCGCGATATGAGGAATATTGTTCAACAGAAAAAGACCAACATGGTAGATTTTTAGCAGAAAAAAGTATAGCTTACCAAAAGAATTTTTTAAACCTACCTCTGATTGATATATGGGCTAACAAGTTGAAAAAAGAACTTTTGAAACGAAATCCGGAGTTGAAATTTCAATCTCCATCCTTTCAAATTATTCCTACAATCGATGTGGATAATGTTTATGCTTACCGTTATCATGGGATACTTCAAACGCTCTATTGTTGCGCAAGAGACCTGATTAAAGGCGAGAAAAAGAAGGCTCGCGAACGCTTAAAGTGCGTTTTGCGCATACAACCTGACCCCTACTACAACTTAGAAGAGGTGGTTGCATGGCATAAAGAAACAGGCTTTACACCTTACCTTTTTTTTCATTGCGGAGGATTTGGGAAACATGATAAAAGGACTCTTCTACCCAGTAGAGAATATAGACAAATAAGAAAAATTTTGTCCAACCATTGTCACATAGGCATACATCCATCCTACGTAGCTGCCCAAAACCCATTACGTTTCAAATGGGAACTTTGGAAAATCAATCATAAGAATCCGGGCTTTTCTACCGAAAGGAATTGCAGGTATCACTATTTACGATTTTCCCTGCCGGAGGGCTATAAAAAACTGATTGAATTAGGAATTAAAACCGATTGGTCTTTGTGCTACTCCAATGATCCCGGATTTCGCGCCTCCACATCATTCCCATTAAATTTCTTTGATTTAACTACCAATCAAACAACAAATCTTTTGCTTTATCCTACTGCAGTAATGGACAAGAGCCTCAAGAGTAATCTTCATTTATCCCTAAAAGAGAGTGAAGAGTATATTTTAAAAATGGCACAAGAGGTAAAAGCAGTGAATGGAGTCTTCATTACCCTATTTCATAACCAACACCTTACGAATGGTTTTGGCTGGGAAGGATGGAAAGAGGGATACAAAAATATATTAAAGCGACTCATGGAGTATCTGTAAATTTTTCTCTCCTGCTTGCAATCAGCATACAAGACTACAACGTAAACTGCAAAGGCAATAACTCTTCCGAAGAAGCGATGCGATAGACTCCATTTTCGCCGTACAAATAAATTTTTATATGCGCTTTTTGCCTATGTTCCACCTCTAACATTACCTGTCTGCAACTTCCGCAAGGTGTGATTGGCGTTTTTAAAAAGCCCTCTGCATTTCTTGCAGCAATAGCAAGTGCGGTTACCTGCAAATGAGGATATTGCGAATTAGCAGCAAACAAAGCAGTTCTCTCTGCACATAAGCCACAAGGATATGAGGCATTTTCTTGATTATTCCCTATCATAATGGAGCCATCTTGCAGACGCAAAGCAGCACCCACAAAAAAATGCGAATAAGGAGCATAGGCACTATAGGTCGCCTCTTTGGCAGAGTCAATCAATTGCTGTTCTTCTTTGGATAATTCATCCCATTGTAAACGCTCAATATCGCAAGAAATAGTTATGTGTTCCATCGTAAATATATTTTAAATCTTTAATTACTAACAATATATTTAAATTTTAAGAACTCTCTGTTTTTTATGTTCTACACAAAGATAAACAAATAAAAAAAACTAACTAAAAGTGAGTTACATAAAATGTTCTTAAAATCATCTCGACCCTATTTGAGTAGATAAACTCTTCGGTACTTTTTGAATTTATAAAACCCTCTAAAATTAAAGCGACTTCTTAAACAATTCTTAACAAAAAATTATATATTTGCTAAAGTTATTTTACAAAAAATACAATATCATGAATAAGCTTATAAAAACTATTACAGTATTAGCGTTATCATTAGGTATAACGTTCAATGTTTCTGCACAAACTGCAAAAGAAACAATTACAGGGAAAACAGCTCCTGAAATAGTCAAACTAATGGGAACAGGATGGAATTTAGGAAACACATTGGATGCCAATAGTCGTCCGGGACTGGATGCAGAGATCTCATGGAAAAATCCCAAAACCACTCAAGAGATGATTGATGCAGTAAAGGAAGCCGGCTTCAACACCGTAAGAATTCCCGTTTCTTGGGGAACACATACCGACTATTCAAACGATATGGATTTTAAGATTGACGAACAGTGGCTTGCCCGCGTAAAAGAGGTGGTGGATTACTGTTTTAATAACAACTTGTTTGTGATTTTAAATATCCATCATGACACTAATAAGGATTATTACTACCCTTCAGAAGCCTATAGAGAACAATCAGAAACGTACATAAAAGAGGTGTGGAATCAGATAGCAGCAACCTTCTCAGACTACGACCAACACTTGATTTTCGAAACACTCAATGAACCTCGCCTCACAGGAACTAATTATGAATGGTGGTTCGACATAAATAATATTACATCCGAAGTTAAGAGTTCGATTGAAATAATTAACAATCTTAATCAAATAGCCGTAGATGCTATCCGAGACAATGGCAGCGACTACAACAAAGAACGCATGATTATGTGTCCGGGCTACTGTGCCTCTATGGATGGTTGCCGAAACAAATACTTCAAATTACCATCAGATAAAGGAGGTGCAACAAACCGCATTGCAATCTCGGTTCATGCCTATGCCCCTTACGAATTATGTCTTGGAGACCTATCTGTAACTAAATTTGAAAATAGCATGAAAAGCGGCATCGAATGGCACTTTTCAACTCTAAAAAATGAATTTGTAAAAAATGATATTGCAGTTGTAATCGGAGAAACGTCCATTTCCAACAAAAATAATTTGGAAGACCGACTAAAGTGGGTAGAGTGCTTTTATGGCAACTCTAAAAAATATGGAATCCCTTGTGTGCTTTGGGATAACAACATTTATGCCAACAATGGCGGAGAGGCTCACGGATACCTCAATCGTAAAGAATTAACCTGGTACGCAGACGGGAAAGAGGTGGTGAACAAAATCATGAATACCTTGGGTATCGGCGATTCTACCGGCGTAAATGACATCGAAGCAGAAATTGATATCAACATAGCGTTCAATGACAACGAATTGAATATAACCTCCACAGAATTGGTGGAATACGTTGCCCTTTTTGACTTAACCGGAAATCTGATTTTAGAATCAACAGAAAAGAGAATTAGCAATTTAGGTTACTTAAAAAAGGGAATTTACATTGTTTATGTTGATACAAAGAAAGGCAAAGTTATCAAAAAGGTGATCAAGACATCACTATAAGATAAGACAATAAGAAGGTTCTATCGTCACATCTCGCAACCACCCTACGTAGAAGCAGGAGGTTAAAAGATAAATATTGGATAATAGTAGAAATTTTCTTATTTTTGTAAATCACTTACGAAAGAGGTTTATAACATCTCGTTTAAGATGACGAAATTCAAAGCGAGTTCTATAAAATCATTTTATAGAACTCACTTAAAAACAAGAAAATGATATGAGAAAAAAAGGTCTATTTTTTACAGTTTTATTGCTACTATCCACATTTGCACTCACTGCACAAAAAAAGATACAAACAAACATCGATTACATAGAGAAATATTCTTTAATCGCAGTAAAAAAGATGAATGAACATGGTATTCCTGCCAGTATCACTTTAGCACAAGGCATATTGGAATCCGGAGCCGGGGAAAGTGAATTGGCACAGAAGAGCAACAATCACTTTGGAATCAAATGCCACAACGATTGGAGTGGAGAGCGGGTATATCACGATGATGACAAAAAGGGCGAATGTTTCAGAAAATATAAGAGACCGGAAGATTCGTACGAAGACCATTCGAAGTTCTTAAAAAAACCTCGTTACGAAAAATTGTTTCAATTAAAAACAACCGACTATAAAGGATGGGCCAAAGGATTAAAAGAGTGTGGCTATGCAACAGCTCCCGATTATGCTCAGAAACTAATCGGTTTAATTGAAACATACGAATTATATAAGTACGACAATGGAGAAATTCAAGTTGAAGAGAAAATACTTCCGAATGAGAACAACATCATTGCACCACGAACCGAATATCTCACAGAAAGCACAATGGGGGTAATTCCTGCTTATCGCACACATAAAGTTATTTCGAGCGAAGGGAGGAAAGCAGTCATTGCAGAGAGCGGAGATAGTTATTATAGCATTGCAGAAGAGTTTGATTTACGGAAATGGCAAATTCGCCGATACAATAAATTAAAACGAAAAAATAGGATTCAACCCACTGCCGGCGATACAATTTTCATATCAAAATAACCCCAATTTGGAAAGAGATGAAAAGAGAGCTAAAATGTCCCAATTGCAACAAAACATTTTCTGTTGACGAGGCAGACTATGCAGCGATAGTCAATCAGGTTAAAAACTCAGAATTTGCCGCAGAAATTCAACGCCAACTAAAAGAGATGGAAGAACGGTTTCACTTAGAAAAAGAGTTGGCTACATCAAAAGTCAAAAGTGATTTTGACACTCAACTCAGCGCAAAAGAGCAAGAGTTAGAAAAAAAAAGAGGAGAATTTGAATCCATTAAGATAGAAAAAGAAAAAGAAATTTCGTTGTTAAAAATTCAGATATCTCAGTTTGAAGAGCAAAAGAAGAACGAGATTGCCCTTGCAATTTCCGGAAAAGACCAAATCATAGCTCAACTAAATTCGACCATCAAAGAGAACGATTTGAAAGTAAAAACTTTGCTATTAGAGGAGCAGAGCAAATCGAAAGATGAGATTCAAAATATCACGAGCGAATTAACTCGCGTGAAGAATGAAATCGAATTAGAGAAAAACAGAGCTAAGATTCATGAGTCTGAGTTGATAAAACGACACGAACAAGAGTTGAAAGATAAACAAGAGTTGATTGATTACTACAAAGACTATAAAAGTAAACTCTCTACAAAAATGATTGGAGAGTCGTTGGAAACACATTGCTCAACTCAATTTAATCAGCTATTGCGCCCGATAATGCCTCATGCCTATTTTGAGAAAGACAACAATGCATTAGATGGCACAAAAGGAGATTTTATTTTTCGGGATTTTGAAGATGACATCGAATATATTTCCATCATGTTTGAGATGAAAAACGAGATGGATACAACAGCAAGCAAACATAAGAATGAAGATTTTTTCAAGAAATTGGATGAAGACCGAAAGAAGAAAAAATGTGAGTTTGCAGTATTGGTATCAACCTTAGAGCCAGACAATGAGTTATATAATGGAGGAATTGTGGATGTCTCTTATCGTTATGACAAGATGTACGTTGTACGACCACAACTTTTCATTCCGATTATCACGTTGTTGGTACAAACTTCAAAGAAGAGTTTAGCCTATAAAAAAGAATTAGAAATTGCCAGAAGTCAATCCATCGACGTAACTAATTTTGAGAATTCATTATTAGATTTTCAGGATAAATTTGGTCGGAATTACCGCTTGGCGAGTGATAAATTCAAGACTGCCATTGACGAGATAGACAAGTCGATAACGCACCTACAAAAGATAAAAGATGCCTTGATTGGTTCTGAAAACAACTTACGTTTAGCCAATGAGAAGGCACAAGACCTTAGTATCAAAAAGCTAACCAAAAACAATCCGACAATGGCGCAAAAATTTAAAGAGGCAGGAACGGAAGTGAAAGGTGTGATAGAATAAGAGGTATCATTTATACAATAAAAAAAATAGTTGTATCTTTGCAAACAGAAGAAATTTGAAGAATAATGGATAAAAAATTCAAAAGAACGACCGTAACCTCTGCGTTACCCTACGCAAATGGTCCGGTACATATTGGTCACTTGGCAGGAGTATATGTCCCTGCCGACATTTATGTAAGATACCTTCGCCTAAAAGGAGAAGAAGTGTTATTTGTAGGAGGCTCTGATGAGCATGGTGTGCCTATTACCATCCGAGCAAAAAAAGAGGGTATCACTCCACAAGACGTTGTGGATCGCTATCACACCTTAATCAGAGATTCTTTTAAAGAATTTGGCATATCATTTGATGTCTATTCACGAACCAGTTCAAAAACCCATCATCAAGTTGCCTCTGATTTTTTCAAGAAACTTTATGAAAATGGGAAGTTCATTGAAAAGACAACGGAACAATATTATGACGAAGAGGCTCAACAATTTTTAGCAGACCGTTACATTGTTGGAGAGTGTCCTCGTTGTCATGCTACAGATGCCTACGGTGATCAATGCGAAAAGTGCGGAAGCACCTTGTCTCCGGAAGAGTTGATAAATCCTATCAGTAAATTGTCCGGAGCAAAACCGGTAAAGAAAGAGACCAAGCACTGGTATCTTCCACTTGACCAACATGAAGAGTGGTTGCGTCAATGGATTTTGGAAGAGCATAAAGAGTGGCGTCCGAATGTATATGGGCAATGCAAGAGTTGGCTCGATTTAGGCTTACAACCTCGTGCTGTGAGTAGAGACCTTGATTGGGGTATTCCGGTTCCGGTGGAAGGTGCTGAAGGTAAGGTGTTGTACGTTTGGTTTGATGCTCCTATCGGATACATCAGCAATACAAAAGAGTTATGCGACAACAACCCTCAATACGGCAATTGGGAAAAATGGTGGAAAGACGAAGATACACGTCTGATTCACTTCATCGGAAAGGATAATATTGTTTTCCACTGCATTGTATTCCCTGCCATGCTGAAAGCAGAAGGTAGCTACATTATTCCGGACAATGTCCCAAGTAACGAATTTTTGAATCTTGAAGGGGATAAAATTTCAACCTCTCGAAATTGGGCTGTATGGTTGAACGAATACTTGGTGGAGTTCCCAAACAAACAAGACACACTACGTTACGTGCTAACTGCCAATGCGCCGGAGACAAAAGACAACGATTTCACATGGAAAGATTTCCAAGCTCGTAATAACAACGAATTAGTTGCTATCTATGGAAACTTTATCAATCGGGCTTTGGTGCTAACAAAAAAATATTTCGATGGCAAAGTTCCTGCCTTGAATGAACTTACCGACTATGATAAAGAGACCTTGAAAGAGTTCTCTAATGTCAAGGAGAAATTAGAAAATCTCTTGGATAATTTCAAATTCCGCGACGCTCAAAAAGAAGCTATGAACTTAGCGCGCATCGGAAATAAATATTTAGCAGAGACAGAACCATGGAAATTGGCAAAGACGGATATGGAACGTACTGCAACCATTTTGCATATCGGTTTGCAAATAGCCGCAAACTTGGCAATTGCATTTGAACCATTCCTTCCATTCTCTTCTGCAAAATTAAGAACAATGCTTAACATGTCTGATTTCAGCTGGAATCAGTTAGGCAAAATCGATTTACTTGCCACCGGAGCTGTTTTAGGCGAAGCAACATTGTTGTTTGAAAAGATTGAAGATGATGTTATTGAGGGACAAATTCAAAAACTTCAAGACACAAAGAAAGTAAACGAAGAAAATGAATGGAAACCCAATGCGATAAAAGAAGAGACAACATTCGACGACTTCTGCAAAATGGATATTCGTGTTGGAACGGTTTTGGATTGTCAAAAAGTGCCTAAGGCCGACAAGTTATTGCAATTCAAAATTGATGACGGGATGGGAGGAAGAACCATTGTATCCGGCATAGCTCAATCCTACTCCCCTGAAGAGTTAATTGGCAAACAGGTTTGTTTTATTGCCAATTTCCCGACCAGAAAATTAAAAGGAGTTGAGAGTCAGGGTATGATACTTTCTGCCGTAGATAAAGATGGCAAACTCACCGTAATTTCTCCATCAAGAGCGGTTACAAACGGAGCTGAAGTAGGGTAAAACTTTATCAAAAAAAATACAGTAAAAGGGGCTGCATCAAAATTCTGGTGCAGCCCCTTTTGAAAAAGAATTAATCAAAATTGCTTATCATTTCTACTCTATTATCATTCTCTGAGAAAGAGAGAAGCCGTTTACATTCATAACATAGCAATAGACACCACTTGGCAAATCCTCAACATTCAAAACCCTCTGATACTCTCCTGCATTCAACTCCTCTGCAACGATTGTTTTCACTCTTACTCCTAACGTATTGTACAAATCAATAGAGACAAAGCCACGTTCCGGAATAGAAAATTCAAAAGAGGTTTCGCCGGAAGAAACCGGATTTGGTCTGGTTGAAGACAAGAAATATCCGGCATTAGATTTTGATAAAGAAACAGAAGTCTCTTCACCCTCCTCTTCTTCACTATTGCCACAACCATTATTTACGATTGAATGCCCTGCCCAAGCCTTTGACCAACTGCTATATTCGGCGTTAACAGTGCTTCGTCTGACTGTAGTATTTTGAGAATTATCTCCATGCAAGAATTTCTGAATAAAACTCCTTGCAGCATTATCTTGGTTAGATGAAGCCTGACAATGAGAATGACCACCTTCAATCACATATCCAAAGCGATCCTCAATACCCATTGCCTTCCAAACCTCTTCTGCCGCCTTTAAAGAGACATAACCCGACTCATCACCTAACCAAACATAGTCCGGATTTCCGAAAGCCAAAAAGGCACGAGGAGCAATCATAGCTATCAACTCATGATGGTCGTACGGAATCATATTGGTTTTCCCATTAAATTTCTGCTTAAAGCTAGTTAAAAACCAATCATAGTTGGTATTGGAAATACCTTCGACAGAGGTACCAATCTTATCACTCACACGCCAAGAGTTGATTCCTCCACCACCCGACTCCTGAGCAATGGTTAAGGTAATACGCTCATCAAATGCACCTGCATACAAAGCCATCTTTCCTGCATACGAACAACCCGTAACTGCAATTTTAGAAATATCAGCATTAATTTGCTCTTTCACAATCTCCAATCCATCAATGATACGACTGATTCCCCAAGACCATGCACAATAGTCGGCCTTCGTATTAAAAGTTCCCGGATAAAGTTTATAGAAAGGATCGTTCTGACTGCGTCCTCCGCCACCAAATCCACTATTATACTCGGCAATTTGAGAGTGAGTAAATGGTACTTGGATACATTTAGAGAAAAGAGAAGCCGACAAACTACCTGTATTTCCATCCATACCTACCACAATCGGATGCGGACCACTGCCGGAAGGGATAGAAATCTTGCTGGTTAATGTCAATGTATTACTGCCATTGGTAATCTTCACTGTTAACGTACCATTGCTATAAGAAGCCGTTAGATTATCAAACGTAGGTTTCTCGCCTATCTCATAATGTTCAATCTCTCTTTTAATCTCATTGCGACGACAGGCCCAATCACAAAAATCAGTAACACGACCGCTACCATCAGCCCATTCAAAAGGATCCGGAAGAGTTGTACATGATTTCAAGTTTGCATCTTTCAACGAAGAAGGATCTTCACAACCGGCACCGGTATTTTCCACAGGATAAGATAACGGATAAACACCCGGATCTACACTTGGAGAAGGATTTTCCGGTTTCTCCGGAAGAGCAGGAGCATCCTCTTCTGAGTAGAAAGTGATAAAATCCAAGTTGTTATAATTAGTTCCAAATTTCACGCGCAAAACATGCTTTCCGGCTGATAGCGAAGAGGTTGTTCCACGTATAGTAGAATAAGTATCCCAATCAGCAGTAGCAGAACCGGAGATGGTTGCAATTTCTTTCCCATCCAACAATAAATCAATATCAATATTGGTATTCCCGTTAGAAGCAACCGCTTCGAAGACATACTTTCCATCCTCTTCAACTTCAACAGTATATTCCAACCACTCATCAGAAGTTGTATATCCCACTGCATAACCATCATTTACGCTCACCACATCTACGCCATCATTTCGGTATTCGTTCCCCTCATTTTGAGAATCGGTATCATAATAAGCCTCACCGCTACCACCTTCATCGTAGTTTTCTGCTTCCACCGTACCCGGAATTAATTGAGCCTCACCCTTGTACGGCTGACGATCCACTGACGGCTCGCTTGGAGTTGTTGTTCCACCCTCTCCTCCGGGTTCCACATCAAGAAGAGAGAGCATCTTATTTGCATATCTCTCACCTAAAGTACGATAGCTGGCAGAAGTAAAGTGAAGATTATCACCTTGATGTCCTAATCCCTCTGCAGAAACCACATGAGCATTAGAGATTGTATTAGGTAGCTTTGCAATAATGCTATTCATGCTACCACAACTACCACCTTGCTCTGTACGTACCACCTCTCCCGCCAAAAGAGGAACGTCTGCAGCATTAAGCCCTAAATCTTTAATGATATTATCATAAACCCCTTTTACGCGATTGGGCCAATTTTGTTGACCAGTGTTGGTTTCTCCTTGATGCAATAGAATACCTTTGATAACTCCGTCTTCTTGAGCCTTTTTAGCCACCTCAATAAGTCGGCCGTATGGATTACCACCGTATTGATTAATGGAAGACTGCATCCAACTTTGAGCACTCGAAACATACGATTGGTAATTATCCTTTTCAAACAACTGAATATCACACCCTGCAACCGCCACTGTAATAACACCGATTTTAATGTTTTCCGGCAAGTTTTTCACCAACGTACGTCCAAAGTAATCCACCGGACCCAACTTCGTGTCACAACGAGCTAACGGCGGAGTAGCAGTGTACCACTCACCCTGTTTGCGAGAACCACACGTCAGCGATGACATCATAACAAACCGACTATCGACATTTCTGTCTTGCGACTCGATTGTACCTTGTCCTTCCATATTAGATTGTCCAAAACAGAGGAAGACATAAAAATTAGGATCTGGCGCAGCAATAACCACACCACATGTTAGCAACGCATAAAACGCCACCAACAAAAAGAATCTAAATCTTTTCATTTTTTTGTGAAATAATAGTTTTTTGTAATAATAGTTTTTGTGTTTTTCTAAACCACAATAAAATACCTACCGCTGTAGGTCGTCATATATAATTCTTACTTCTTGGTGTGGCAAATATAATAAAATTTTTAAAATAAAAAGAACGGCACAAAAAAAACTATAAAAATGCACTTCTTAAACTTCTTGTAGAGTCAACTAACAAGTGTGAATTTATAAAAAATGTTTAAAGGGGTTATCTTTGGGAGCGGAAAAATTCAATTTTTCTCTCCGTCTTAAATTAATCTTTTTCTGCACCTTCTCGATAAAGCCATCAGAGAAGTTATTGAAATTAGATTTTTTCGGTATGTATTGTCTATTTCCCGTCAGATAATAATTTAGAGTTTCACTCTCTTATTTTCGGCATCTTTGAGATTCTTTTTAACCTATTTTTATTCTCCTTTTTTGATAATAATCCACTATTTTCTGCAAAAGAAGATTAAAAATAGATTTAAAAATCTCTCTCAAATATGCTCGAAATAAAATTTAAACTACTTCTAAATAATTCTTTCCAAACACTAAGTTTATATAAAAAATATCACTAAATTTGCTAAGAGTTCAAAAAAACTATTTGAACAAAGTTTTAAATTGGGTACAATAATTAATCGCAACTTTTTTGAAAGTGGCAACTTTAAACAAGTTATAAAATGAAAAATTTTTTAATTTTTATTATCGGCATGTTTTCGGGAGCAGTGCTAACGATTGCGTTTGTTTTTTTTGTAGGAGCCGTTGCTGCAAGCGATTCTCCGGAAGAAGACATGACATTCTTTGAACAACCCAAAGAATGCTTAAGTTACAACGATTTTGAAGTAATGCAAACCATTGGAGATAATTACGCATTGGCTTATGAGCAAGAAATGACAAATTATACCACAATAGAAAATGAATACGTTAATACGGAATTGCTGGTACTTATTACAAATGATAATGGCGAAACTTATTACGATAATCAACTTATTAAAATGCCCAAAGGAAAATGTGCAAAACAAGTTGGTTTATACAAATACAACTCCAAAGGAGGTTACGGAAAAACCGTTCCAATCGTAAAAATAATGGACTAAGAAGCTGTTTAAATTTTATTATTAAAAAATATTTTAGAGTTTCACTCTCTTATTTTCGGCTTCTTTGAGATTCTTTTTAACCTATTTTAATTCTCCTTTTTTTGATAATAGTCCACTATTTTCTGCAAAAGAACAATAAAAATAGATTTAAAAATCTCTCTCAAATATGCTCGAAATAAAATTTAAACTACTTCTAAATCACAATCAAGAAAAAAAAATTTTTAAGTGAGATAAAAATAAGACATGGCAATCAAGAAGTCAGAACTATATAGTACCCTATGGAAGTGTTGCGATGAGCTTCGCGGAGGTATGGATGCAAGCCAATATAAAGATTATGTATTGGTAATACTTTTCGTTAAGTATATCAGCGATAAGAGCAGAAGCGACCATGGGTTTGACATCGAAATCCCCAAAGGTTGTTATTTCGAGGACTTTGTTGCTCTCAAAGGTACTCCCAATATCGGAGAGGAGATAAACAAGAAGATGCAAGCTCTTGCTGAAGCAAACGGACTCGAAGGCGTTTTTGTTGCAGATTTCGACAATGATGACAAACTTGGCAAGGGCAAGGATAAAGTTGAAACACTTAGTGAACTCATCGGCGTTTTTCAGAATGAGAACCTCGATTTCAGCAAGAACAGAGCTGCGGATGATGACCTTATTGGCGATGCCTACGAGTACTTAATGAAAAATTTTGCTTCCGAAAGTGGCAAAAGCAAAGGTCAATTTTACACTCCTGCTGAAGTTAGCCGTGTGATGGCAAAGGTCATTGGATTGAACAATGCTAAAAATGGCAAGAGAACTACTATATATGACCCTACTTGTGGCTCCGGTTCGTTGCTTCTGCGAGCTATGTACGAAACTCCGGAGGGAGCCACCGTCTATGGACAGGAGAAAGACAACGCCACCGTTGGTTTGGCGAAGATGAATATGATTCTTCACAACGAGATTTATGCCGACATCAAGCAAGGAGATACCATCAACGATCCTCAGTTTAAGAACGAAGATCAACTTAAAACCTTCGATTTTATCGTTGCAAACCCACCATTCTCAACCAAGTCGTGGATGAAGAGTGCAAAGGCAGAAGATGAATATAAGCGTTGGGGCGAAGGTATAAAGATTGGCGTACCTCCTGAAAAGAATGGCGACTATGCCTTCTTGCTACATATCGTTCGCTCTTTGAAGCAGACAGGCTGCGCTGCTTGTATTTTGCCTCATGGAGTACTGTTCCGTGGCAATGCAGAGGCGCAAATCCGCAAGTATCTCGTTGCCGAGAAGCGATATATTAAGGGCATCATCGGTCTCCCTGCCAACCTATTCTTCGGTACGGGAATCCCTGCCTGCATCATTATCATAGAGAAGTCGGAGGCTGCAGGTCGTAAGGGCGTCTTTATGATTGATGCCAAAAGTGGTTACATCAAGGATGGAGCCAAGAACCGTCTGCGTGAGCAGGATATTCGCCGTATTGTTGATGTATGGCAGTCGCAGCGTGATGTGCCCCACTTTGCCCGCTTTGTACCTATGGAGGAGATTGAGCGCAACGACTACAACCTCAATATCCCTCGCTATGTCTCTGCTCCCGACACTGAGATATTGCAGGATATCGATGCACACCTCTATGGTGGGCTGCCAAAGCACGACATCGACCAACTTGCGACATATTGGGATGTATGCCCATCATTGCGTGGCGACCTCTTCTCGGAACACTCTACGCGCGAAGGATACTATGCGCTCA
Source organism: Bacteroidales bacterium (assembly GCA_015061185.1). Taxonomy (GTDB): domain Bacteria; phylum Bacteroidota; class Bacteroidia; order Bacteroidales; family Paludibacteraceae; genus UBA1181. Next base: position 70,245 of record SUWZ01000009.1, read on the forward strand.
ACTGCGAGCAGGATACCATCCGCGATACCGTTTCTGCCAATGCCGATTTCCAAAAGCAGAGCGAGGTGTTTAAGCGCAGTTTTGCAGATTGGTGCGACAAGCATCGTGGCGAACTCAACTCTCTCGTTCAAGGGTTTGCACCGAAGATTCTTATCGAACAACTCGGCAATTCACTATTGGATATTTTTGGTGCTGATAGGTCGCTTGTCGATGCCTACGATGTCTATGACTGCTTGATGAACTATTGGGGCGAGACGATGCAGGACGACTGTTATATGATTTCGTCCGGAGGATGGACGGTACAACTCTATACTCCTCAGCCTGCAACAAAAAAGAACGATGATAAAAAGAAAAAAGAGAAGATAGCTACGACACCGGAAGATATTGTTTGCGACTTGCTTCCCGTTCCGATTGTCATTGATGAATATTTTGCAGATAAGCGAGATCATATCATCGCCGCCGAGGAGTTGCTCTCGCAGAACGAAGCACAACTTGCCGAGCTTATCGAGGAGCAGGCAGAGAACTATCTCGATGAGGACAACTTTCCCGATAGTAAGATGACCGATGCCAATATCAAAAAACGCATCAAGGCACTTGATAAGAAGGCAGATGCCGAGGAGCTTGCCGTGTTGCAGAAATATCTCGACCTTAAGGGCGATATATCACTCAATAAGAAACTTATCAAGGAGCGCAAGTACGACCTGCTTACTGCACTTTGGGTTAAGTATGCCGCCCTCACTGAGGAGGATATTAAGCGATTGGTCATCGAGAAGAAGTGGTTTGCATCGCTTGGATTGCGCCTCGATGGCGAGATGCAACGCATCAGCCAGCAACTCACTTCAAAGGTGTCGGCTCTTGCTGAGCGTTACGCACAAACCCTACCCGAGATTGATGCCGAAATCGCCGAATTGGAAGCAAAAGTTGCAGGTCACTTAAAATTAATGGGATATTAAAATTTATAGGATATGTATCAGATACCAAAACTACCTTTACAACTTGATGTTGAGACAAAAGCCGTTTTGAAACAGTTAAACTCTGCTAATAAAAAACTTGCAGAGTTGAAAGGTGTTGCGTTGACTATTCCGAATGAAAGTATTCTTATCAATACACTCATTTTGCAAGAAGCAAAAGAGAGTTCAGCCGTAGAGAATATTATTACTACTCATGATGATCTGTACAAAGCAGATGCCGAGTTAAAATCCTTTGCTGTATCTGCTTCTACAAAAGAGGTGGTTCTGTATGCAAGAGCTCTTAAACGAGGTTTCGATTTGATTAGAAACAACAAGATACTTACACTTTCCATCATTAAAGAGGTTCAAGAAGTTCTTGAATGCAATAAAGCGGGTTTCCGTAAGTTGCCAGGCACGAACCTACAAAATCAGAGAAAAGAGGTTGTTTATACGCCACCTCAATCATACGATGAGATTGTTTCGCTCATGGAGAATTTGGAACAATATATAAATGATGACTCGCTTCATGATGTTGACCCTCTGATAAAGATGGCCATTATCCATCATCAATTCGAGAGTGTGCATCCGTTCTATGATGGCAATGGAAGAACTGGTCGTATTGTAAATTCATTATACTTAGTTATTAAGAAGTTGCTTGATTTACCAATATTGTATTTGAGCCGTTACATTATAAAAAACAAATCAGAATATTATCGCCTCATACAATCGGTTCGAGATAATGGTAATTGGGAGGAATGGATATTATTTGTCTTGAAAGGTGTTGAAGAGACTGCCGAAGAGACAATTGTATTGGTAAAACAAATAAAGATTTTAATGCAGGAGTATAAAGAGAAGATGAAGATAGTTATGGGTAAACAATATAGTCACGAGTTACTTAATAACTTATTTAATCATCCTTATACTAAAATTGATTTTATTATTCAAGATTTGAATGTATCTCGCGTTACTGCTACTGCATATCTCAATAAACTAATTTCTAATGGATTACTAGAAAAGTTAAAATTAGGACATAGCAATTTTTACCTAAATACGGCTCTTACTCAAATTCTTATTGAGCATAGTCCTAAGACAGATAATCGTTTTGAAAAAATAGAGTCTATTAGTAAGATTATATAAAGGAATTGAGCTTTTTTGTACATACGATGTATTTAATGTAAAGAAAAAGGCAAAAACCTTTACATAAGTTATCATTATTGTAAAGAATATGGGGATTTATTTATATAAACTATTTAAAGGAATACTATTAATATTGATAAAACAAATGAGATATTAAAAATAAAGCCTATGAAAGAACAAGAATTTTGGAATCTTATATACAAAAAAGCAGAGAGTGAAGTGGTTAAAAGGATAATCAGAAGCACATACCCTTCGCACATTGCAGAGCCAATGTGTAATGCGATTGATAGTAAAGATAAGGCAGAGCTATTAGATAAGTTGCATAAAGAATGGCTTGAATATCAAAAACGCCAAAGTGATATTATTCAAGCATACTTAAAAATTAATGAAAAGTAATACATAAAAAAGATGAAGAAAAACCTAAGTATAATACTCTCATTGGTAGCTCTTGTCGGAGTTGTCGTATTGGCTGTTGTGATGGCGTGCCTTAATGTCTCGCTTTCCAATGTTTCGCTCGATACTTTTATCGGCGTTATGGTAACAATGATTGGCATACTCGTAACCTTTGCTGTCGGCTGGCAGATTATCAATGCTTTGGAGATTAAGAGCAAACTTGCAGAGATAGAGAAACTCAAAATTGAAATCAAGGAGCAACGGGAGCAAATGCAAGAACTGGCAGAAAGTACAAAACACGAATCAATGTTAGTTCGTGCCCAAGAATTTTATCGCTGTGGTGATTATATTCACGCTACTTTGTGTGCAATGGAATCCTTATTACATTGCCTTCCTTTAAAAGTACCAAGCAATATTAATCTTGTACTTCAATCCGTTGAAGCGTTTGCTAGTTT
>SUWZ01000054.1 GCA_015061185.1 Bacteroidales bacterium
CAGACTATTGGTACGTGATTAACATTCCGGAGATAGATATGATTTACACCGGACACTTTACATTGATAAGGAAATAATTATCAATAAAATAAGCAAAAGAGGCGAAGCAATTCGCCTCTTTTTATTTTGATTAGCAGAAGTACTACAAAAGCGTAAACATCCTTCGGTAACAATTACCAGAATCCTTCGTTAGCATCTTGAAACCTAATCTGTATAGTTTCTACAACTCTAAAAAATATATAAATTCTCACTTTTTGTTTCAAGGGAAGTGTCCTCCCTTTTGCAAAATGAAATTAATGTGTTATTTTTGTCGTATTAATAAACAAAATTTAAATCGATTACTATGTGCATACCTGGAACAGCGATGAGTCGCTACATAAATTTCTACACGGATTTCGCTTTCAAGAAGTTTTTCGGCACGGAGGCGAACAAGGAGTTTTTAATCAGTTTTTTAAATGCTCTGTTGGAACTGAACGGAGAAAAAGAGATTGCCGATCTTACCTACTTAAATACCGAGCAATTAGGATTCTCCAACAATGAGAGACGTGCCGTCTATGATGTCTATTGTACCACCAAAGAGGGGGAGCGATTCATTGTTGAGATGCAAAAAGCAAAGCAAGAAAATTTTAGGGACAGAGCCTTGTACTACTCCTCATTTGCCATTCAAGATCAAGGTCAAAAGGGTACAAAAAACAATACTGTTTATTGGGATTATAAATTGTCACCGGTTTATGTGATAGGCATTTTGGATTTTGTGATGGATGATTCCCCGGAGAAGGCTGACCATTTGATTACCAAGGTGCAATTGATGGACGACACCTATGAGGTGTTTAATAAGAATTTGAATTTTATCTTCATAGAGATGCCTAAATTCCGCAAGGAAGAGAGTGAGTTGGAGACATTCATGGACAAATGGCTTTATGCCATCAAAAACCTTGGGAAGTTAGACGATAAGCCCACAGCATTAACCGAAGCCATCTTTAAACGCTTTTTTGAGGTGGCAGAAATTGCAGCCTTTTCAAAAACAGAACGTTACGATTATGAAGAGAACTTGAAAAATTGCAATGATTGGTTTAGTGTTATGAATACAGCCAAAAAAGATGGATTGGAAGAGGGGGAAGCGATAGGATTACAAAAAGGCGAAGCCATAGGTCTAAAAAAAGGACGAGCAGAAGGCGAGGTTATAGGATTGCAAAAAGGCGAAGCTATAGGGATAGAAAAAGGAAGAGTAGAGGGCGAAACCATTGGTATTCTGAAAACCGCCAAGAATATGAAAGAAGAGGGCTTGGATGTGAATGTAATTTCAAGATTGACAAATTTGTCTATTGACGAAATAGAGAAGTTATAAGATGTTTATTACTCGGGGCGGTCGGACCTACAATTCCATCGCTCCGAGTATTACCATTTACAATGCGTTACCATCAGTGTTTGGTTTCAAGTTTCAGGTTTCAAACATTCAGCCATATGCCACCTGAATTCTGCCCCCCCTGCAAGGTACTGCCTTCCAGGCAGGTTCCCATGGTGCTACCTATCACCCGAGACTTTGTCACGGGCTACCATCGCTGCGCTCAATACTGCCTTTCAGGCAGGGAGAAATGTTGGGGAGTTGCCTGCTTGAAACCTGAAATCTGAATTATGAAACCTGAAATCTAACTCCTAATTCTTTTTTCACAACTCAAATCCCAATACTCACATTAACGTCTCCTTCATTGCCAAAGAATAGTTATAAAACCTACAATTTATACTTTTTTTAATTTAAAACGAAGAAATTATAGAAATCACCTAAAATATTATTTATACCTTTGCAAAAAAAAAGAATATGACAATTTCAGATAAAAAATTTGTTGCAGTATCATACGATTTGTATGTAACCGGAGAAAATGGGACTCCGGAATTGTGGGAACAAGCTCCAAAAAATGAGCCCCTAAAATTCACTTGCGGATTGGGCATGATGTTAGAAAAATTCGAAGAGAACCTAAAAGGACTTTCTGTCGGTGATAAATTTGACTTCACAATTGCCTGTGCAGACGCATACGGAGATTACGAAGAGGGACGAGTAGTAGAGTTAGACAAATCTATCTTCGAAATTGATGGTAAATTTGATAACGAATACATCAAAGAAGGGAATTTAGTTCCTATGATGGATGCAGAAGGTCATCGCATCAATGGTATCGTTTTGGAAATTACCTCAGACAAAGTAAAAATGGACTTTAATCACCCATTAGCAGGAGAAGACTTGAATTTCAAGGGTGAGGTAGTTGAAGTAAGAGATGCAACTCCGGAAGAGATTGCAGTAGTTACTCAACACCAGTGCGGTGGTTGCAGTGGATGCGGTGGCGGAGACTGCGAAAGTGGTTGCGGCGGATGTGAAGGTGGTTGCCACTAATTATCGGATAAAAAAAATTATAAAAATGAACTCGTTTGGTCAGATTTTAAGATTAACTACGTTTGGAGAATCTCATGGCCCTGCTGTTGGAGGAATTTTGGACGGATTCCCTGCCGGGATTTTTGTTGATATCGAATTTATTCAAAAAGAATTAGATAGAAGAAAACCTGGTCAATCAAAACTAACCACATCGCGTTCTGAAAAAGATAAAATCGAAATACTTTCAGGTGTATTTAACGGGTACTCTACCGGTACGCCTATTGCATTTGAAATAAGAAATGAAAATCAGCGTTCGGGCGACTATGAAGAGATGAAAAATCTTTTTCGCCCGTCCCACGCCGATTTCACCTACCAAACTAAATACGGAATAAGGGATTATGCCGGTGGAGGAAGAACTTCTGCTCGAACAACAATTGCTCAAGTGGCTGGCGGAGCTTTCGCCAAGTTACTTCTGAATAAAGTTGGCATAAAGATTTACTCCTACACTTCTCAAGTAGGTGACATAAAATTAGAAAAATGTTATTCAGATTTGGATCTAAACAAAATTGATGACAATCCGGTACGCTGCCCGGATGCTGCCGTAGCAGAAAAGATGGCGGCGAAAATCATGGAAATAAAAAATGCAGGAGATACTATTGGAGGAGTAATTTCATCTGTTATAAAGGGGTGCCCCGTTGGTCTTGGAGAACCTCAATTTGATAAACTTCATGCACGACTTGCCTACGCAATGCTATCAATAAATGCTGTAAAAGGATTTGAATATGGTTGTGGGTTTAAAGGTGTATCAAAAAAAGGTTCGGAACTGAACGATGTATTTATACCTACCCCCAAAGGCATTGGTACAAAATCAAATAACTCCGGCGGCATTCAAGGTGGTATTTCTAATGGTGAGGACATCTACTTTAACGTAGCATTTAAACCTGTTCCTACACTTTTAATGGACCAAGAGACAGTGGACATAAACGGGAATCCTACTACTTTTAAAGCAAGAGGAAGACATGATGCTTGCGTATTGCCTCGGGCAGTCCCAATTGTAGATGCCATGGCAGCTCTTACGATTGCTGACGCTTACTTGATAGCAAAATCAAATCAATTGGGAATTTAAGACGAGTTCGTACTCTACTCCCTACCCTCACTATATGTAAGTAATAAAAAGTGATTAAGTCCGCAACAAAATTTAACCAAAATTAGGTATTGCCAACAAATAGCTAAATTTTCAATTTTGCATCGTAAAAAAAAGCAAAACAATGAAAAAAATTTGGCTATTAATTTTAATTTTTTCAATATTCGCTTCTTCTGCGAATGCATCACAGATTGATTCTATCCGCATAGATAACGACAGCACCAATAGTAAACGAATCAAAAAAAAACAGAAAGATTTCGGAGATTGGCGATTTAGAATGGGTGGATACGGAGAAATTTTATTTCAATATTTCGACTATACACAAAATCGTTTTTTTGACGAGGGGTCTCACCCTGATAGTAGAGCAGAAATATCCATCCCGAGATTTATTCTTGCCATGGACTTTAAGTTCTCTCCCTCTTGGACACTCACTTCTGAAATTGAATTTGAATATGGAGGAACCGGTTCAGCTGTCGAATATGAATTCAATGAAGCCGGTGAATATGAGATGGAGGTAGAAAAAGGAGGGGAAGTTGTATTGGAACAATTTCATATCAACAAAAGATTTGCAGATTGGCTTCACCTTCGCATAGGACACTTTATTGTCCCCGTAGGATTAACAAATGCTCATCATGAACCAATTTTTTACTTTGGCGCAACAAGACCGGAAGGCGAATCCAACTTGATTCCTTGCACATGGCACGAAACGGGATTATCGTTATATGGTACAATAAAAAATTTCGACTATGAAATCATGGTTATCAATGGATTGGACCCTAATTTTTTCAGTAGAGAAAATTTTATAAAAAAGGGAAAACAGTCTTTATTTGAAACTTACACAATGACCAATCCTGCACTGGCAGGCAGAATCGATTACAATGGAATCAAACACATGCGTTTGGGAATATCTGCTTACCACGCTTGGAAAACATCCGGCAACTCAACCAAAGCGGATAAAATGGAAGAGATTAAAATTCCAGTCTCAGTGCTGAGTGCTGATGCTCAATTTGACAACAAGATAGTTGTTGCACGAGCAAATTTTTTATGGGGAGAAGTTGGTGATAGTGAACGCCTCTCAATACTAAATCTTCGTATGCCAAGTAAAGCCGGTATATCAATATTCCCACGAGATCAAGTTGCTAAGAATGCTATCAATTGGTATGCCGAAATTGGGGTAAACATCGGTCAATTTATCTCTAAGAAACTACATCTTTACCCTTTCTTAAAATATGAGTACTATAACTCGATGCACAAAACAGATGGAAACATCATTGCAGACCCTCGCTTCAAAAGAGAGTTGCTGACTGCAGGTATCAACTACTTTGCACTCCCAAATTTAGTTATCAAAGCTGATTACTCAAGAAGATGGATAGATCATGGTAACTTCAACTCTGAAAATATGGTCTCATTAAGTATTGGATATTTGGGATGGTTCTTCAAACGATAAGCAAATAGAAAAAAAATATAGTAAAATGAAAAGAAAAAATTTCCTTCAAATGGGAGTCTTGATGATGATTCCCGCTCTTTCTCTATCGTCTTGCGAAGATGAAACGAATGGAGAAGTGAACCAAAGCGAATCTTCAGAGATTTACGGAGAAACAATTGAGAATTACGTCTATGACATTGTAATTCCGACCTATGCAGAAATGAAAGAGAATGCATTTACACTGCTTGAAAAAGTAGAAGAATTTGCCCAAGGAGGAACAGATGCTCAATTAGAGGCAGCTTGTGATGCTTGGCGTAATACAAGAGAACCTTGGGAAGAGAGTGAAGCCTTCTTATTTGGTCCTGCTGCAACTTATGGATTGGACCCTCTTATCGACTCATGGCCTCTCGACAAAACTAATATCGAAAGTTATCTAAATAGCTCCATATCTTTGGATGTTGATAACGTACGTGAAAGTTTAGGAGCTACAGTAAGAGGATTTCACACATTAGAATATCTCCTATTCAAAGATGGCAAAGCAAGAACTGCTGCTGATATTACAGATCGTCAAAAGGAATATATGGTAGCTGTAGCAACCGTACTTAGAGATGATTGCTTACAACTTTGGTACTATTGGAACGGTCAGAATAACGTAACAGAAAAAGAACAAACAATCTTGGACGAATTAGAAGTAGAAACTTCTGCAAATGGTTTTGCGGAAAGATTTTGTAACCCCAACATGTTCGACCAACTATATAAAACTCAAGTGGATGTTATATGGCAAATTATTGATGGTTGTACAGACATTTGTGGTGAAGTTGGAGAACAAAAAATTGGAGGTCCCTACGAAACACAAAATGTAGAAGAGGTTGAATCATGGTACTCTTGGAACTCTTTGGCAGATTACGAGAACAATGTTATAAGTATTCAACACTCCTACTTGGGTAATATGTCAGATGATATTACACTATTAGACAATATCGGAAATGAAAATAGCATATCGGCGATTGTTGCAAAAAATAATAGTGATTTGGATGAAGAGATTAGAAAGGCAATCAAAGAAGCCAGAAATGCTGTTGATGCAATTCCTCAACCGTTTCGTAATAACCTTACTGCAAGTTCTGAAATCGAATTTGCCATGGAAAGGTTAAATGACTTAAACGACATATTAGGCAAAATTAAAACTATAATTAAATAACAGTGAGTACAGAAAATCCCCTCAGATTTAAACTATTTTAATTATGAGCGGTGAATTTATAGAACTTACATAAAATTCTAACAATACCTATTTGCTATAACTAAGGGTGTACCAAATTCAAAATTTGATATACCCTTTTGGAGCAAGACAATAAAAAAAGGATTAATAAAAATATGACAAGAGAAGTGGTACTAATTTAGGAATGGGCTTTAAGGTTACTTTATCTATCAAAATAAGTAATCATCAGTACTACTTAAAATATAATTTAACGACTATTAATTGAATGGTATGAATAGGAAACAAAAAAAGAATCATTTTTCTACCATGTTACTTCTCGTAATGACAATGTTATCGGCATGTGAAGAGGCTACATTGGAATATGAAGCAATAATGAAACCCAACGGAGATATTGCTAAATATTCGGAATTATCAGCCGGAACTTCAACCATCTTTCTCACCTCCAGTAAAGCATACGATATGCCGGCTCCTTGGGTAGCCAACTCCTTATCTATTCGCTTTAACAATGGAGATATTTTATACGATAATCCTTTTACAGAAGAATCTGGGTTAGGACCGGTCTATGCAGGATATTCTTGTGGCAGTTGCCATAAAAATGCCGGTAGGACACCTTCTACAATCTACTCCCAATATGGAAGTGGAAACTATGGATTTTCTTCCATGTTGGTCTATATTGTTCGAAAAAACGGAGGATTCTTTCGTGATTACGGAAGAGTGCTCCATGACCAAACAATCTATGGTTCCAAAGCGGAAGGCAAATTAAAAGTAACGATTACCGAGGAAGAATATAGTTTCCCTGATGGAGAAAAATATTCACTTCGTCGTCCGCATTTTTCAATTTCTGAATGGTACTCAGACTCAATCTCTCCCGATGATTTATACATATCTGCCAGAATACCTTTGAGACATGTGGGTATGGGACAAATAATGAGTATTTCCAATGATGAACTTCTCCGGTTAGAAAAGGAAAGCAACTACCCTGAATATGGGATAAGCGGAAGATTAAATTATATTGTGGAGAGAGGTGTAAAACAGATTGGAGTATCTGGAAACAAAGCACAACATGCTGATTTAACTGTAGAATTAGGATTTTCCAGCGATATGGGGATTACCAACTCTCGCTACCCGGAAGAGGTCTGCGGAGGACAGACTCAACATCCTGACTTTTTCGATGGACTTGAAATCACTACAGAAGAGATGGAAGATGTTGACCTATATATGCAAGCATTGGGTGTTCCGGCACGTCGTTATGTTGATAATGAAATAGTGAAAAAAGGAGAGGCTGCATTCTATGCAAGCAAATGCCATCTATGCCATATCCCCACTCTGCACACAAGACCTTCGGGCTCTGTGCTTTTGAATGGAACATCTTTGCCTTGGCTCGGAGGACAAACAATTCATCCCTACTCCGACTTCCTACTTCACGATATGGGACCTGAATTGGACGACCATATACAATCCGGATTGGCATACGGAGCAGAATGGAGAACAACACCTCTCTGGGGAATTGGACTCCAAGAGACTGTAAACGGGCACACTCAATTTCTTCATGACGGAAGAGCTCGAAACCTGAAAGAAGCAATATTATGGCACGGAGGAGAAGGTGCCGTTTCTCGCGAAATATTTAAAAATTTGCCCAAAGAAGACAGAGATGCTCTTATCGTATTTTTGGAAACATTGTAAGTTGTTTCTTTAAAAGTACCCTTAGATATTATCAACGCTTATAAAACTGAAAAAATATAACATGAGACTTAAATTTATCTTATTTACGCTATTCTTGGCAGCTAATTCCGCCAACGCAGCAACAGACACAACAGCAACTAAAAATCGAATCAGTTTTAAATATACCAACGAAGTAGATGACAAATTTGTTGAAAGCGACGTTGTAAGACTTGACGACAAAAAAGGATTTTCACTTCAAACAAGAGCCGGCGATTTCCTGCTAAAGCCCTATATATTAGTGCAAACTGCTGCCAACCTGAATTATTACGATGATGAAGGATTAAATTTGGCAGACCAAGATAATATTGCAAATAGCGGTTTCTCTATTCCGAATGCAATTCTCGGATTTTCGGGAAAAGCTTTTAATATCATAACTTTCAACTTTGCTCTAAATGCTTCCAAAAGTGGTGCAAACCTGCTTCAACAAGCGTGGTTTGACATCAACATTGCGGACGGATTTCGCATTCGCGCAGGGAAATTCAAAACCCCTTTTAATCAAGCCTACTTGGTGACTTTAGGAGAAACACTCTTCCCTGCTCTTCCCCTATCATTAACCTCCACTGCAAATGTTGATATGAGTTTGAACGCTGTTAATCCATCTGTCGGACTCGGGTTTGATTTGGGAATTCAATTTCATGGTTTAATTAAAGATAAACTAATGTATCAAGTGGGGGTATTTAATGGGAATGGGGGGTCCTTATCTGCATCCAAGACCATGAGCGACGATAACAAATGGCTCCCGTCCCTCCTATATGCTGCACGCATCGCCTTTATGCCTTTAGGAAATATGCCCTCCTACCAAGGAGCTCCTGATGATTTAAAGAATAATAAGTTGTTGTTTGCTCTGTCTGCTAACTACAATGTTGAAGCGGAAGAAGAGAGTGCAAATGATTTTAGATGTGGTGCTGAATTCTCTTGGTTGTATAAAAGATTTTTCTTATCGGGAGAATTTTATTACCTTCGCATGAATTGGACTGAAAGAATGCAGTTAGCTTCTGATTTCGATCTTATTGGAGGATATGCTCAAGCCGGATTTTTTGTTACAAAAAAATTCCAACCTGCCTTTCGTTACGATTTCTTTAACCGTAACGGACTAAAAAAGGATGGTTTTTTAAACTCTCCGGCATTGGCTCTAAACTACTTCTTCATGAGATGTAATCTCAAATTGCAACTGATGTACCAATATGTGGGAAAATATGGACATAAAACTCAATTAGACAGGGATAACGATGACACGGGGTTGCCAATCCATACTGGTATGGCATTGCTACAATATTCGTTCTAAATAGTTGATATAGAAATTAAAAACAACTTCAAAACCAAATTGTATGAAATTTGTATTAAAATATAAATATTATTACATATTACTAACTCTATCACTCTCTATTGTAGCATGTGACAGCGGTGACATCTACGAAGAAACTACTTTCAAAAACGAGGGAATAAAGTGCAATACCTCTATCATCTTCAAAAATATTTCTTCGTGGCCAATCGACTATCAAGTTGCTATTGCTGCTTATAAAAAAGAGGAGGCGATACCTTCTATATCAAAAGCGATTGGGAAACCTTCAATTGGAGATACCACCCATATTGAGCTGACCGGAATCCCGTTCGACACTGATAGAATTTCTATTTCCATCTTGAATAAAAGTAGAAAAAGTGTAACAGACCTCTACTCTCATAGCATACAACCTAAAGAGATAGAGTCTCAGATTAGCTCGTTAGGACTCTTGTCTATCGACTTACTCGATTTTACAAGAGTTCAAAACCAATTCTTTTCTAATTGTATAAACTGCCATGGAGGTAGTTCTTATGCGGCTGCAGATCTGAACTTAACAGAGGGATATAGTTATAATGCTCTTGTAAATGTCAATTCTAAAATTGTTAACGAAAAAAAACTGGTGACACCGGGAATTGAATCAGAGAGCTTTATATTGGACGTTTTGGCACACTCTTCTGATAACATTTCATACAATCATACCAACGTTAGCTTCAATAGTCAAGAAGAGGATGTCAAATTGCTAAAATTATGGATTAATAGTTTAAAATAATAACATGATGACAAAACTAAATTTCGAAAAAAGAGTTTTTGCCGATTGTGGTAATGTGTGGTCAGAGATTTCATCGTTTAATATAGCAAATGGAACGTCTGAAATACATCTAATCTTTCATATTGAAAATATTCATGAATGCTACAAGTATCAATTGAATAATATTTGTAATGCTCTAAAAAAATCATTAAGCGACTGGTCTGATTTTTCATCTCCATTCTGCAGAGTATTTCTTAGTGATGCAGCCAATCAACAAGAGCTCTTGTCGGAAAAATTAAAAGAAATCGATTATAAGGGCACAATCTCTATTATACAACAACCACCATTAGATGGTTCCAAAATTGCTATTTGGTGCTATCTTTCTTCTCATTTAACGCCTTCTACAGAGTCTCCAATTAAAACATATTCGCACAATGGTTATACCCACTTTTGGAATGCTCAAATTGGGAAAAATGGAGATTCTTATCAGCAAACTGTTGATCTTATAAATAATGAAGTGGAAAACCTTCGAACTCTTAAGATGAACATAAAAGATAATTGTATCCGAACATGGTTTTATATGCAAAATATAGATACGACCTACCACGGCATGGTTAAAGCTCGACGTTTAGAGTTTGAGAAATTGGGACTATCAAAAGATACTCATTATATTACCAGTACCGGCATTGAGGGAAGGAATGGAAATCCAAACGAATTGGTACATCTCGACACATATAACGTTAATGGACTGAAAAAAGAACAAATACAATTCTTATATGGAACTACCCACCTAAATCCAACAATAGAATATGGTGTTACATTTGAAAGAGGTGTACAAATTATATATGGAGACAGAAAACATATTTTCTTATCCGGAACGGCCAGCATCAATAATAAAGGGGAGATTATGCACGAAAATGACATCGTAAAACAAACTTATCGAATGTTAGAAAACTGCAGTGTCTTACTTTCTGAAGCCAATGCAACTCTCAACGACTTTGCCCAAGTAATCATCTACATAAGAGATATGGCAGACTATTGCGTAGTGAAAGAAATTTTTGACAAAGAACTTCCCAATACGCCTAAAGTTATTCTTTTAGCTCCGGTTTGCAGACCTGGGTGGCTGATTGAAATCGAGGGGATTGCTCTAACAGAATTCAAAGCACCGGATTTCAATAATTATTAGGTATTACAACTCTTTCTCTGTTGGTGGATTCTGTGAATAGAATTCACCTTTATGCTTTCTAATCACATTTAGGGAGAGCAATTCCTAAAAATAACCAATTGTAGTGATAAAACATTTTAAAACAAATGATTAATTTTGCACTATAATTATAAACTATTTCTATAAAGATGGTTGAGAATTAAGGTGAATTCTATAAAATGCATCTGCAGAATCCTCCTTGAACTAAAATAAAATTTCATGCCTAAATTTATAGAAAGTGCTATTTATGAATAAAATTCGACAATAGGATTTTTCCTATTTTATTAGAGAACCGACGCATCCTATGGAAGAGAAAAAAACAAAAAGGTTATCCGAAATTGAAGAGAAAGAAGAGTGTATCATTGTCAAAGTAAATGGTCATGGCGGTTTTCGACATCGCGTTATGGAGATGGGATTTATTCGTGGCGAAAAGGTCACTGTCGTAAAAAACGCACCATTACAAGATCCAATAGAATACAAAATCATGAACAGTCACGTTTCTCTACGAAGAAGCGAAGCTAATCATATTGAGGTAATCGGTATCAAAGAACACTTTGAACAAAGTAAATACGAATTCAATGGTACATTTTCTGAAGAAATAAAACAAACCATTGCAAATGAATCAAAAACAATCTCCGTTGCTCTTGTTGGAAATCCAAACTGCGGTAAAACATCGTTTTTTAATCATGCTACAGGTCTGCATGAAAAGGTCGGAAACTATAGCGGAGTTACTGTCTCTTCCAAAATTGGTTCTTTCTTCCACAAAGGGTACAGAATTGACTTAGTTGACCTACCCGGAACCTACTCAATAACAGAATACTCTCCGGAAGAACTTTTCGTTAGGGAATACATAACAGAGAATCATCCTGACGTAGTTTTAAATGTTGTTGATTCATCCAACTTAGAACGAAACCTTTTCCTTACAACCCAACTGATAGACATGAATATCAGAATGGTGATGGCTCTAAACATGTATGACGAATTGGTTGCCTCCGATAGTCAATTAGATGCTAACTTATTGGAACAGTTATTGGGGTTCCCCTGCGTTCCAACCACAGCAAGAACAGGAGAGGGAATCACGCATGTTTTGGATCACATCATCAGTGTATATGAAGATACGGAAGAGGTAACAAAACATATTCATATCAATTACGGCAAAAATTTAGAAAACGCAATTGACAGAATAAAACCATTACTGACTCAGCATAAAGAGATTGCTGTGGACTTCCCATTCCGCTATGTTGCGTTAAAGTTATTGGAAAACGACTCTGTCACCTACAAACATCTTGAAAAGCATATTTCGGATACTCATCCAATACGGGAAACGGCAGAAAAATGCAGAATGGAAATTGAAGAAGAATTTGGTGAAGATGCTACATCGGTCATTACAAATGCAAAATATGGCTTCATTCGAGGTGCTCTAAAAGAAACATTCCATAGAAATAATGATAAGAAAGCTGAACTTTCATACGCTATTGATGTAGTCCTTACGAATAAATGGTTAGGATTCCCTATTCTATTTTTATTCTTATGGATTATGTTTGAAACGACATTCACTCTGGGTGCTTTCCCGCAAGAATGGATAGAAAATGGAATCGCTTTGTTTGGAGAATTTGTTAGAGACATACTTCCTGCCGGAATGATTTCGGACATGATTGTTGATGGAATTATAGCCGGTGTAGGTGGAGTTCTCGTCTTCCTTCCAAACATCCTGATTTTATTCTTTTTTATCTCCCTCTTGGAAGATACAGGATACATGGCTCGAGCAGCCTTTATCATGGATAAGTTAATGCATAAGATGGGACTTCATGGTAAATCGTTTATTCCGCTACTTACAGGATTTGGATGCGGAGTTCCGGCTGTGATGGCTACTCGCACCTTAGAGAATCCGAAAGATCGAATTATTACCATGATGGCCATCCCCTTTATGTCTTGTTCTGCCCGACTACCCATTTACTTACTTTTTGTCTCTGCATTCTTTGAGTCGCATCAAGGACTTATTTTAATGGGTATCTACCTGATTGGAATAGCATTTGCGATCTTAACATCTCTACTTCTAAAAAAAGTGAAATTCCCTACAGACTCTGATCAGTTTGTCATGGAACTTCCTCCCTATCGAATTCCTACTTGCAAAAACACATTGATACACATGTGGGACAAATCTGCTCAATACCTAAAAAAGATGGGGACCGTCATCCTTTTCGCATCTATTATCATCTGGTGTTTAAACTATTTCCCTACAACAAACGATGAAATTCGGAGCATCGACCATCAGATTGAAATGGTTCAAAACCAATCTTACGATAACGAAGAGATAAAAGAGGAACGTCTTTCCTCATTGGAATTGAAACGTGCTGCCGCTCAAAGCGAAAACTCTTACTTAGGTAGAATAGGACATTTCATTGAACCTGTCGTAAAACCATTAGGTTTTGATTGGAGAATGGGAGTAAGTATTCTCACCGGAGCCGCTGCTAAAGAGATTATTGTCTCGTCTATGGGAATTCTTTACCACAGCGACATTGAAGCAAATGAAGAGTCAGAAAAACTAATTCAAACTCTTCAAAGTCACAAAGATGAAAGTGGTAAGAATAGCATGACCCCTTTAATTGCATTCTCTTTTATGATATTCGTTCTTCTCTACTTCCCTTGCGTTGCTATGATTACGGCAATCGCAAAAGAGGCAAATTGGAAATGGGCAGGCTTTTGCGTAATATATACAACTTGTGTTGCATGGATTATATCTTTCTGTATTTATCAAATTGGAAGCTTATTATAAGAATAAAAGAATAACACAATATGAGAATTAATTTATTAAATTTATTTTTATTTACATTCTTTTGTTTCTCCAACCTTTCGGCTCAAAAACAAAAAGATTCAACCAAAGTTTGTCCCGTAGAATTTAGTGCTACCTACATAGGAGATGTGGTTGGGAATGCAACCGGAGGAATTACAACCGGAGTTAACTACCTTGGAGCAGCCAATCTGTCATTAAGTTTGGAAACTGAAAAGGCTAATTGGTGGAAGGGCGGACAATTTTTTGTAAAAGGAGGAAATACTCATGGTTCCTCTCCCTCGGAAGAACTAATTGGAGATTTTCAAATCATTTCCAATATTGATGGAGGTGGAAATCATACTTACCTTTTCGAGTGTTGGTATAAACAGCAAATAGGGAACGTCAACTTGACGTTTGGACTTCAAGATCTAAATGCAGAATTTGCTAATACCGATAATGCCTCCTACTACATAAATAGTTCGTTTGGCATTCCATCAACGATACCGGAGAATATACCTTCTCCTATCTTTCCTATCACTGCAATTGGATTGTCTGTTAATTGGGATATAAATGAGAATTTTAGTTGGAAAAACATTATTTATAGTGGAGAAATATATGATTTTGATTACAACGAATACAACATAAAATGGAACATAAACCCTAATGATGGGATACTTGCTGTAACAGAATTTAATTACTCTTCTAATCAAAAATACAATTGTACCTACAAGATTGGAAGCTACTACTATAATAAACCGAAAAAAACGGGCGCTTATAATTACGGATTCTACTTTATGGGAGATCAAAACATTGGACAATGGGCAGAAAATAAAAAACTAGATCTTTTTGTTCAGACAGCTGTAAATCCAACAAAAAGTAGTTATCATAAATATTATATCGGTGGGGGCGTTAATTTTTATGGATTAGGAGATAAAAGGGGCGAAAATTGCCTCGGTTTGGGTGTTGCTCATGCCGGATTTAAGAATATGCAGTTTAAACACGAAACTGTTATTGAAGCTTTTTACAAGGCTAATTTCTTAAACCATTTTTATATTCAACCTGATATTCAATATATAATTTCACCGGCAGGCAGAGATATTATCTCAAATAATGCACTTGCCATCATTTTAAGGTGTGGAATTGAAATTTAGGTAAGAAAGCGAATTGGTTATAATAATGCACTTGCACTCTTTACCTAAAAGGTGTGCAGAATTGTAAAAAAAATATATGGCAGAGAAGACTCAAATGATTATTACTGGTATTATTTGTTTAGTTGCAATTATCGGTACTATAAAATGGATAAAAAAATCTTATAGTTCTGATTGCAAAATTGGAGGCAAAACTTGTGATAATTGTCCTTTAAAGTCAAAGAATTGTAATAAAAATAAAAAAGTATGAGTAATTATTCATCTATTTTTCATGCAGATATTAAATTAGCTGATATGCTAAATATCAATCCTCAACTTATACTGATGTTACCTCGTTTTAATATTGGATTGGGGTTTGGAGAAAAAAGAGTTGAGGAGGTTTGTCAACAAAATAATGTTCCGGTAAATCTATTTTTGCTATTGTGCAACGTTTATACTTTTGATTCCTACATCCCATCGCAAGAGGAAATAAATCAAATAGATGGTTCTATATTGGTCAAATATCTAAAAGAATCTCATACATACTATTTAGACAAAAGATTATCTCATATTGGAAAACACATTGAAAAGATAGCATTGGAATGCGGAAATATTGGGAATATTCTCAACTCATTCTACTCGGAATATGTAGAAGAGGTTAAGAACCACTTCAAATTTGAAGAGGAAAAATTATTCCCTACCCTACTTAATAAAACTTCCTCAATAGATTTTTCAGAAGATTTTGAAGAGAGTCATTCCTCTATCGAGGACAAACTAACCGACCTAACTAACATTATTATCAAATACCTCCCTTCCGACATTCTCCCAAACGAAAGGATTGGTGTTTGGTTTGATATTTCACAAGTATCCAATGATTTAAAAAAACACGATATCGTTGAAGAAAAAATACTTATTCCATTTATTCAACAATTAAATTCAAAGAAGAATGGCAACTAAAATAAAAATTCTTTTGATTGAAAATTCACCAATATTGATAGAAGGAACTTCCAATATTCTACGTTCTCTCGGAAATATTGAAATATCAAAAGTTGTGCCTAATTGCGATAAAGCACTTACGTTATTGACAGGATATGCACCCTCTATCATCATAGCGGATACGAGGTTGGTAGGTTATCAAACAGCTCAATTTATCAATACATGCAAAGAAAAAAATACATCAATAGCTATTGTTGCCCTACAAACCAATTTTATCTCACAAGAACAACTAGACCTATTTGATGGCACAATTTCCATTGAAGATAATATTCAATCCATACAATCAAAATTAAAAACTGTTTTATCTCCTGAAACAGAAAAGGAGGGTAACGATAATTTTGACCTCAGCATAAGAGAGAAAGAGGTTCTGGTTGCTGTTGCAAAAGGTAAGACAAATAAAGAGATTGCAGATGAACTAAATATATCTATTCATACCGTCATGACTCACCGAAAAAATATCACAGGTAAAACCGGTATTAAATCCATATCCGGACTTACTGTATATGCATTAATCAACAACTTAGTAAAACAAGAAGAGGTAAATTAGGAACTACTTTATAGTTGAGTAGATAGTCCCTTACATCCTAATATCCTAACGTTTGTAGAAACGAAACAAATCGATCTGCCATTCTCTCATGAGTACTTTTTGATGGATGATAATCTTCACCCAAAGGAGGAAGTTGAGGGTCATGAGCAAAATAATAAATATTAGAATCTCCCGCTTTATTACTACTTGAAACGACAGAACCTACATAACGCTGAATTCGACTCCACTGCATTCCATCTTTAGGGTAATCATCACTCATCATTGGTCCAACGACACAAACTATTGTAGCTTTCGGATAGAAATCTCGTAATTGTTTAACAAATTTAAGATATGATGAAACAAATTCAACAGAGTCAACAGTAAGGCCTAAATTTGTCTCTGCAGAAAAATCATTGGTACCTAAATTAATTACCAAAAGATTGGGAGTATAATTTTTAAAATTCCAATGTGAATCGTCATCATCAGGTAAAACACGATTGTATATCAAAGGCAAAGTACCCAAACTATCACCTGAAAAATTTCTTCTAAGTCCTCTACCCGAGTAAGCCACACACTGATAATTAGCAGACAATTTGCGAGCAACAATCGCCCCCCAAGCAAAATAATTATTTTGATTTATGGATTCAAAACCTGATTTAGGAGGAAAAGAAGCTACTTCATTTCCATATCCACATGTTATAGAATTTCCAATGAATTCAATATTTAGGTCAGCAGAATAATCACTCTTAAGCACTTTAGACCTATCATCTAAAAGAAAACCATTAAAGATGGTTGTTCCAACCTGAGATTCTGTAAGTTTAATTAATTCAACAGTATGTTCCGATTTTGATAATCCATCAGCTAAAACGATGGGTTGCAGTTGTGTTGTAGGCTGAATTTTACCCTTCAATTTTCCATCAATAAACAAATAAAAATAATTTGATTGTTCCGGAATACTTCTAAGCGTATCAGCCATTAAAACAGAAATCTTTGAAGAACCCTTAAATTTTAATTTTACAGAGACTCCGGGATAAGAAAAGATCACTTTCCCTTTATAAGCATTATCAACCCTTCCTAAAAAAGAACACTCTTTTAACACTAACTTTTCTGCCATTGTAAAAGAGTGACAGCAACAAATCAAGAATAAAAATAAAATTAAACGCCGTTTCATATCAAATAGATTCAGTTAAACAAAATATACTTCAGTTTGCACGCATCAATCTTCAGATTTTGGAGTCACACCAAGAAGAAAGCGTAGTAAAACTAACAAATAAAAAAGGGACCATTCGAAGAATGATCCCTTAAGATGGCGGCCTCCT
>SUWZ01000055.1 GCA_015061185.1 Bacteroidales bacterium
ATCCGATGGGAGGTATTCGTTACAAAGGTTTCCATGTTGGATACTCCTACATTTTGGGCTTGACCAAATTTGCGCGTAAAAACTATGGTTCGCACGAGATTATGTTGGGTTACACATGGTGCGTGACAAAACATTTCTGTAGATAGTTACTTTTTTTTATAAGTATGGGACGGCTGATGTCGTCCCATTTTTTTATGTGTTCTTTAAATTCATCTCCAGTAATTTTTGAATTTGTTTATTGTAATGCTTTTATTTTGATTATTTGATAAAATTCGTTTATCTTCGCATTAATGATTATTTAAATAGTTTTATATATGGCAAAGTTTAAACGCATTCTACTAAAATTAAGTGGAGAATCTTTGATGGGAGAACAAGGGTATGGAATTGATGAAAATAGGTTGTCTGATTATGCGGAGCAAATAAAGCGTGTTTCTGAAATGGGAGTTCAAATTGGAATTGTTATTGGAGGTGGAAATATTTTTAGAGGGTTGTCTGGTTCTAAAAAAGGGTTTGATCGTGTCAAAGGTGATCAAATGGGGATGTTGGCAACAGTTATCAATGCCTTGGCCCTATCGTCTGCTCTTAATGCGATTGATGTTAAAGCAAAAGTTTTGACTGCAATTCGTATGGA
Organism: Bacteroidales bacterium; assembly: GCA_015061185.1. GTDB lineage: Bacteria > Bacteroidota > Bacteroidia > Bacteroidales > Paludibacteraceae > UBA1181. Next base: position 632 of record SUWZ01000055.1, read on the forward strand.
ACCCATAGGAGAGTTTTATTCTAAAGACAGAGCATTAGAGTTACTCCAAAAAGGATTTGTCACTATTTTTGCGGCGGGGACCGGTTGTCCTTACTTTACCACTGATACAGGTTCTTCTCTAAGAGGTATCGAGATAGAAGCAGATGTTATGATGAAGGGTACAAGGGTTGATGGTATTTATACAGCCGATCCGGAAAAAGATCCATCTGCAACCAAATTTGACGACATTTCATATAATGAAATACTTGAAAGAAATTTAAAAGTTATGGATTTGTCTGCAACGGTACTTTGTAGAGATAATAATTTGCCTATATATGTTTTTAATATGGATGTGTATGGTAATTTAGAAAAAGTTCTTTCAGGAGATGCTATAGGAACTTATGTTCATCCATAGGGTGATGATTCAATAAATTTTAAGGTAATTTCTATACTATTTTTAGTTGGAGTTACCTTAATTTTTTTGTTTATCTCTATTCTCTATTATTTCCTTGTATGAATAATCAATATTTGTCCTATTTGAATATTGTTAGATTTCAAATCATTCCAATCCTCTAAATCTTTTACGTCACAATTGTAAAGTTTTGATAGTCTGTACAATGTTTCGCCTTTTTTTACTGTATGGTATATTATTGATTCATCCTTATTGGTATCACCATTCTCTTTAGGTGAGTTTTTGTTATTGGTTTTATTCTCTTTTTTAGGCTCTGGCTTATCTGAATTTTTCTTTTCTTTTTTATCCTTTTGGGGTAAATCAGAATCAGAGACAATTAATTCTTGCCCTATCTTTATATTGTACCCTTCTATATTGTTCCATTCAATGATTTCTTCCACACTGCATTTATGTTTTTTCGCAATGCGATATAGAGTTTCACCTTTTTTTACAATGTGAATCTTCACCTTTTTTTGAGGGCGTGGGGTTGGTTGGGGCTTTGGTGTAGGTTTAGGTTTAGGTTTAGGAATGATGCTGTCTTTAATCTCCTTTTTATCCCTATTATCGTCAACAATTTCAGGTACTATAATAGGATCTTCCGGTATTAGTTCTTGGTCCTTAGAATTATTATCGTTATTGTTCTCTTCTTTATCCTCTGATGATAACCAATTAATAACCCTTTTGCATCCTACGAAGCGGTCGTTATAATATTGGTATCCCGGATACTGATCAATTCTTACCCCGTTTGAGGTAGATGCATGAATAAAACACACTGTATCATTAGATTGGTTGGTTTCGCAAATAATTCCGACATGTCCAACATTATTTGAATTTGCATTACTACTTTTAAAGAATATCAAGTCGCCCACTTTCACTTTTTTAAACTTGACTTTATCCCCTTGTTCATATTGAAGAGCGGAACTTGCAGAGAGGTCAATATTGAACTCTTTGAAAACATATTGAGTGTATCCTGAACAATCAAATTTGTCAGGACCTTTCCCCCCGTAACTATAAGGAGCTCCCAATTTCTTTTTTGCAAAACTTATCAAGTCGTTTACATTTTGAGAGTAGGAAACTGTGGAATTTATCATAAGTCCTAAGAGAAGTAAAGAGGACAAATATTTTATGTGCCAATTAAATTTCTGCATAAGTATTTTCAATTTATGAGATTCAAGGTGATGTGTTATCTTATTTTTTAGCCGAGTGCAGAAGAAAACTTGTTTTCACCATGCAGAGGCGCAACCCAAAATGCGGACGTTAGTCCAAATTTAAAGGGATAGCCTCAATTCTTTTTCAGCTTCTTATACCTTTATTACGTTGTGATGTTTCTAACGACTATGTAATTAAGGTAAAAAATGCCCTGATACATATAGTGCAAATATAGTTATATAATTAGAAATAAAACGCAAATAAGATAATTAAATCGGAATGAAAATTCCGAATAACATTTTGTTATGAATTATGCTGTTTTTGTAACAAAATGTATTTTTTTGTAAAAATGATGGGATTTTTGTCAAAAATAATTCTTAAAAAAGTTTTTTTTGTGTGTAATATGTTATATCTTTGCAACGAAAATAAAGAGGAGTTTGAAAAAAAACTTCAATAAATATTCGAAATAAAGTGAATTTTAATTTAATATTTTAGACGTATGAATGCAAATGTAGCGGAATTCATGGCTAATTTGGTAGCAAAGAATCCAGGTGAGAAAGAGTTTCACCAAGCTGTACAAGAAGTAGTTGAATCATTGATGCCTTTTATTGAAGCAAATCCAAAGTATCAATCTGCTAAAATTTTGGAAAGAATGGCAGAGCCGGAGAGAGTTATTATTTTCCGTGTTCCATGGATTGATGATAAAGGTGAATATCAAATTAATCGTGGATATCGTGTTCAAATGAATAGTGCTATTGGACCTTATAAGGGAGGTATTCGTTTCCATCCGTCTGTAAACTTAGGTATTTTGAAATTCTTGGCATTTGAACAAGTTCTAAAAAACTCATTGACAACATTGCCAATGGGAGGAGGAAAAGGAGGTTCAGACTTCGATCCTAAAGGTAAATCAGACAATGAGATAATGCGTTTTTGTCAAAGTTTCATGACTGAGTTGTCTCGTCATATTGGTGCAGATACTGATGTTCCTGCAGGAGATATCGGTGTTGGTGCTCGTGAAGTTGGTTATATGTTTGGGCAATATAAGAGAATTCGTAATGAGTTTACCGGAGTATTGACAGGAAAAGGTCTTTCTTTTGGTGGATCATTGATTCGTCCTGAAGCAACCGGTTATGGTACTACCTATTTTGCTCAATATATGTTGGAGACCAAGGGAGACTCTTTGAAGGGTAAAACTGTAGCAATTTCCGGTTCAGGAAATGTTGCTCAATATGCAGTTGAAAAATGTACTCAGTTAGGAGCTAAGGTTGTTACTATTTCTGATTCTAATGGTGCAATCTACGATCCGGATGGAATTGATGCTGAGAAATTGGCCTTTATATTCGAATTGAAGAATGTTAAACGTGGACGTGTTAAAGAGTATGCAGACAAATATCCTTCAGCTAAGTATTTTGAAGGTGCTCGTCCTTGGAAGTTGGCTAAGTTTGATGTTGCTATGCCTTGTGCAACTCAAAACGAGTTGGATGAGTCTGATGCGAAAGAATTGTTGAAGAATGGTGTTATTTGTGTGGCTGAGGGTGCCAATATGCCTTCTACAGCAGAGGCCGTTAATGCTTTTGTTGAAGCAAAAATTCTTTATGCTCCAGGTAAGGCTTCAAATGCTGGTGGTGTTGCTACTTCTGGTTTGGAAATGTGCCAAAATTCAGGCCGTATTTCTTGGACTGCAGAAGAAGTTGATACTAAGTTGAAGGCTATTATGAAGAATATTCACGATAACTGTGTTAAGTATGGAATGGGCGAAGATGGCGTTGTTAACTACGTAAATGGTGCTAACGTTGCCGGATTTGTAAAGGTTGCTGACGCAATGTTGGCTCAAGGTTTGGTTTAATCTTATCATAAAATAAGGCTATGACGGTGTGTTATAATGTAGATTGTGCATTTTGACACACCGTTTGTTTAGTTATAATAATAAATTGAGAGACTTATAGGGCTCTCGTAATAATTTAGTCTATGGAAAAAATTAAAGTTGCAGTAGTAGGGTATGGAAATATTGGAGCCTTTGCTGTGGAAGCGGTTCAGGCTGCTCCTGATATGGATTTAGTCGGTGTTGTTCGAAGAGCTTCTTCTGTTGGCAACTCGCTCCCTGCCGGTTTGGCAAATGTGAAAGTCGTATCAGATATTGATGACTTGGGGAAAGTTGATGTTGCTATTCTTTGTGGTCCAACTCGCAGTATTCCTGAAGTGGCTAAAAAAATGGTAGAAAAGGGAATTTGTACTGTTGATAGTTTTGATATTCACGGAGATAGTTTATGGGAACTGCATGAAATGTTGGATGAGGCTTGTAAGAAGAATAATGTTGCGTCTGTTATTTCAGCAGGATGGGATCCGGGTTCTGATTCGGTTATACGTACTCTTTTGTTGGCAATGGCTCCTAAGGGCTTGACTTATACTAACTTTGGTCCCGGTATGAGTATGGGACACTCTGTTGTGGCTCGTTCTAAGGAGGGGGTTAAAAATGCTCTGTCAATGACAATCCCAACAGGAACCGGAGTTCATCGCCGTATGGTTTATGTTGAATTGGAAGAGGGGGCAACATTGGAGAGTGTAACAGCTGCTATTAAGGCGGACTCTTATTTTTCTCATGATGAAACGCATGTAATGGAGGTTGAGAGTGTAGATGCATTGCAAGATATGGGTCATGGCGTTCTTATCGAAAGAAAAGGTGTTTCCGGTAAGACTCAAAATCAATTATTCGAGTTTAAAATGAAAATTAATAACCCTGCATTGACATCTCAAATCATGACGGCTTGCGCTCGTGCAGTTGTAAAACAACGCCCCGGCTGTTATGCAATGCCTGAAATAGCTCCAATGGATTTGATACCGGGGGATAAAAAGACATTGATTAAGACCTTGATATAAAATTTTTCAAATATGGGCTTTGGTGAGTGTGGCTTTCCTTGTATATTAGGGGCGTCACACTCTCTTTTTATTGTGCATTCTCCTTCTCTTTTACAATTCCGTATGGAGTCCAAGAAATCCCCTTTTTATTGTTTTCTTGAAAGTATTGTGCATTATTCTCCGCTCCGGAATGATTTAATTTGTGCCATTTGTGATAGACTGTGATAATGTGTCTTTCTACTTTGCAATAGATGCCGATTCGGTTAAGTCTGGCTTCAATGTCGGTGTCTTCTCCCACTGAGGGGTGTGCAAAACGTTCATCAAACCCATTGATTTTAAGAAGATCTTCTTTGTGAATAGAAAAGTTACACCCTAAGAGATCATGTAATCTTTCTTTGAATAATTTCTTACGCAACCATTTATTTGTTATTCGTATAATTTCTTCTGCATGACGGATTTTGCCGGTGATGCCTTGCCACAATACGCGCGGTAGTAGATAGGTGTGCAGTTTCCCTGATGCAATTAATTGCGGTGTGACCTTCTTTGTTAACTCTTCGCTCAACATAACTCTACGTCCGCCAATGGCAAACCCTTTCTTTGCCAAAGATAGGTGTTCTTCTATAAACCGTTTATGTGGGATGCAATCCCCATCTATAAATATTAAATAGTTGGTTGTGGAGGCTACTATTGCTTTGTTTAGTATAATCTCTTTTCTCCATCCTTTATCTTCGTGCCATAGATGGGTGATTTTATAGGGAGAATTTTCGATATATTCTCTAAGTCTTTCTACGAAATCATTGTCTGAACCATCGTCTGCAACTATCACTTCAAATTCTTTTTCTGTTTGAATTTTCAGAGCTTCCAATATTAATATTAGAGTTTTTATATCTTTGTAAACGGATATGATCAAAGAGCATTTCATAATGATGTTTTTTTTGAAAAAATTATATAATGATGAATCCTATAGACACTCTATTTTCTCTTGGATATATTCGCCATTCTTTAGATTTAAGACGAGAATGTATATCCCTCTCTCCGGCAGCCATAAAGAGGATATGTCAGAAGTTTTTATTATGAGCCTTCCTAAAAGATCGAATATGGCTACCTCTTTAATATCTTCTATTGCGCCACTAATTGTTATTTGGTTGTAGGAGCAACTAATTTTATAGGATGTTGATTTTTTAGTGTAAGAGGTTGAAGTTGGTTCTTCTCCTTCACTTAAAATTCTCCAATGTGCTATTGTGGCATTTTCTTCGGGATATCCGTTTTGAATTACATCATTGTTGCTTGTTTGTACATAATGTCCGCTGTGGGCGAAACGCATGGATACAACCCAACCTTCGTACTCTGTGAGTTTGTTTAGATTCAAAAGTTGGTGCGCTTTCCCGTTCCAGCCCCATAGACCGACTGCGTCTCCTGCTGTTTTTGCCTCGTTAGGAATTTCTAATACTTTTTCGCCGAAATTTATCCTATAAGAGTTGCCGGATTCGGTTAATGTTGCGATTGCATTTGCAGAGTTGCAATCTCCTAAAGTGATATCATTGTCATTTGCAACCAAGCATTTTTTATCTGAAATAGAGTAGAACCGAAGATTCCCTTGTGGTATTTCGGTGGAAGGGCGTTTTTCCCATACTCGTACCCAATCGCATTCCAAATAGGCCGGATTGTTTGCTGTCACTTCAATTGGGTTGCCATTGTCTGTTGCCCATCCTCCGATGGCTAAATTAATGATGATATACATCGCTTCGGTTTGACTTATTTCTCGAGGACGATTATAACTTGCTATCAACTGATCATCAAAGTAGAAATTCATGTAATTTTCATTCCATTCTAAACCATAGTTATGAAAATCAGCCGATTTATCCGGACCATTATGAACTCCGCCAAAAGAGGCTTCATGGTCCCAAGCGTCACCATGAGAGTCATACCAATCCGGTTGAGTGTAATGCAAGTAATAATGGTGTTGGTTTCGGGAGTGAGGGACCTCAAATATGTCGATTTCCGGAGGCCAACCATCTTGCAACATCCAAAAGGCAGGCCATGTACCCAATTGCCATGGCATCTTAAAACGTCCCTCTATGTATCCATATCGAATTTTAAATTTATGTTGGGTGTCAATTGCGCCGGCAGTGTAATCCAAAGAGTAGGTTTTTCCTCCATTGGAGCAAGTGGCAGGAGCATCAGGATGACGTTTAGCTTCCCCTTTGATAATTAATTTACCATCAGATACTGATACGTTCTCTTCAACACAATAGGCTCTATGGTTATGTGTATGTCCCCAATTGTAAGTAGGGTTCCATTTGCTTTTGTCTAATGAATTACCATCAAATTCATCGTTAAAAACCATTTCCCAACCACTAAGAGATGCTGGAGGAGTAGCCATTAAATGGATGTAGGGTAAAATGCAAATAAGTGTAATAATTAATCTGTTTTTCATGTTTTTTTCTCTTTTGCAGACAAAGATATACAAAGAAATGGATTTTTCGAAATACAGTGTTTTCTATTTGTAAGAAATGACAATGGTAGAATAACCGGCAACTTTTAATAAGTCTGAAAGCTGCTTCTCTCCATTGTTTTTAGCTGTTTCTACTATTTTTTGCGCAATAGCGTTTTGTTTAATAGAATCTTTCGCTTCAAGAATAATCTGATTGATTTCGTTTTGTGACCAATCTCCACTTTCGCTATACACCTCGATTTCATTAGGATTTATAATTGTTTCAAGAATGGTGTATTGAGGTAATTGACAGAATAGAGAGTCGTTGCGAACGAAAATATCTGTTTCTGATAGAGCTGACAAGTCTATGCCGGCGTTTGCGGTACCTTTGACAATAAGGACAATTTTGTCGGTAAAAGTTACTTTTTTATTTAATCCTAAAAAATTAGATAATCCGGGGATTCCTCTTTCTTTCTCTTTTATGATAACACGTTCTTCTATAAACGAAGCCGTTTGCAGTTCTTTAATTTCTCGGATCTTTGTAATCATACTTGAGGTAGTTGCAATGGGATTTGTTGTAGAGGTTAATGTATCGGAATGCCGGATATAGTACAAGATGACAATTGCGAAAGTTATTAAAATTACGAGAGTGTATCTTTTCTCATTCATGTGACAACTTTTTTAGGGTGTTTTACATTGGATTTAGGTTGGATTCAAATTCGATATAAACTTGTTCAAATCCAATCGACTTATATAGGGGGACGAAGAAATTATGTGCATTCTTTTTGGCATCTTCGATAATTTTTAAAGATTCCCAATCTTCTCGTAAATTATTTTCTGCAATCTGAAGTAGTTTTAATCGCTCTTCTTGCGTAAAATCTCTACGTAAGAATCCTACCTCTGAATATGCAATCTTAACCTCTTCCGGCGGAAAATTGTAACTTAAAATTTCGGGTGAGGGGAGTTTGAGTAGAATCGTTTTGTTTGTTTCGTTAATTTCACATTTGCTGAAATTCAACTTATTAAGTTTTATACCGGCTTTTACGATGACTTTACATGAAATAAGCAATTTTCTATCACCCAAAGATTGCCAAATCGAAGTGTCATTATATCGTATAATTTTAGATATTTCGTATTCCGAAAGAGTTAATTCGCTCTTTTCACTAATCAAATGCAAGCATTCTTCACCTCTTTCAGTCAAAGATGGAGTGGTTATTTTTGTGCATGAAATGCAAACCGAAAGAGAGAAAAGTAATAGAAGTAATTTTTTCATTGTTATTCTATCAATAATTATAGTATATATCAATTGAACTGATGCAAAGATACTTTCTTTTTGTGAATTTTAGAAGTTGTTTAAATTTTATTTCGAGCATATTTGAGAGATTTTTTTACAATAAAATTTAAACAGCTTCTTATAGTTTCTAAGTTTCATTCTTTAGACAAAATTTACAGAAAATAAGAGAATTATCCGATTGTCGAATAAAGAGAAATTTTCGAGGTCTATTTTTCTTTATAGACTTTTTTGTTACCTTTGCATCGATTTTTGAATATCGATATAAAATCATGCAGAAAAATTTAGTTATAGTCGAGTCTCCGGCAAAAGCGAAGACAATTGAAAAATTCTTAGGAAAAGATTATACTGTAATGTCAAGTTTTGGACATATCAGGGATCTTAAGAAGAAAGGTTTTGGAATTGATGTTGAAAATAATTATTCTCCGGATTATGAAATTCCGGCGGATAAGAAAACATTGGTTTCAGAATTGAAAAAACAAGCGAAAAATTCAGAACTCGTATGGTTGGCTTCCGATGAAGACCGCGAAGGAGAGGCTATTGCATGGCATTTGTTTGAAGTGTTAGGTTTGCAGAAGGAGAAGACTCGCCGAATTGTTTTTCATGAAATTACGAAAGACGCAATATTGAAGGCCATAGAAAATCCGAGAGATATTGATGATAATTTGGTGAGTGCGCAGCAAGCCCGTCGTGTGTTGGACCGTATTGTAGGTTTTGAACTTTCTCCTGTCCTATGGAAAAAAGTAAAACCGGCATTGTCGGCTGGTCGTGTACAATCTGTTACTGTTCGTTTGATTGTTGACAGAGAAAGGGAGATTCAGTCTTTTGTTTCTGAAGCGTCATATCGTATCCGTGCCACTTTTCAAGTTATGGATAAATCCGGAAAGAAGATTTCGCTGCAAGCTGATTTGCCATCACGTATTAAGACCAAAGAAGAGGCTTTGGAATTCTTGAAACTTTGTCAAACAGCTTCATTCTCTGTAGAGAACATAGAACAAAAACCGGCTAAGAAATCGCCTGCTCCTCCGTTTACGACATCTACATTGCAACAAGAAGCGGCACGTAAATTGGGATTTTCTGTTTCTCAAACAATGATGGTGGCTCAGCGATTATATGAGTCCGGAAAAATCACCTATATGCGTACCGACTCTGTAAATCTATCAGGATTAGCTTTGGCAACGTCTAAAGAGGAGATCTTGACGATGGCAGGAGAGAAATATTTGCATACTCGTAACTATCATACAAAATCTAAGGGGGCGCAAGAGGCTCATGAGGCAATTCGTCCTACCTATATGAATACTCATCAAATAGAAGGAACTGCGCAGGAAAAACGTCTGTATGAATTGATTTGGAAGAGAACCATTGCTTCTCAAATGGCTGATGCTGAGTTGGAACGGACAATCGTTACGATTGCTATTTCCGGGTCTGAATATAAATTAGTGGCAGAAGGTGAAGTGTTGAAGTTTGATGGTTTCTTGAAAGTTTATATGGAGTCAACGGACGAAGATGTAGATCAAGAAGGAGCAGCATTATTGCCACCGTTGAGTAAAGGCGAGCATTTATCTGATTTGCTTTCTGTGGAGGCGGTAGAACGTTTTTCTCAGCGTCCGGCTCGATATACCGAAGCTAGTTTAGTGCGTAAGTTAGAGGAGTTGGGTATCGGTCGTCCTTCTACCTATGCACCTACTATTTCTACTATTCAAAATAGGGGGTATGTAGAGCGAAAAGATAAAGAAGGAGTTGAGAGAGAGTATAACCTTTTGACACTGAAAAACAACAAGATTTCTGATGTGCAGAAATCAGAAGTTTATGGTGTAGAACGTTCTAAATTGTTCCCAACAGATATAGGAACTATTGTGAATGATTTCTTGACTGAATATTTCCCTAATATCATGGATTATAATTTTACTGCGAGTGTAGAAAAAGATTTTGATGATATTGCAGAAGGGAAAGAGGAGTGGATTGCTACAATCGATTCGTTCTATAAAGGGTTTCATCCTATGGTTGATGAGGCTGTTCAGCGTTCAGAACGTAAGGTAGGAGAGAGACAAGTGGGAATAGATCCTGCAAGTGGAAAGCCTGTCTTTGTTAAGATAGGTCGTTTTGGTCCGGTTGCTCAGATTGGTTCTGCCGATGATGAAGAGAAACCCAAATTTGCTTCATTGAAAAAGGAGCAATCTTTAGAAACTGTTACTTTTGAAGAGGTGATGGAGTTATTTAAGTTGCCGCGTGAGATAGGTATGTATGAGTCTGAATTGTTGACTATCGGTATAGGACGTTTTGGAGCTTATGTTAAACATGCAGGCAAGTTCTACTCTCTAAAAAAAGAGGATGATCCTTTGACTGTTACAGAAGAGAGAGCCGTAGAATTGATTGAAGAGAAACGTGCGCAAGAAAAGAATAAGTTTATACTTGTATTTGAAGCTGAGGGTATTGAAGTTTGTAATGGACGTTTTGGTCCGTATATCGCATTCGATGGTAAAAATTACAAAATACCGAAAGGAACGGAACCGACAACGCTGACTGTTGAGGCGTGCAAGGAGATTATTGAAAAGCAGGGAGAGAAGGGGAAAACAAAATCAACTCGTTCTCGTAAGAAGTAAATTTTGAAGATTGATTATAAGGTAAGAGGGTGTATCAGACGAAATGTTGGTACACCCTCTCTCATCATCGCATAAGTTCATCTAATTTAATCTTGTCTTGTAAAGATGAGATTTGTAAATTCACCGGTTTTTGGTACATTTGAATTTATAAAATCATCTTAAAGCACCTTTAGAAGTGGTAACTTAAGGTCAATTTCAATGGTGCATAATCCATTTCCATAGGATTTACGCGGAAGTTGAATTCAGAAGAACGATAGGAACTACCACTCTTAGGGTTGGCATTTTCAAGCGTATAACTCAATAAGTTGTTGAAAGAGGCCGCTAAAGACCAATTATTTCCCATGAAGAATTCCATTCCCGGAGATATTCCTGCTGAAAATGCAGTAAATACGGTTTTGTCGTTGTCGGTACCTGCTGAGAATCCAATTTTCATATCACAGAAAAATCCAAATAATTTCCATTTGAAAGCATACAAACGAGCGGTAGGGGCTATCCCGAACATGTTTTTATGTCCGTTGTCAATTTTATCTCCGTTTTCATACTCGTTGTAATAATTCAAATGAGCAAATACTTCAGCACCCAAATAAAATTTGTCTGTAATTCCAAACAAAAGTTGAGGTCCGATGTCGAGAGTGAACGTCGAAGTTCCATTCTTTTTGTCATCAACACGATCGGCTCCATCGTATGAGATTCCGATATTTCCACTCAAGATAATGTCTCGGGATGAGTCTTGTGCGTAAGCATGTCCTGCCAATAGCAGTGTGCATGCTACTAGAATAGCTAATTTTTTCATAGTTATATAAATTTAGATTAAGGTTTTATATGTAGTAATTTAAAGTGAGTTCTATAAATTCACCGGTTTAAATTTTAAAAGTATATATAGAGAACCCACTTTAAAGGAGTAGCTTCTATAATGTTAAGGTGTCTCCGGTAAGATCGTAAAACAAATTTTGCAATTGATGCAAGTAGTGGAATCCTCGTCCAATTTTTGTGTCCACATGATAGTAGTGGCAACCATCTAATTTATTTATAGAGACCCGGAAGGAGCCGTACGAATAGATTTTATCAAGCATTTTTTCGTATTCATATTTAAAGTTTAGTCGCAATAAAATATCTTCACTTATTTTGATTGGATTACAATTGTCAATTTCGCAACCGAAGCGTTCTCTATTGTAGATGAATTCGATATCTGCTGCAGTGATTATCGAAACTTGACTATTGATGTGGATTTGATTCCCAACTCTAAGTTCATTTGCTTTCATAGGCATTAATTTTTTTTCATTATAACATTATTCATAGAATTCAGTTTTACAAATTTAGAATTATTGAGGAAATAAGCTTGCAAATATCGATAAATTTTGCGAAAATTGCATAGAAGTTAATCTTTATGGAAAATTTATTAAAACGTTTTTTTCGATATGTTTCGGTAGAGACAACCTCAGACGAAACTTCACAATCAATCCCCTCAACGAAGGGGCAACTTGCTTTTGTTCATCAGTTGGAAAATGAGTTAAAAGAATTGGGTTTGACTGATGTTAAGGTAGATGAGTCCGGTTACCTTATGGCCTCGATTCCCTCTAATGTTGATAAGAAAACTCCAACGGTAGGGTTTATAGCCCATTTAGATACCTCTCCGGATGCGAGTGGTGTGGGGGTGAAACCTCGAATTGTTCGGTATGAAGGATCACCGCTTGCATTGGACAGTGCCGGAAAAATAGTGTTGGCTGAAGAGGATTTCCCTGAATTGAAGAAATATAGAGGAGAAGATTTGGTTGTGGCAGATGGGACGACGTTATTGGGGGCTGACGATAAGGCAGGTGTTGCCGAAATTATCTCGATGGCAGCCTATTTTCAGCAACATCCGGAAGTGGAGCATGGAACCATAAAAATTGCCTTTACACCTGACGAGGAGATAGGACGGGGTGCAGACCATTTTGATGTTGAGGCTTTTGGTGCAGATTGGGCTTATACTGTAGATGGAGGTGAGCTGGGTGAATTGGAGTTTGAAAATTTCAATGCAGCTAAGGCTGTAATTGAAATCAATGGCAGAATGATTCATCCGGGTTATGCAAAAGACAAGATGATTAATGCATTGAAATTGGCGATGGAAATAGATCGACTTCTGCCGAGTGATGAAGTTCCGGAAAAGAGTGAAGGCTATGAAGGTTTTTTCTACCTATGTGATCTGAATGGTTCAGTGGATAAGGTTAGCATGACCTATTGTATTCGCGATCATGATGCGGAAAATTTCAACAAGAGAAAGCTGATGTTGAAGGAGGTTTGTGAGAGAGTTGAAATTCTTCATAAAGGAGCTAAAATTGATTGCCGAATTATAGATCAGTATAGGAACATGAAGGAGCAAGTGGAGCCATATCCACATATCATAACTATTGCAAAGCAAGCGATGGAACAGTGCGGTGTAACTCCGAAGGTGAAGCCAATTAGAGGGGGAACAGATGGCGCAACTTTATCATTTAAAGGATTGCCGTGTCCCAATTTGTTTGCAGGAGGACTCAATTTTCATGGTGTGTATGAATATATTCCGGTAAAATCCATGGAGTTGGCAACACAAGTTTTAATCGAAATTGCAAAGATGGTTGTAAAATGAAAATTTGGTTAATTACCCCTCCGCTGACACAATTAAATACCCCCTATCCGGCAACAGCCTTCTTGTCAGGTTTTTTGCGAGAAAAAGGATTTGAAGTTGCTCAAACAGATTTAGGGATAGAGTTGGTAAGTCGTATTTTTACGCGTTCGTTTATTTCAAAAGTTTTTGATAACGCCGAAAATAAGCGACTCTCCAAAAGAATGAGACGCATACAAAAGTGTCGTTTCCGTTACGAAATTTGTGTTGAGCCGGTGGTTAATTTTTTAAGAGGCAACGATGCAACGTTGGCTGTTAGGATTGCTAATCGTACTTTTTTACCCGAAGGACCTCGGTTTGATGCGCTGGCTGATGTGGATTGGGCTTTTGGTTTTTCCGGAACAACAGATCTGGCTAAACATTTAGCCACCCTTTTTTTAGAGGATTTATCCGATTTTATTAGGGAAACTCTTGATTCTCATTTTGATTTGATTCGTTATGCAGAACATCTGTCTTCTTATGCACCGGAATTTAAAGAGTTGGAAGAGGCTCTTTCAGAACCACTGACACTGATTGATGAGTTGATGCTTTCTATATTGACCGAATTTATGGAAAGAGAGTCGCCCGATTTAATAGGTTTTTCAGTTCCTTTTCCTGGTTGTTTATATGGAGCATTACGTTGTGCGCAGTACATAAAAAAGAACTGTAAGTCAATGCCTCTTGTTATGGGAGGAGGTTTCGTTAATACTGAATTACGCTCTATTTCTGAGAAACATTTTTTTGATTATGTCGATTACCTGATTTTGGATGATGGAGAGCTACCCATGCTGAAACTTATTCAGTTTCTTGAAGGAAGTATTCCGAAAACAGATTTGATTAGGACCTTCTATGTGAAGGATAATCGATTGATTTATAGTGGAAATGACACTCAGATACTTCCGTTTGCGGAAAGCGGAACTCCCGATTTTACAGGCATTTCTCTCTCCAAATATATATCTTTATCCGAGATGGTAAATCCCATGCACCGATTGTGGTCATGCGGACAATGGAATAAGATGATGGTAGCACATGGTTGTTATTGGGCAAAATGTGCATTTTGTGACACAACATTGGATTATATTTGTCGATACGACCCCCCTTCAGCAACATCTGTAGTGGATAAGATGGAGCGAATCATGGCGCAAACAGGTCAGAGTGGTTTTCATTTTGTGGATGAAGCATTACCTCCCAAACTATTGAAAGATATTGCCATAGAGATATTAGAACGAGGATTAGTAGTCTCCTTCTGGGGGAATATTCGTTTTGAAAAATCATATACACCTGAATTCTGTGAGTTGTTGGCGCGAGCCGGTTGTGTGGCTGTTTCCGGAGGGATGGAAGTAGCATCCAATCGCTTGTTAAAGAAGATGAATAAAGGGGTTACGGTAGAGCAGGTTACAGTAGCTGCACAAAATTTAACGGAGGCAGGGATTATGGTACATGCCTATTTGATGTATGGATTCCCTACGGAAACTTTTCAAGAGATAGTTGAGGCTCTTGGCAATGTTCGGGATTTGTTTCAGCAAGGCGCATTACAATCAGCTTTTTGGCATAGATATGCCATGACGGTTCATAGTCCGTCAGGGAAAGATCCTCAAACTTACGGAATTATGAATGTTGAAACAGAGTTACACTCTTTTTGCAACAATGAGATAGCCTACGAAGAGGACCTCGACTATGATGTCGAGGTCGTAGGAGAGGGGTTACGATTAGCAACCTATAATTTTATGCACGATTTAGGTTATGAAATTCCATTAGAAGAGTGGTTTTCAGGCTTTATTGATAGGTAAGGCAAGCATATTCACCCTTTAAAATCTCTAACGCATTTTCAGCTAAAGCCAACATCTCATTTTCTCCCGGATAGATGGTTACAGGAGATATATGTCTGACATAGTTGAAGATTTGTTCGGTGATTAGTTGATTGTAGGCGATTGCACCGGTGAGAATTATTCCATCAATCACACCTTCTAATGCAATACTGACAGCAGCAATCTCTTTAGCGATGTTGTATGACATTGCTTTCAGAATCAGAGAAGCATGTTTATCCCCGTCAGAAGCCAATCGTTCGGCAGTATTGGCATCATTTGTTCCCAAATGAGCATATAAGCCACTTTCGTGTCGGATTTTGTAGTTAAGTTCCTCTTCTGTGTATTTGCCGCTGAAGCATAAGGTGATTAGGTCACCGGCAGGGAGGGTTCCGACACGTTCAGAGGAGAAAGGACCACTACCTTCGATTGCGTTGTTCACATCCACGACACGCCCCTTGCGATGGGCTGCAACCGATATACCTCTGCCTAAGTGCGCAATAATTAGGTTGAGGTCTTCGTAGTGCGAATTGTGTTCTTTGGCAAATTTTCTACCAGCCATTTTTTGGTTAAGAGCATGGAACTTAGATCTTCTGGGAATTTCCGGCAATCCCGTAATTTTTGCAATTTCGTCCATCTCATCCACAACGGCAGGATTGGATATGAAAGCTCTTGCGCCAGGAATTGAGCTTGCAATCTCAGCTGCAATTAATCCCCCTAAATTGCAGGCAGCTTCACCTTGTTGTCCTTTTCGTAGGTCCTCTTTCAAACGTTCGGAAACCTCGTAAGTGCCGGATCGGATAGGCTTTACCAAACCACCTACACCGACAATCGCATTAAAGTCCATCATCAATTCATTGTTCATCAACTCCGTTGTAATCAGACGTTTTCGAAACTCCATCTGGTCGCAAACTTTTTTATAGGGAATTAAATCATCACTACTATGGTAGATGGTTTTCAAAAATATCTCTTGCTCATTTTCATAAACGGCAATTTTTGTTTTTTCATACTTCGGGTTTATTACTAAAATGCGGTATAACATAAGACTTCAAAATTTGTGTTTCTGTCAATAATAACAGAGGATAAGAAAGTTTGTTTTGTGAAAAAATTGTAAAGCAATCAATTCTCTCTTTTCCCTCTCCATTATAGAATATAAAGTTTAAAAGTTTCCCTTTTTTGCAGAAGAGGTACGGTTTGGACAGAAAAATCAACCCATAGAAAACCTGTTTCTTGCTGCTATTCATTTGATTGGTTGACACTACAGAGCGGCTGGAATGAAAAATTGACATATACCTTTCAAAGTTCTAAATAAAATCTTACCTTTGTACCCGTTTGGGGTTATTCCCAAGGGCTTCATAGAACTACGTACAACATATTGATGGTATAGGCAGGAGTTAAAATCTTGTTTATGTGATGTTTATTCAGAAGCAGTCAATTGTTGTGTACGTAGTTTTTTTGTTGAGAATTGTAGTAAGTTCTATAAATTAGGTCGAGATGATTTTGAAGGGCATTTTATTTTGCTTGTTTCTATTCAAAAGCATCCGAAACTGAATTTATGAGTTGTAAATAGAGAGTCGTAATTTATAGAAGTTGCCTTGAGATATAAATTCAATTTGATAATGTACGTTTTTGGTAATCAGTTATTGTAATGAAAAAGGTATGCTGAATTCAAGTTGATAATGCACGATATTAAAAATATTCAGGATGTAACACTCTAGCGACCTCAAGAGGAGTC
>SUWZ01000010.1 GCA_015061185.1 Bacteroidales bacterium
AATTTTCATAAATTATTTTTATTTCATCTGTCAAATCATTACCTTAGTTCAATGTATTTTTATTTTAGGGTGAGTTCTCTTAATTCACCGCACCTTAAGTTGTTATTTAAATTTTTATATTATGGGATTATTAGATGCTTTAATGGGGAATGCTTCTGAAGTCGATTTAAAGTCGGTTGAAAAGGTTACTTCAGACATTCTGATAGAGGGTGAGGAATTAGAAAAAGCTTTCTCTGTGTTTAAAAATAAATGGGTCTTTACCAATAAACGACTATTATTGATAACCTCTTTTGTGGGAAGCCCTAAAACAGAATACACCTCTATTCCGTATCGTTCTATCGTTCGTTATGAAATCGAAAGTGCAGGAACTTTTGATTCCGATTGTGAATTAAAAATTTGGCTTTCCGGGAGCTCTTCTCCAATTGAGCAAGAGTTTAGCAGAGGCACAAATATAAAAGAGGTTCAGCGCTTGTTGTCTCTGCATGTTTTGAAATAAGTTATTTCTTACGATTGTGTCTCTCTGATTTAAAGAATAATTGTAAGGAGAAAGATTCAAAAAGATAAGGTGTTGCAGTACTCTGTCAGCATCTTTATCTATTTATAGAATCCATCTATAGTCAGTTATAATGAATAATATCTTACAATGGCAGCATACGCCATTTCTCCGCTAACAGGAGGGTTGTGCTTTCTCACCTCTGTCTCTAATTCTTTAATCTGAGGAAAGTGTCTTAATATTGTTTTTTCAATGCGATAGGCTACATGTTCAATCAAGTCTGAAGAGTGTTTCATCTCCTCTTTGAGAAGGTCGAATATTTCGGCGTAGTTGATGGTATCAGATAAACAATCTGTTTGAGAAGCCTTTTCAAAATCGTATCCAATTTTTAAGAAAACACTATATGAGCCACCTACCTTTTTTTCATTCTCCATCACGCCATGGTAGGCATTAAATTTCATTTCTGCAAGTTTTAAATAATTCATATTTCAGGAGCAATTTTAAAAAATGAAAAATTTACATGACCATATTTTCTATGTTCATAGAAGTGAGGATGCTTAGAGAAATCAAACTCTTTAGGGTGTTCCAATATCAATATACCTTCTGCTGAAAGTAGTTCTCTTTCAAAAACCATATCCGGAATATTTTTTAATTCTTTATGGTCGTACGGTGGATCTGCAAATATCAAATCAAAAGATTGTTTGCAAGTTTTCAAAAAGCGAAAAGAATCTGTTTTGAAGGCATTGATTGATTTTACATCTAACTCTGCGATAATTTTTTTTATGTAGGCATAATTGATTGAATTGAGTTCGAGCAACGTAATTTTGTTACATCCTCTTGAGGCAAATTCCAAGCTTATACTGCCTGTTCCTCCAAAAAGATCAAGCACACTGATCTCTTCAAAATCAATTCTGTGACTGAGTATATCAAACAAACCTTCTTTGGCAACGTCTGTGGTGGGACGTGCTTTCAAATTTTTAGGAGGAGAAAAGTGTCTCCCTTTGTATATACCGCTTATTATACGCATAGAGGTAAATTTAAGAGTGTAATTTGTTTTATGCACTCAGCAGATTGCATGAATTTTTTGTCAAATGGTGCTATACAATCCTTATTGACGAGTACATTGCTGATATATTTTTTTGTCTCATTTATCCAAACCGCATTGGAGCTGCTATCATGGATATTCAACTCAGTTTGGTATTGATCTAACCGAAATTGTTCAAATATATTCAAGAGAAAATATAAGAATTCATTTACATCTTTTGCAGGGTAGCTATTGGCTAAAATTAACCGGCCGTTTTCTATTAATATCGTATCGAAACAGTCTTCATACAGAAAGAGATTCAGTTGTTGACCATTTTTTCGATACTTTTTTAGCACAGAAGAAATTTGAATACTTTGTTTATGTTTCGATTGTAAGTTGGGAAATCGTTTTTGGAAAAGACTCTCCAATCTCTTATCTATGGCATAAACAACCACTACGTCGGAGGTGGGGATTATATCATATTGAATAGATTCATTCTCTTCTAACGGATGGAAATTGAGTTGCCAGTAGTGAGACAAACTCTCTTGTTCAAAGATCGACGATGGGATTAGAAAATACTTTTCTGTATCAACTAACCAAAACACTTCGTCGAAAGAGTGATTTAAAATGGGTTGTTGATGTATAATTTGGTTAAGCTCATCTTCTTGATTCAAGAGAGAAGAGAAGTTATGTTGAGCAAAGTAGAGCAAATTCTTTGAATATCGTTCAAATAGGGCAAAACAAAATCCATTCGGAATAGTCCGAATGGATAATGTTGTACTATTAAGATTTAACGGATTTTTCTTAATTTCCATCATATCATAATAATCTATTACTCCCAGTTTCCTGCATTGTTGTTAGGAGAATAGATGTCACCCACTTTAAGACCTTCGTATTTTCCTAACTCAGTAGCTGTTTTTGATAAGTTGATGATTTCTTGTTTGTTCAAACCATTCAAATACTCTTTGTAAGGAATTTTAGCCTCAAACAAAGGAATTTCTATTCCGGAAACAGTCTTATGCATGGTTGTTTCCATTTCAAATTTTTTGTTAGGGATGAATGGTACGTATGCCATAGAATCTACTTTGTAACCAGCTCCAAATACGTTAGGAAGAACCGGTACATAGGTTGTATCACGACGGAAATTCTCTTTAAATTCTGCCAAATTCTCAATACCATACATTGCTGCATTCTCTTCGGTCAATGCAAGAGCAATCTCTTCGGTCAAACCTTTTTCCAATTGTTCATCTGTTAACTCACCCTTCTTGGAGATCATCATCAAACTATCATACTTCAAGAAGTGAATTAATGAATCAAAATTATTTGTGTAAACACCTTTGGCTTCTTTGTAGGCTATTTGAGCCTTACGAATGTCAACCAACTTTGCGATAACTGCTTTGTCCCTTTCTGCTTTTGCTTGTTCAAATTCAATGGGATCCATGATGCTTCTATAGCACATATACGCTAACATAATAGAAGCAATTGTTAATAGAGTTTTAAATGCGATTCTCATATCGAATTAATTAATTACTTTTGTTTTTCAAATTCAGTCCACAAATTTAAAAAAAAAAGAGTATTGGACTAAATTTTATTGAGGCTATTTTTTAAATTTTTTTTAATGAAGACTTTTTTAACAAAAAATATCGAGCAACAACTCCTTTTTGAACCCACTTTGCAACAGCATGAATTAATCTTGTCCTTGGCTGATTTTTTGCTTTCGCCGAATGACTCAATCTTTCTTCTGAAAGGTTTTGCCGGTACAGGAAAAACATCTGTGGTCTCTGCCTTAATAAAGGCTTTGCATGAATTGAAACAAAATGTGGTGTTGTTGGCTCCTACAGGAAGGGCGGCTAAAGTTCTCTCTTCTTATTCCGGATTCCCTGCTTTCACAATTCATAAAAAAATTTACAGACAGTTGGTTGTCGGTGACGAGATGTCTGCTTTTTCGCTGGGAGTAAATATGCATAAACATACGCTTTTTATCGTTGATGAAGCCTCCATGATTGCCACTTCGACTGAGAGAAATTTCGGGTCGGGGGATCTGTTGGGTGATTTAATCTCTTTTGTATATGGTGGTGAGGGGTGCAGATTGCTGATGATTGGTGATGTTGCCCAGCTTCCTCCCGTTGGACAAGAGTATAGCCCTGCTTTGGATAATTTGTTTGTTGCAGGTTATGGTTTCTCTGTTTGTGATTTCTTGCTTACTGAGGTTTTTAGACAGGCGGAGGATTCCGGAATTTTGAAAAATGCAACCTATCTTAGAACGTTGTTGACCAATGAGCAGTGGGGCGAATTTCCTAAGTTGGAACTGAATTTCCCCGATATTACAAAGGTTAGTGGCGAAGATCTGATAGAAGAACTCTCTTGTGCATATAGTAGAGATGGGTATCACGATACAATTATTGTGTCGAGGTCCAATAAACGGGCTAATGTTTTTAATAATGGGATTCGAAATAGGATTTTGTATAGAGAGGAGGAGTTGTCTTCCGGGGATTTGTTGATGGTTGTGCGCAATAATTATTTTTGGTCAAAATCTACCGAGGGTAAACTCGATTTTATTGCTAATGGAGATGTGGCTGAGGTTAAACGAATACGAAGAACGGTGGAGTTGTATGGCTTCCGTTTTGCAGATGTGGAATTGTATTTCCCCGATTATGATATTGAGTTGGAGGCGAAAGTGTTGTTGGATGTTTTACAAAGTGATTCTGCCGCGCTGAACTCAGCTGATAGTAATAGGTTGTTTTTGGCCGTTCAAGAGGATTATTTGGATGTTAGGAATAAGAGAGAACGCTTAAAAAAAATGCGCGAAGATCCTTTTTTGAACGCTCTTCAGGTTAAATTTGCTTACTCGGTTACTTGTCATAAAGCTCAAGGAGGGCAATGGAAAAATGTTTTTATTGATAAAGGTTATGTCACCGACGAAATGGTTGATGTCGAGTATCTAAGATGGTTATATACAGCGGTAACTCGTGCTTATGAACGGTTGTATTTGATTAATTGGGAAACGTCAAATGAGTAGTACAGAGATTTTATTGATCGAGAAGATTCCAAGATGTTGTTTAAAATTCCTTTAAAAAGAGAATTTATTGCAGAATTTATTTTATTTTTGTTTCATAGAATTATTTAAAACGAGAAAAAATGAAGGGGAAATATATTTTAGTTTTGGTTGGTTGCTTGTTTGCGACATCTATTTGGGCTGTTAATGAGGTCGATAAAAAAGGTAGAAAACAGGGCGAGTGGATAAAGAAATATGACAACGGTGTTGTTATGTATAAGGGGGTGTTTAAAGATGATATGCCGACTGGCGAATTTAAACGTTTTTACGAGAATGGTACTCTGCATTCTGTTCAGAATCATAAGGATAATAATCTTTCTGACATTGTTATTTATGAACAAGATGGAAAAACTATTTCTACCAAAGGTTCGTATATTGGGAAGGTGAAAGATGGTAGGTGGACCTACTATATAGAGGGAAAAATTTCATTGGAAGAACAGTTTGAAAATGGGAAGTTAAATGGTCTTTCAAAGGTTTATACAAAGAAAGGTGAACTGATTGAGGAGATTCCGTATGTACAAGGGAAGATTGATGGTGTGAAAAGATGTTTTTTGCCGGATGGAAAAAAATATTCTGAGTGTGCCTATAAAGAGGGGGAGGAACATGGTGATTATAAATTGTACGAGGGTTTTGATTATCCTGTAATTGAAGGTGTGTATGTTCATGGAAAGCGGGATGGTGAATGGCAGGTTCGTGATGATCGTGGAAAGTTGGTTGAGGTGCTTAAATATGATAATGGTGTATTGTTGAATGATAAAGAATTGAAAAAAGAGTACTCTAAGAGTTTTGATGAAAATGAGGCGAAGAAGGGTAAATTTATGGAGCCTGATAGAATGTTGGATGCTCAGTAGTAGAGTATATGAGGGAGAATCGTCGGGTGTTAGTTGGAATGAGTGGTGGAATTGACAGTTCCATAGTTTGCGTTTTGTTGCAAAAGAGAGGGTTTGAGGTTGTGGGTGTAACTATGCGTATGTGGGATTCTCCGCGTCATTTTAAAGAGGGGAATGTTGAGCCGGATTATATCCTTTCCGCCCGTAGATTGGCGCAACAATTGGGCATTGTGCATCATGTGATAGATGCGAGAGACGTTTTTAAAAACGAGGTGGTTGATTATTTCACTTCTGAATACCTAAATGGAAGAACTCCTAATCCTTGTGTTCGTTGTAATCGTGTGATTAAGTGGGATTTAATGAGGAAGTTAGCGGACGAATTGGATTGTTGGTATTTGGCAACGGGGCATTATGCCAATGTGGTTTGTTTGAATGATAATTACTATATTTCTAAAGGGTGTGATGTAAAAAAAGATCAATCTTATTTTTTGTGGGATGTTGACCCTTCTATTTGGAAACGTGTTTTGTTTCCTTTGGGTGAAATTACAAAAAATGAGACAAGAGATATTGCTAAACAATTGGGATTTACAGATTTATATACGCAAAAAGAGAGCATGGAAATCTGTTTCGTGGAGTCGGATTATCGTGATTTTTTGAAAGTGCATTGTTCTGATCAATTGGCTCAAATTGGTCAGGGTGATTATGTAGATCGTGAGGGGAAAAAGTTGGGGTATCATGAGGGTTATCCTTTTTATACAATCGGTCAGCGCAAGGGCCTTCGTATTGCGTTGGGGGTGCCGGCATTCGTTTTAAAGATTAATCCGCTGAAGAATACTGTAATGTTGGGTGAACGGTCGGATGTTGAGGCTTTTGAAATGGTGGTGGAGAATTATCGTGTAGTTTCTTTCAGGGACTTTGAAGAGTCTGTTTCTGTTCAAATTCGTTATCGTTCTGCCGGGATACCTGCTCAAATAATCTTTGTAGATGAAACACTGTTGTTGGTTCGTTTTTTGGAGGTTGCTTCTTCGGTTGCTCCGGGACAATCGGCTGTTTTTTATAAAGAGGGGATTGTTTTAGGTGGGGGTGTTATTGGAAATGATAAATGTTTAAAGAGTGCAAAAAAACGTTTGAAGAGGTTGCAGGAAGCCTAACCTTAATTAATGGCAGAATCACTTTAAATAGAAATTTTGCAAAGTATTGCATTTCTTCTGATTGGTGGTGAAGTTGGCAATCAGTTGAATTATTAAGGCAATGGAGATAAGTAAAAATGTTAGAAATAGAATGGAATAGACGAGATGAAATTGAAATTGAAAAAGTAAAAAACCGAACAATGAAAAGGTGTAACCCAGCAAGAACCTGAGAATAGGTGAAAACTTTTGGGTGGAATTAATACTTTTAAAAGTAAAGAATTGCATTGACGAAACAGAAATCATTCCTATGAGAAGATTTACAGCTGTTTGTAGTCGCAAGGAGATATTCACCGGGTTGATAGATGCATTATCCAATAGCAGTAAAAACATCAACCAGATAAAAATAAGAGGAGTCAAGGCGAATAAGATGTTTTTTATATCATTAATTGATGAGAAGTTTTTCCCTTTTATTGTTTTTTTTCTCCTACTGTTTTTCTTCTCTATTAACAGAATTTGATAGATATTATTCAAAAATATAAACTCCTCCTTCGCTCCGCCGGACATATTGTGGTCGGGGTGAAGGAGGAGAGCTTTTTTATGGTAAGCTTGTTTGAGTTCTTGTATAGAGGCATTTTCAGAGATGCCTAAATAATCGTAAAACCGTTTAATCATCTTAGTTTATTGAATGACTCTGGGATGGGAGCCTCAAATCGCATTTCCTTTCCGGATATTGGATGCCATAGAGAAAGAACATGGGCATGTAGCCCTATTCTGTGTATAGGTGAGGTGGTAGAGCCATATTTTTTATCTCCCACAATAGGATGTCCAATACTTTGGAGGTGTACGCGAATCTGATTCTTACGTCCTGTTTCTAAAGAAACACGTAACAGCGTATTTTGTTTGAATCGTTTTTCTACTTTGTAGTGGGTGATGGATTCTAATCCGCCGTTATCATAGTCAAATGAATAGACGATTTTGGATTTGGGTTCTTCCACCAACCAAGAGTGAATTGTGTCACTCTCTTTTTCGACGCACCCTTCCACCAAGGCGATATAGATTTTCTCAAATACCTGACGGTGCCAATTTTGTTGTAATTGCAATTGTATCTCTTTGCTTTTGGCAAATAAGAGTATTCCTGAGGTCTCTCGGTCTATCCGATGTACGATGTAGAGACGATTGTTTTTATTTTGCTTTTTTAGATGATTCAGCAATATTCTAAAGGCTGTGGACTCTTCATTCTTTTCCGTAGCAACAGAAAGCAGTCCGGCTCCTTTGTTGACAATGATAATTGCATCGTCTTCGTAGAGAATGGAGAGTTGTGCATGACGAAGACCATTTGAACTTTGAGTAAAACTGATTCTCACCCTGTCTTGGGGTGATAATTGCGTTTCGCCACGTTTTACAATCTGGTCGTTAACGAATACTTGTCCTTTCTGGAGCAATCCTTTGATAGATGTTTTACTCATGCTTCCCATTTTTTTGAACAAGAAGTCAAATAACAAGGAACTCTCGTTAACGAAGAACGACGTTTCCCGATCTTTCTTTCGAGTTTTAAATTGTTGTTTTTTCATTGCCTTCATTTGTTGAGGAGACAAAGATACAATAAAGAAATGAAAGAACGTACGGATAGGCGAAAGAACTAAGCGAAGGCTATAAATTAGCTCTTGTAATCCTTTACTCGGTTTGTGCCAAAGCGAAAATTTTATACCTTTGTCTTCCGAATATTTGCGCATAATTTGCAAATTATTTCCGGAGTGTTGAGTCTGAAAAGATTTCCTTCCGTTATTTCAGTATTAAGTTGAATTTGAGGTGATTTGTAGTAATTACCCTAAGTGTAAAAATAGAAATATATGAGAAAAATAAGGTGTCCAAAATGTGATGAGTTTGTTCGTTTTGAAGAGAGTAGGATTGAGCCGGGTCATTCTCTGCTTTTTCATTGTGATAATTGCGGAAAAAATTTCAGCGTGAAATTTAAGTCGAAAGTTGAGAATAAACAGGTGGATTTCCGTTATGGACATATTGTGGTGGTTGAGAATGTTTTCTGTGAGAAACAAATTATTCCGCTTCAATTGGGTGAGAATATGTTTGGACGTCGTTGCTTAGGAACAGAAATCAATGCTCCTATCCAAACCGGTGATATGAGTATGGATAGAAAGCATTGCATTATATCGGTAGAACAGAATAAAGTAGGAGAGTTGGTTCATTCTGTAACGGATTATGATAGCCTTGTAGGGACTTTTGTGATGAATGACATTTTGCAGAAGAAAGAAAAACGCATTCTTGAAGAGGGAGACATCATCACGTTGGGAGCTACTACCTTGATTTTGAAGAAGGGAGCACCTGAGTAATACCTCTTTCACGATGAATAATCTCTACTTCAATACCAAACTTTTGGTGAATGTATTCGCCTAAGTGTTGTGCAGAATAGACGGAGCGATGACGTCCTCCGGTGCAACCACAGCAAAACATCAGCGAATTGAATCCTCGTTCAATGTACCTTGCCACATGCTTCTCTGCCAATGCATAAATGTGTTTTAAGAAAATAGTAATCTCTCCATCTTCTTCCAAAAAGTCGATAACAGGTTGGTCTAAGCCGGTCAGAGGTTTGTATTCATCATATTTGCCCGGATTATGTACACCGCGACAATCAAAGACATATCCACCTCCATTCCCGGATTGATCTTCCGGAATACCTTTTTTGTAAGAGAAACTAAACACCCTCACTTTCAGTTCTTTAGAGAGAGTTTGATTTTGTTCAAAAGATTTTGCAAGTTCTTTCTCGCATAAGTTATTCAGTACTTTCACCAAATGAGGGTAAGCGGAGAAGTCGTTTTCTAAAAGCAATGAATGTAAATTTTTCAAGGCAAACGGAATACTCTCTATGAAATGACTTTTCCGCTCAAACAAGCCCCTGAATCCGTAAGCCCCTAACACTTGTAAAGTTCGGAAGAGAACAAACAAATTTAGATTTTTCAAAAACGTTTCTTCGCCTATCAATAGGTATTTTGCTAATGATTGACTATATATCTCTATTAACTCTTTCCTTTCATCTTCGGAGAAATTGGCTTTTGCTTGCCATAGGAAAGAGGCAAGATCATAGTAAATAGGTCCTTTCCTACCACCCTGAAAATCAATAAAAAAAGGTTGATTATTAACGACCATTACATTTCTGCTCTGAAAATCGCGATACATGAATGTTTGAGTGTTGGACAATTTCAGTATATCATCTTTCAGACGAGAGAAATCATCCTCCAAAAGAGGTTCAGAAAAATCGCATTCTTTTAATTTCAGAAACGAATATTTGAAGTAGTTAAGATCCCATAAGATAGCCCGTTCATCCATTTCAGGCAGTGGGAAACATTGCTGGAAATCAAATTTATCGCCCCCCTTAAATTGCAGATCAGGGAGTATGGAAATACATTTAATTAAAATACTTTTCACCTCTTCCGAGTTGCTCACCCCCTCTTTTTTTGCGAGAAGGTCGAATAGCGAAACATTGCCTAAATCTTCTTGGATGTACCTCAATTTATCTTTGCTGATAGCCAAAACTTTTGGAACGGGAAGGCCTTGTTCAAGAAAATGGTTGGAAATGTAAAAAAAAGCTTGGTTTTCGGTAATATTTTCACCTATTACCCCCACCAAAGAGTGATTCAGAGATGACATACGAATATATTTACGATTAGACCCCTCTCCTTTGATAGGGAAGCACTCCGGAGTCTCGCCTGTTAGTTGCTTATATAGATCAATTAAACCTGTCATGATAGAATGAATGTAAATTAGAAATTCGATATAAAGTTAAAACAGTTTCTTAGATTGACAATGTTATTATTTGGAAAATTACGAAAAAGAACTTTCCAAAGATGGAAAATCTTGCGAAATCCACTACCTTTGTGGAGTAAGTGGAAAGATTAAATTGGAATCATCATGATACTTAATACAACATATTTAGTAGGGAAAGAGATAGAGCAACAGTTTTTAAATTGGTTGCGTTCTACGTATGTTCCGGAGGCATTGGGAACAAAATTGGTTTTTGATGCTCGTTTAACGAAGGTTTTGACCTCGGAAGAGGAGGGAGTTTCCTACTCGTTGCAGTTTTCATCAAAAGATGTTCATGACCTAAATTCTTTCAAAAAAGGTTTTTTTGCGCAAAAGGAGTTGGCAATTCGTGAACAATTTGGTGAGAGAGTTCTCTATTTTTCAACTATTTTGAGACCTTGTGAATTGTAATAGAGAGTTAATCTATGATAGCGGAGAAAGATAGAATAATATTGGGAATAGATCCGGGAACCAACGTGATGGGTTTTGGGGTGATTAGAATTGTAGGCGCAAAAATAGAAATGATGGATATGGGTATTTTAGATTTGCGCAAAGAGGGTGATACCTATCTGAAACTGAAGAAAATATATGATTTTGTAATCCTATTGATTGAAAAATTTTTGCCGGACGAGTTTGCCATAGAAGCGCAGTTTTTTGGTAAAAATGTTCAATCTATGCTGAAGTTAGGGAGATCACAAGGCGTGGCAATTGCTGCTGCTTTGCAAAGAGATCTTCCTATTGCTGAGTATGCTCCGCTTAAAATCAAGATGTCTATAACAGGAAATGGAGCTGCCTCTAAAGAACAGGTTGCTAAAATGTTGGTGCAATATTTAAAAATTTCAGAAGAAAAACTATTGCCACAGTTGGATGCAACTGATGCGTTGGCTGTAGCTTTATGTCACTATTTTCAGTCGAAATCTCTTACGTCCGGAAAGAAATTTAGCAGCTGGAAGGATTTTGCAGCAAAGAATGAAAATAGAGTTAGAGGCTCAAGAAAATAAAAAATATTTAAAAAATTCTTGTGATGCTTTAGCATTTCCATAAAAAAGAGTATCTTGCCGACCGAAAATGGAGAATCGAATTTCTCTGTTTAACATTATATTCTAATTTTATAGGAGCAGTGGATTAGGGGATAGGTAGAGGTTTCCTTAAACGGCTTCTTTAAAGTTGTTAGTATAAATGCGGGGAAAACCCCGAAAAATTAGATGTGAAGTGTATGAAAGAGAATTATCAGTTGGAGTATGTTTTTGATAACGCATCATTGGCTGCTTTGTGGTCCAGTATCAGTACTCCGGAGGGATTGTCAACGTGGTTTGCAGATGATGTGTTGGTAGATGGTGAGAGGTTTACTTTTGTGTGGAATAAGTTTCAGCAAAATGCAGATCTACTCCAAATGCGTCTTAATAAATGTGTGAGATTTAAGTGGGAAGAGGACGATCCTCAACTATTTTTCGAATTGAATTTATCTCAAAACGAATTGACAAATGATATTGTATTAACCATATCCGATTTCTCTGACGCAGACGAGTTGGAGGATGCAATTGATTTGTGGAATACTCAAATTGAGCAGTTGAGAATTAATTTAGGTCTATAAGTTTCTTAATTTTTTTCTCTCCTACAGGTGTAAAATAAGTTTTGAACAACTTCTAAAATTTTAAAAAAACATATTTACTGAAAGTTCCCTCAGAATCAGTAGTAATGTAAGTTTTTGTTACAGATAGAGAGGACATACTTCCCTGTTTAAGGGTTGATGGGTTTGTATTGTCTCTATATCTTCTTTTGTAGGTAATCAAAACTGAATTCTCTTTCAAAACCATTTTTACCTAAATTACAGAATTTGACTTAAATATAAAACAGCTTCTAAATCTTTTTAGTATCTTTGTCACGATAATTACAACGGAATAAGATGCGTATCAAACGATTGTATACCTTTTTGATAGAGAGTTACATAGGAACTTTCCTTGCAGCTTTCCTAGTCTGTCTGTTTTTTGTTTTGATGCTTTTTTTGTGGCAGCGTATAGATGATTTGATAGGTAAGGGTTTGGAATTCAGTGTTTTGTTTAAATTCTTTTTCTACGCTGTCCTTTCATCTGTTCCCATGGCTATGCCTATGACAATCTTGGTCTCTTCCTTAATTACTTTTGGAAATTTAGGGGAAAAGTTAGAACTTTTGGCAATGAAGGCTGCCGGGATTTCGTTATTCAGAATTATGCGTCCGTTTATTGTTTTTGTTTCGTTGGTTAGTATTGGTGAGGTGGTCTATTCCAATTATGCGATGCCGGCAATTCAAACTAAATTGTGGACTTTGTTGTTGTCTATTAAGCAAAAATCGCCCGAGGTGGAGATTCCGGAGGGAGTTTTTTACCAAGGGATTGATGGGTATAATATATATGTACGGGAAAAAGATCCGGATACAAAATTATTGCGTGACATCATGATTTATGATATTTCCAAAGGTTTTGAGAATGCTGTGGTTATGGCGGCAGATTCCGGTAGGTTGAAGTCGGCAAGCGACAAAAAGAGTCTTTTGATGTCCTTATACTCCGGAGAGTCTTTTGAAAACTTGAAAAATCAAGTCTCTAATGCAAAGGCTGTTCCTTACAGAAGAGAGTCTTTCTCAAAAAAAGATATTTTAATCGAATTTGATGCCAATTTTGATATGTTGGATGAGTCGGTTATGTCTAATCGTTATCTGGGTAAAGATTTAAAAGCATTGACGGTGGATATAGACTCGATGCAAGCCCATGCGGATAGTATAGATGAGGCAAATAGGAAGTTGTATAATCATCACTATTTCGACAGAGGATTATTGAGTATTAAAAATTTGTATTATGCAGACTCGATAAAAGATTACACTATATACTCTTATCAAAGTTTATGGAATAAAATGGATCCTGCTCAAGTGCAGGATAGAATCAATCGTGCAGAAAGGCAGGTGAAGCGTATGAAAATGGATCAGCCGTTTATTTATTCTGCTAAAGAGGCAGATATCAAACGGATTTTTCGTTATGATATAGAGCGACACAGAAAGTTTACGTTAGCTTTTGCATGCGTAATATTTTTCTTTATTGCTGCACCATTGGGAGCGATTATTCGTAAAGGAGGTTTAGGATTTCCGGCAGTTATTTCAGTTATCTTATTTTTGGTTTACTACATAATTGATAATTCCGGATATAAGATGGCACGCGAGGTGGTTTGGCCGGTATGGCAGGGAATTTGGTTGAGTTCTTTTGTCTTGTTCCCATTGGGAATTGTGTTGACCTACAAAGCGGCAACGGACCAAGTAGATTCAATTGATTTCTCTGCGATAAAAAATTGGGTAAATAAGATTGTTCAATTTTTCAAGTCTAAATCGAGAAAACAAAGTAGTGAAAGGGAGGGGAGCAACAATATTCCATCCTCTCCACAGAGTTAGAATCAAGATATTGCTAAAATAATTAGGAAGGAAAAAATAAAGATATATAGATGAAACCGTTTCAGTTAAATACAATAGAAGAGGCTATTGAAGATTTTCGACAAGGGAAATTTCTTATCGTTGTTGATGATGAAGACCGAGAGAATGAAGGTGATTTTGTCGTGGCAGCAGAGTTAATAACGGAAGAGCAAATCAATTTTATGTTGAAAGAGGGAAGGGGAGTATTGTGTGCTCCGATAACCTTGTCGCGCTGCAAAGAGTTGGATTTGGAGATGCAGGTTCAGAACAACACTTCCATGTTGGGCACTCCGTTTACGGTAACTGTCGATAAGTTGGAGGGGTGTTCAACCGGTGTTTCAGTCTCAGATAGAGCCGCAACGATCAGAGCGTTGGCAGACCCTAACTCTACGCCGCAAACTTTTGGTCGTCCCGGTCATATAAACCCTTTGTATGCCCAAGATAAGGGTGTGTTGAGAAGGGCAGGACACACAGAGGCGGCAGTAGATTTAGCCCGTTTGGCGGGGTTGCAACCGGCTGCTGCTTTGATTGAGATCATGAATGATGATGGTAGTATGGCGCGTATGCCTCAGTTGATAGAGAAATCAAAACAATTCGGCATTAAGATTATTTCGATTAGAGACCTTATTGCCTATCGTTTGAAATCAGAATCACTTATAGAGAAAGGGGAAACAGTTCATCTGCCAACTAAATATGGAGATTTCAAATTAACACCATTCCGGCAAGTTTCAAATGGTCAAGAACATATTGTTTTGGCAAAAGGAGAATGGAAGAAAGATGAAGCTATTTTGGTTCGTGTGCACTCTTCTTGTGCAACCGGAGATATATTTGGATCTTTGCGTTGCGAATGTGGAGAACAATTGAAAGTAGCTTTGGAGCGAATAGAAAAAGAGGGGAAAGGAATCTTGGTATATATGAATCAAGAGGGAAGAGGAATTGGGTTGATGAAGAAGATTGAGGCATACAAATTGCAAGAAAAAGGAATGGATACTGTTGATGCTAACGTGCATTTAGGATTCCAACCGGATGAGAGAGACTATGGTGTGGGAGCGCATATCTTGAGAGAAATGGGAGTGTCTAAAATGAAATTAATGACCAATAATCCTGTTAAACGAATTGGTTTGGAGAGTTTTGGTTTGGAGATTGTGGAGAATGTCCCAATCGAAATTAAACCCAACAAATACAATGAGTTTTATATGCGAACAAAAAAAGAGAGAATGGGACACGATTTACATTTTTAAAAGATGACAAAATTAAGCGTAAATATTAATAAAGTGGCAACTCTTCGTAATGCTCGCGGAGGAAATGTGCCGGATATTTTGAAAGTAGCAGCAGATTGTGAACGGTTCGGGGCTGATGGCATTACGGTGCATCCTCGTCCAGATGAAAGACATATACGATATGCTGATGTATATGATTTAAAATCCATAGTGACAAAAGAGTTTAATATCGAAGGATACCCCTCTGAAGATTTTTTGAAGTTGGTGATGGATGTTAAACCGGACCAAGTTACATTGGTGCCGGATCCTCCGACTGCAATAACTTCCAATGCAGGTTGGAATGTGTTGGAACATAAACAATTCTTGACCGAGGTGATAGAAAAATTGCATTCGGTGGGAATTAGAACTTCTATCTTTGTTGGAACCGATTTAGAAAATATTTCTGTCGTTCCGGAGACAAAAACAGACAGAATAGAATTATATACAGAGCCTTATGCCTCTGATTTTGGTCGAATTTCTAATGAGGATGCAGTTGCTCCATTTGTGCAAGCTGCCCTCTTAGCTCAAGAATTGAATATAGAAATTAATGCCGGACATGACCTAAGTTTGGAAAATTTGACTTATTTTAGCAAAAATATTCCTTGGTTGAAGGAGGTCTCTATTGGTCATGCTCTTATTTCGGATGCATTGTATTTAGGATTGGAAACAACTATCCGTGAATATAAAAATTGCCTAAGAGACTCAGAGTGATTAGAGATAACTTCTGTAACCTCTTTTTTAGCGTAACCGGAAAGCATCGAAAATAAGATTTACGATAAAAAAGAGATAGAAACTAACATAAGTAGTCTTAAGTTGAATCTTAAAACACGAAAATAGGAACTTTTGCGTTTGATAATAAACATCAAACGGAATAATAGCAAAAAGTTACAAAGAAGAAATAGTATTAACAATAAAAAAATAGGAAATGGTTTTAACAGTATTATTACAGGCAGCAGAGGCAGAAGTAGCGAGCTTAAACCTATTGGATATGGCTTTAAAAGGCGGATGGATAATGATTCCGTTGTTGCTTTTAGGAATTATAGCAGTATATATTTTTATTGAACGTTTGTTGGTTATCAGAAAAGCCTCTTATAAGGATACAACTTTCATGAATAAGATAAAAGACTATATTAATGAGGGGAAGATTGATGCAGCGTTGACACTTTGTAAGAATACAGATACCCCATACTCGCGAATGATAGAAAAAGGAATCACTCGCTTGGGTCGCCCGATGAATGATGTGATGGTAGCCATTGAGAATGTGGGAAATTTGGAAATCGCTAAATTGGAGAAGGGTTTATCGCTGTTGGCAACAACTGCGGGAGGAGGTCCGATGATTGGATTTTTAGGGACTGTAATTGGTATGATCGAGGCATTCTTCAATATGTCTAATGCAGGGAATAACGTTGATGTGTCGCTTTTGGCAGGAGGAATTTATACAGCAATGGTTACCACAGTGGCAGGATTGATTGTAGGAGTTATTGCCTTTTTCGCTTATAACTATTTAATCTCATTGGTGGACAAAGTGGTGCATGATATGGAAGCACGTTCGTTGGAGTTTATGGATATTTTGAATGAACCTGCAAATTAATAACGAAAATGGCGTTAAAAAGAAGAAATAAAGCAGATGCAAGTTTCAGTATGTCATCTATGACGGATATCGTATTTTTGTTATTGATATTCTTTATGTTGACATCAACAGTTGTGCATCCTAATGCGATCAAGTTGATGTTGCCACAAAGTAAACAACAAACATCTGCCAAACCTTTATCAAGAGTAACAATTGATAAGGAGTTGAACTACTATGTTGCGTTTGGAAAAGAGAAGGAGCGTATGGTTTCATTTGATGAAATTGAACCTTTCTTGCAACAAGTTGTAACGGAAGAACCTGAAATGTATGTGGCTTTGTATGCTGATGAATCTATCCCTTACGGAGAGGTCGTTAAGGTATTGAACATTGCCAATAATAATAAGTTTAAATTGGTTATCGCCACACGTCCGATGAAAGAATGACATGGATAAAGAAACGAAACCTAAAATAATAGCAGCAATAGGAACCGCCATATTTTACCTAATATTGTTCCTTATTTTGGCCTATACTGTTTTGGAACGAATTGTTCCGGAAGAGGAAGAGGGGTTAGAGATTGCTATGGGTACCGAAGATTTTGGTGCGCAAGATTTTTTTGAACCAACTCCGGCTTCTGAAGTGGCTCAAGAATTGGAGGCTCTTCAAGAAAATAGTGCAGCAGACCCGGGTGTGGAGGAGTATCAGACTCAGAATATTGAGGAGAGTGTTGCCATGCAGAAAGAAAAAAGCGAGGAGGAGCTAAAGCGAGAAAGAGAGGAGGCAGAGAAGCGGAAATTGGAACAACAAAAACGGTTGGAGGAGCAGAGAAAACAAGAGGCAGAGCGTCAGAGACAGCTGGCTGAACAAAGAAGGAAGGATAGCATTAAAAATGCTATTGCTCAGCAAATGAGTGGATTTAAAGGAGGTGGTACCGGTGCAGGTGGTTCCGGAACAGAAACAGACTCAAAAGGTGTTGATGGAAATTCTTCTGGAAGCAAAGGAAATCCGTTTGGAACAAGTGATTCGCAACCCGGAGGTTTGGCAACGGAAGGTGGCAATAACTCTTATTCATTATCCGGACGAGCCCCAAGAGGGGAAATTGCGCGTCCTGTGTACAATGAACAAGTGGAAGGTCGTATCATTGTCAGTATAAAGGTGGACAAGGATGGAAATGTTTTTGATGCATCCATTAAGGGGGGTACCATCGTTGAAGAGTCTGTTCGTCAAGCTGCAATAGCTGCTGCAAAAAAGACTAAATTTAATAAGATTGAAGGCAATCATACTCAGTATGGTACTATTACGTATAATTTAAAATTAAAATAAGATATGGTTTACCTATTTTTAGCGACAGGATTTGAAGAGGTTGAAGCATTGGCTCCTGTTGACATACTAAGAAGAGCGGATATTGAAGTGCAATTAATCTCTGTTACCGGAGAAAAAGTGGTGACAGGTTCGCACGGGATAGCAGTAACAGCAGACGCCTTGTTTGAAGAGACTGATTTTTCAGATGGAGAATTATTGGTTTTGCCGGGAGGAATGCCGGGAACATTGAATTTAGAGGCGCATCCTGATTTGGCAGAGTTGCTTCGTTTTAATTTTCAAAACGGCAAGATGTTGGCTGCAATTTGTGCAGCCCCAATGGTCTTGGGTAAATTAGGTTTGTTGAATGGTCACCGTGCAACATGTTATCCATCTTTTGAAGAGTTTTTGTTGGGTGCAGAATTCTCTGAAGAACGAGTTGTTGTTTCTCAAAATATCATCACTTCGCGCGGGGCAGGAACCGCAATGGAATTTGGCTTTGCCCTTGTAGAAAAGTTAAAAGGAGAAGACGTAGCTAAAAAATTAGCAGTTGCAATGCTTTGTAATTGCTAAAAAAGATATACATTTGTCGGGGAAAATTGAAAACTGATAACGAGTTTTCAGTCCTTTCTATAAAAGTAGAACTATTATTAATAAAAATTGAAAAAGTTATGAAGAAAAAATTGTTATGGGTACTTATGCTTGCCCTAAGTTTTGTAGTAATTCCTTCATGTGGAGATGAGGAAGAAGGAACTAAAAATGAGACTAAAGAAGAAACAAGTTCTTATGAGCAATTGGGTGGAAAATATTCTGGAGATTTAACTTCTGCAGGAACTGCAATCGCTGAAGACTTGAATGTGAATGTTGAAACTGTTGGAAACGATAAAATCAACTTGTCATTAGATCCTATTACTATCATGAATATTCCAATCAATGATATGAAATTTGAAGGTATTGATGTAGTTGGTAAAGATGGAGTGTGGAGTTTCTCTTTGGAGTCTCAAGAAGTACAAATTATGGGAGATTCTCAACCTGTATCTGTTGAAGGTAAGATTACTCCTAATGGAGAAAAAGGAAAATTGGAATTCGCTGTAACTGTATTGAGTCTTGGTATTACTTTGGATTATGTAGGAACAAAATAATTTCACATAAAGAATAAAGTTAGGCGCATAACTTCTGTTGGGGTTATGCGCTTTTTTTATTGGAATTTCTTATATTTGTAGAGTTAATGAATAATATAAAGTAAACTGTATGAAGAAATTTTTTATGTTTATGATGATGGCTATGGCATTGGTGTTCATACCGTCATGCGAGAATGAAGAGGATTTGAGTAACCAAGGAGAGCAACCCATTTCCGGATTAGCAACCACTACAGGAGAGTATGTAGGTATGATTGAAAGGGCTACATCACAAGGATTGTCAACCGTTAATGACAAAGCTATTGTTGAAGTACAAGCCTTTGATGATAATACAATTGACATTACTTTCCCAAAAGTAAAATCCGGTTTGCTATCGATAGAGGATTTAGTATTTACTGAAGTTGCTGTTGAAGAAGTTAAAAATAGTATTGATGAGTGGAACTTTGAAGAAGAAGGAGAGGTAATTGTTAATGGATCTGTTGTGAAAGCTGTAGTTTCAGGGAAACTCACTCCAAAGATTAACCAAATTTCTGTAAATATAGCGATTTTAGGAGATGGAGGAACGTTAATTTTTAAAGGCTCTAAACAACCGTAAGACAATCCAAAGCAAACTTGCATCAATTTTATTTTTGGAAATTAAAGAGTAAAAGTTACCTTTTGTACGAGGTTACTTTTCTACGTTCTTAATAACTTTTTTTGCAATTATTTTTAATTAGCATCTTATTTTGACTTGTAGAATTTTAAGAAAAGATGTAATTTTACACCCTAAATCAAAGACAATCATTACTCATGGCAGACGATATAAAAGAAGAGGCTGAAATACAAGAGGAAACGCAACCCACAACACCATCAGGAAATAGCTTTAATCCCGATGTTTTGGAAGGTGATCAAATGATGCATCTACCGGGGATGTTTCGTACTTGGTTTTTGGATTATGCTTCCTATGTAATCTTAGATCGTGCAGTACCTTATCTTGAGGATGGACTAAAACCGGTGCAAAGAAGAATTTTGCACACGATGAAAGAGATGCATGATGGGCGTTACACCAAAGTGGCAAATATCGTGGGTCAGACCATGCAATATCACCCACATGGAGATGCTTCCATTGGAGATGCTTTGGTGCAGTTGGGACAGAAAAATTTGTTGATTGATTGTCAAGGAAACTGGGGTAATATTCTCACCGGGGATAGAGCTGCAGCTCCTCGTTACATCGAGGCTCGTTTGTCCAAATTTGCGTTGGATGTATTGTATAGTCCAAAGTTGACAGAGTGGAAACTTTCGTATGACGGAAGGAAAAATGAGCCGGTTACCTTGCCGGTTAAATTCCCATTGTTGTTGGCTCAGGGGGTTGAAGGTATTGCTGTGGGTTTATCTACTAAAATTCTGCCTCACAACGTAAACGAAATTCTTGATGCTGCCATTGATTATTTGGAAGATAGGGACTTTGAATTGTTCCCGGATTTCCCTACCGGTGGTTTGTTGGATGTTTCTCGTTATAATGATGGCGAAAGAGGAGGGAAAGTCAGGGTAAGAGCAAGAATAAGTAAATTAGATAACAAAACATTGGTTGTCAATGATGTGCCATTTGGGAAAACAACAGATTCGTTGATGGAATCAATTGTGGCTGCCAATGATAAGGGAAAAATAAATATAAAAAAGGTGGAGGATAATACTTCGGATAAAGCGGAGATTATCATTCACTTAGAGAGTAAAACTTCGTCAGATAAGACAATTGATGCTTTATATGCGTTTACCGATTGTGAAGTGAGCATCTCTCCTAATTGTTGCATAATCAAAGATGATAAACCGGTCTTCTCGACAGTTAGTGATGTCTTGAAAAATTCGGTAGATCGTACAAAAGAGTTCTTGCGACAAGAATTGGAGATTGAGCGTCAAGAGTTGTTGGAGAAATTGAATTTCTGTTCTTTGGAGAAAATCTTTATCGAAGAGCGTATTTATAAAGAGAAGAAGTTTGAGGAGAGTAAAGATTTAGATGCGGTTGTTGACTTTATTTCGTTGAAGTTGGAGCCATTCCGCAAATTATTGATTCGTGATGTAACACGCGAAGATATATTACGTCTTTTGGAGATAAAAATGGCAAGAATCTTGCGCTTCAATTCAGAGCAATCGGAAGAAAAAATTGTTGAATTGAAACAGAAGATAGAAGATGTAGAGCATAACTTGGCTAATTTGGTTGCTTATACTATTGCTTGGTACAAAACATTGAAACGTAAATATGGAGCGGATTATCCTCGTTTGACAGAATTGCGTAATTTTGAGACAATTAATGCTACAAAAGTGGTAGAGGCGAATGAGAAATTGTATGTTAATTGGGATGAAGGTTTTGTGGGAACAGGATTGAAACAGTCTGAATTCATTTGTAATTGTTCGGATCTTGATGATATAATAGTGATACATAAAGATGGAAAGTATCAAATCATGAAGGTTCAAGATAAAAAATACGTTGGAAAGGATTTATTGTATGTCAACGTGTTTAAGAAAAATGATAAAAGAACAATTTATAATGTAGTGTATAGAGATGGCAAGGCGGGTGCCGTGTTCTACAAACGATTTGCCGTAACGGGAGTTTCTCGAGACAAAGATTATGATATAACACAGGGGACAGCCGGTTCGAAAATTCTTTATTTCTCTGCCAATTCTAATGCGGAGGCTGAGGTTATCAGAGTGAAATTGAAGCCGAAGTTGAGGCTGAAAAATCCGATCTTAGAGAGAGATTTTGGTGAGTTGGCTATAAAAGGTCGCCAAGCTCGAGGAAACCTTTTGACCAAAAATGATGTGCTAACTATCACCCTAAAGCAAAAGGGTTCTTCAACCTTGGGAGGAAGGTCTGTTTGGTTTGATAAGGATGTGTTGCGTTTAAATTATGATGGAAGAGGTGAGTTGTTGGGTGAATTCCATACAGAGGATAAATTGTTGGTGGTATCGTCTAAGGGTGAGTATTATTTGACAGGATTTGAAGATACAAATCATTTTGATGATGATTTAAAGATTATAGAGAAGTTTGAGCCTGAAAAGGTTTGGACAGTGGCTTTGTATGATGCCAATGAAAAGTATAAATATTTGAAACGATTTGTATTTGAACCTACTAATAAGAAATTGAGCTTTATAGGTGATAATCCAAAGTCTGAGTTGTTGTTTATTACGGATACCTATTATCCTCGACTTCAAGTTACATTTGGTGGCGGCGACTCGTTCCGTGAACCAATGGAAATTGATGCTGAAGAGTTTATTGGTATAAAGCGTTTTACAGCTAAAGGGAAACGTATTCATACTTGGGAGATAGCTAAAATTGAGGAGTTGGAACCATTGCGATTCCCTGAGCCGGAAGAGGAGGTGGAAGAGGAGACCGAGAGCGAGGATTTTAGTGATGATAGTGGTCAAATTTCATTATTTTAAAATGGAGAGGAGGAGACGATTATGAGAAAAATGATTCAATCCTTGTTGGTAATTTCTTTATTCTTTGTGGCAACAGCATTGGTCGCACAAGATCGTTATGCGGAGTTCGAAGAGCTTTATCCCGGTTGTGTAGATGATGTTGACTCTCCTATATATGGAGGAACCTATGGGAAATGGCCGAAAGATTTGAACCTCCCTGAATTTCCCAATGGCGGAGATGTGGAATTGATTCGGTTTGTTCATGCCAATTTAGAGTATCCGGAGGTTATCGAGTCGGTAGAATATTCAGAAGATAAAAAAGATAGTGTAGTACATTTGGCAAAGGGGACGGTGGCAGTTCAGATTGTTATAGATAGGTGCGGAAGAGCTTCGCGTGCAGAGATTATTCAATCCGTTAACGAGGCATACGATGAGGAGGCACTTCGCATATTGTCCGGGTTGCCGGTGTTTAAACCGGGAGATTTGAATGGTGAGCGTGTGAAAGTGGCTTTAATTGTTCCTATCCATTTTTCCCGTTCTGCAATGCCTCCTCCTCCGGAAAGTGAGTATGGTGATTTTTGGGGTGATGGTGAGGATTGGAGCGATGATTCAAGTAGCGATGATTCGTCAGATTCATACGATTCATACGACTCATACGAAGATTATAACTACGATGATTGGTAAAAAAATATATTTAATAGGCTATATGGGATGTGGAAAAACCTATACAGGTAGGCGCATCTCGGATAAGTATGGATTGCAGTTTATAGATTTGGATGCATATATCGAAAAAAGGCAATTCAAGACAATTCCTCAGCTGTTTCAGGAGAGAGGTGAAGAGGAATTCAGAAAGTTGGAAAGAGCAATGTTAGAGGAGGTTTCTGCTATGGAGGATGTGATTATATCCACCGGGGGAGGAACCGCTTGTTTTTTTGACAATATCGAATTAATGAATCAAACCGGAGAAACCATCTATCTGCAAGCTTCTGTGGATACTCTTTTTGATTATTTAAAGACTGCAAAAAAGGGAAGACCGCTATTGGCTCAGAAAAATGATGAAGAGTTGTATGAATTTATAAATGAAAAT
The DNA here is from genome assembly GCA_015061185.1 of Bacteroidales bacterium. Classification (GTDB taxonomy): domain Bacteria; phylum Bacteroidota; class Bacteroidia; order Bacteroidales; family Paludibacteraceae; genus UBA1181. Next base: position 23,529 of record SUWZ01000010.1, read on the forward strand.
TTAAAAAAGAGGGAACCCTATTATTTACAAGCAAGACATATCTTAGATTCAATGGATGAGTCTGATCTTTTATTTGATGAATTGCTAAATTCACATCCATCGAATTCTTTGAAACGCTCCAAGCCTACAGCGGTTCCTTAATGGTCCCCCCATATTACAATTGCATTAATTTTTATAGTTAGAAAAAATATTTGTCACATTATATAATTCATTTAATATGAAACAAGATATGATCGTTATTTTGGATTTGGGAAGTCATGAAAATACAGTACTTGCCAGAGCCATTCGTGCATTGGGTGTTTATAGTGAAATTCATCCACACGACATTACAGTAGAGGAGTTAAAAGCGTTGCCTAATGTAAAGGGTATTATCATCAATGGTGGCCCAAACAATGTAATTGATGGTGTTGCGATTGATGTTAATCCTGAGATTTATAAAGCAGGATTCCCTATCATTGCAGCAGGACATGATAAGGCTCTTTGTGACGTAAAGTTGCCTCAATTTACAGATGATGAAGAAGCAATAAAAGCGGCTGTAAAATTCTTTGTATTCGATACTTGCAAAGCAGAGGCTAATTGGAATATGAAGAATTTTGTAAATGACCAAATAGAGTTGATTAGAAAGCAAGTTGGCGATAAAAAGGTGTTGTTGGCATTGAGTGGAGGTGTTGACAGTTCTGTTGTAGCTGCTTTGCTTTTAAAGGCAATTGGCAATAATTTGGTATGTGTACACGTGAATCATGGTTTGATGAGAAAAGGAGAGTCGGAGAATGTGATAGAGGTGTTTAAAAACCAGTTGAATGCAAACTTGGTATATGTGGATGCTACAGATCGTTTCTTAGGTAAATTAGAGGGTGTAGAAGATCCGGAGAAGAAACGCAAAATCATTGGAGCAGAGTTTATTCGTGTATTTGAAGAGGAAGCTCGTAAATTGGATGGTATTGATTTCTTGGGACAAGGAACTATCTATCCGGATATTGTGGAGAGTGGTACTAAGACTGCAAAGATGGTGAAGTCTCATCACAATGTTGGAGGCTTGCCGGAAGATTTGCAGTTCCAATTGGTTGAACCACTATTGCAACTATTCAAAGATGAGGTTCGCGCATGTGGTGTTGAGTTAGGTTTGCCATACGAAATGGTGTATCGTCAACCATTCCCGGGTCCCGGCTTAGGTGTGCGTTGCTTGGGAGCAATCACACGCGACCGTTTGGAGGCTGTTCGTGAGTCGGATGCAATCTTGAGAGAGGAGTTTCATTTGGCAGGATTGGACAAAAAGGTTTGGCAATATTTTACCATTGTGCCGGACTTTAAGTCGGTGGGCGTGAAGGATAACGCTCGTTCATACGATTGGCCTGTAATTATTCGTGCGGTGAACACTATTGATGCAATGACAGCTTCTATCGAACATATCGATTGGGCAATATTGGATAAGATTACCAAACGTATCTTAACAGAGGTGAAGAACGTAAATCGTGTTTGCTACGATATGAGTCCGAAACCAAGCGCAACAATCGAGTGGGAGTAAAATAACCCCTTTTTAAAGCATATTTAGATAGCCTCAACCCTCAAAAAGTTGAGGCTATTTTATTGATATATAGCCTCCAGTGCCCTCAGGAAGGTTTTTTAGTACTTTTGTTAACGAATGTAATTTGACACTAGTACCATTTTCTACTATTTCTCCTGTTCATTTTTTACCAGTAATTTTGAGGAAAAGAAAAGAGGGTGCTTCAAAAATTGAATTTTGAGACACCCTCATTACTTGTTTATAAGCGTAATATAATGATTATCATATTTATAACTTATTTTGATAAAATTATTATCAATTCAAGTAAATAAAACGATTTTTACAATCATTAAAAACAAGGGTAGTATTTATCATTTCTTCAATTTTTATATAAAATCTTGATATTCAATTCAACATATCTGTTTATCGTTTATCTCTTGTACTCATAAATAATTTGTATTCAAATAAATCTGTATTCATATCCCAAGCCCAGCATTTTTTGTATTCAAAATATTCTTTGAATTTTCTGCATCAGGGATTTGCTGGAACAGGATATTCCAGTTATATTTGCCAGTGTTAAAGAAGTAACCATTATGAAGACAGCAGTAATTTACGCCAGAGTATCATCAAGTAATGACAGATAGAACACCCAACGTCAAATCGAGGACTTGACCCATTTTGCCAGTCGTAATGAATACCAGTTAATGGGAACATACGAAGAGCATATCAGTGGTGCTACCAAGAACGAAAATCGTATGGTTTTAATGGAGTGTATCAACTACTGCATTGAGAACAAAGTGAACTATCTCCTGCTTTCTGAACTTTCTCGCTTAGGGCGTTCAACGCTTCAAGTATTGAAGTCATTGGAGCAACTTCACGAATCGGGAGTATCTGTTTACATTCAGAATCTTGGTATCCATACTTTGCAACCCAATGGCGAGGTAAACCCAGTTGCCAGTATTATGGTTATGGTGCTTGCTGAAATGGCGAATATAGAACGTTCTAACATTGTTTACCGCTTGAATAGTGGTAGGGATAGTTACATCAAGAACGGTGGAAAATTAGGTAGGAAACCATGTTCTGTGAAGACTTCTGAACAGAAACGAGAAGAGTATAAGGAAGTAATTTCACTTCTTCGCAAAGGGTATTCAGTGCGTAATGTTGCTAAGTTAGGTGGTGTTAGTGCCAGCACCGTTCAACGAATAAAAAAAGAGTTTGCTCTTTGATACAAAATAACAGCTCACAAAGTACGTCCGTTTGCTAAAAACTTCCTATCTTTGCCACGTTGCAAATAGCAACAGACATATAAATGGAAGCGTTTAGCTTTATTCCATATCGATGAATCACCACATATCATCATTTGTAACTGGAATAAATAGGACGTTCTTCCTTTGGTGTGTTATATGTATTCCAAACATATATAGCCAAAGGTGTGAGCTGTTTTCTATTATCCGTTGCAAAGGTTTGTGGTGAACCTATCGGTAGGATATAGACTAATAGGCTCACACTTCTTTTATGTGTACAACCCGTAAGGCAATATTGCACATAATTATAAAATGGTTATACTATGGATGCGAAAGTTCAAGAGTTCATCAACAAAATGAAAGAGGAAGAAAAAAAGCAAAGAGATGATAAACTCATCTCACTCGGATTGACAGACGAGAACAAGAAGACTGTCATACGAGAATATCTTAATTACAAAAGATATGATGCAAAGTATGATGAAACCAAAAAGCAACATTATATAGAAAAGGAAGTAGAATCTCCAATTGAAGTAACAGAAGATGAATACCAAGAAATACTAAAATATTCATCTTTCATTAAAAATGAAACAACAGAAACAACAGAAATAAAAGACATAAGCACTACTTGGGCTAGTACAATAAAAGTAATAGCAAATATTCTTTTAGTTCTTAACATCATTGGTGGATTTATTCTTTGGATTGTACTAGGGGATAAGGATTTTGCTTGGATTCCTATTGTTTCAGCATTATCATATTGTATATTGTTTTACCCTTTAATCGTTGGTTTTTCAAAAATTGTTGCTGTAGCAGAGAGAAAACTACAAGAATAAAAAATCAATATATTGACACCAGTTTTTGACACCAGTTCACTCATGCAATAACAAAAAATAGAGTTAAAGTATTGATAATAAACTTAATATTTTTAACTTTGCAACATCAAATAAAATCGAGTGGGAGTAAGATGACGATCTACATAATTAAGGTGTAACGGATTTACTCTGTTACACCTTTTTATTTTACCCTCCATTAAGGCGAAAACTAAAAATCATGATTCATAGTTTTTGATGTAAATACTATTTTAATGCTTTTGAAATAATATCTATTTGTCAGTTTCAAATTTTTTATGAAATGCCGCTCCCTTTGAAGTGAGGCGGTATTTTTGATTTTGACTATTAGGTTTATCCGGAATAGTCGGTTCTACATACCCTTGATTAATTGCAGGATTCAAATAGTCAGTTCTAAAATAGTCTCTATTCTTGATAGATAGTAGTTCTTGTAATTCAGCGCGCCCCATTTCTCTAGTCAATATAGATATAAGTTTCTTCACTTGTACACTTGCATGGTCACTTGCATGGTCATGAGCACTTATAGGCAAAGTTATGCGGATAAAGTTATCTGTAAACTTGAAGCAATCTTCACCGTATGCATGCAAGATACGGGGTATCCCGGAGCCTAATGACTCTACCAACTCCACATCACGATAGATGCGCATTAACTCTTTGTTACGAGGAATGGAGATACCGTTGAAGAACTCCTCTCTTGTATAGGAACCGCACCTATGTATTCTGTTAAGTTGGCATGCAATGCGTCTCTAAAACATAAATCCCGACTTGCCATTTTAGATCTTGCTTTATTTACAAGTGGTACCCATAACCGTTGATGTTCGAATTTCGTATATAAAGCATCTGTTTCTGCTTGAGTTAATTTACGCCCCAATTGAGATGATTCTTTTCGAAGTTCATCGGCAAAACTAGCTTCATAGCTTGCTATCAAGTCTAATACTTCAGAATACATTGTATGACGTTCGTCATCTTCATTTGATAATTTAAGAACCTTTCTATATTCATCGGCATCTTCTTTAAACACACTCCTATAAACCTTATCGTTATATAAAATATATTTGATATTTCCAAGAGCAACACAGTCTCTCAGTGCAAGAACCATCTCTTTATGATAATCTTTATTATTCAGTAGATTAAATACAAAATCTTCATCGCATTGATTGATATATTTTGTGTTTCCTCCTGTGCGTTTATTGATTGTATCGATAACAATATCAAGAACAAGACTTCTAACTTCACGTGCTCTTTCACTCTTACTTAATAGCATAGCAATGTTGATAAATGCACGAAAGTTAAATATACCAAGTTTATTCGATTTGATTAGGAAGTTAACTTCCCGATCATCGTCTATAGTAAAAGCTAACTTGAAGTTTTTCAGCTGATTACCAACAATAACTTCGTAGCCATTATCTCGAAGTTCTTTTTCATTTTTAGTCAAACAACTATTAATAGTTCTATCACTAACCTCAAAGAATGAAGATAGTTGCTGTTTTGTAAATTTTAGTTCTCCTTCGAAGATAATACCTTGTAAACCTATTATTTACATTACATAAATGAGATGCTTTGGGTGCAATAGAGAATCATGCACCACCTTTCCTACGATTACATTCACGACAGAGCATCTGGCAATTTTCTGCAATGGTGCGTCCTCCCTCCTTCCATGGGGTGAACTTCCTAGTTCGCATTATGAGTTTATATATTGTAAATTTATGAGATTATAAGCTTTTGATAATTTCTCTTCCTATAATATGGTTTAGAGAAGCTCCTATGTCTGAGTTTGAATATATTGAAGCCCAATGATCTTCAAAAATAGGATTATTCCTATTTGCTGATCCATTTATATCAACACGATACAAAATAAGTCGTTCTTTGTCACATATTCCCATAATGGATGCGCGAAGCATTCGAGCATATGATAATGCTTGCTTAAATGCTTTTTGTAGTTCATGAACAGGAGCCATATCTAATTTTGCCTCAATAACCATTGGTGCATTCTCGAAATGCTTTTCTCCCTTGGGGAAAATACGAAATCAGGAATTGCTTTTTCTTTTCTTCCTGCTTTTTGAGATAATTGGCGTGTCCAATCTGATTCTGTATAGCCCATCTTTTTTAACAATGGAATTAGGATTTTATTTTCTACATCTTTTTCCAATTTGATTTCACCAAAGTCTACCTTAGAACAGTCAAATAGTTTGGGGTAATCAGTTGTTTTACCCCCCATTCCCTTAATCATTCGAAGTAATTCTGAATAATCTTTTGCAGATAATTCAATCCCGTTGATTCCTTGTAAATTTCGTTTTACAATGGGTATTTTTGACATGTATTTGTCGTTCTTTAGGTCTTTTATAGATATATGTGGTGTCAGAATACCGTTACACACCTTTGTCCTACAATGATAGTAGTCAAACGGATTAAATATTCCACCACTGTTTGATCTCCAAATAGAATGAATGTAACTTCTTGGAGATGTACAATAAAGAACAACAATATCACCACGTCTTGTCCTTTCGTTACATGCCCATATACTTTGGTCATTACTTCCATGAATTTTTCCTAACGTATCAAGAAAGGTAAAATCTCCCTTATCAGCTCCTGTAAGCCAGATATTCGTTGGTTTTGGTAATTCATCTATTGCAGGTTCCTCTATTAGCATATTGGCGAAGTCATAAATACAAGCACATAATTCTGCATCTGTCATTTCGTTTTCCTTTTGGAATTTATTCCAACATTCACAGATTTCATAATAATAATTAACGTAGGACTTGTAATCCTTAGAATGAGGTATTGACGGCATTTCTATACCAAGTGCATCGCAATTTCTTTGAATGATGTCAAATCTGCGAGGTAATAGAATAGGTTTAAATACATCGAAATTATAGAATAATAGAAGAGAAAGAAATGGAATTTCAGCTGCTTTATGTCGATATTGATTTTTCTTCAAAAAATACGAGTCCTCATCAAAGATAATGGTATCGTCATCATTATATTGTACGTTCCCTTTTTTGTCTTTAGCAGGTTTGAGAATATCATACTCTTCTGCGAATTTCTCGTATGTCTCCTTTGTCCATTCTTTAGGGAAAAAACCCCGTTGATCAAAATTATGGTACCATACATAAAACTTTCCATAAAGATTATCTATATATGAATCTTCGACACTATCTTCACCCCAATTGCAGGAGTACTTCCGTATATTGAAAGCTGATAATGCGATATCTTCCACTTCAGGATTGAATAGTTCTATACAAGACTTCCCCTTCGAACTCTCCTTGTACATATTCCATAGTTGCTTGTTCATGTTCAAATGTTTTTTTGTTTATTTTTATTTAAAATTGAATTTGATTTGCCACTTAATTATAGATAACATTAAAACAAATATAAAAGAGTGAAAATTTCCTAAACCCTTATAGATTATTAATTGCCAATCGAGTAAAAAGTTCTTTCTTTTGCTAATATGTTATAAATTCGTTACTTTCTGTTTTGTACTTAATATTTTGTTATTTATAAATCAAAGATAGTGATTATAATATATTTATTGCAAAATAGATGAAAGAATTTATTCAGTATTCACTGAAACTCTTCTTAAATATTTATAGGAGAATTCTTAATCTACTTGCTGCAATTCAAATCCAACGCTTTTTAAATCATCCCAAAATAGGGGATAAGACTTAGAAACTACTCCTGCATCTTTAATTTTTAGAGGTCCCAATACCAATGATGCGGGTGCAAAGGCCATTGCCATTCGGTGGTCTTTGTAGGTGGCTATCTCGGGTAAACTATCTTTCGGACATCGCTCTCTATCCCACGCTAACTCTCCTTCGCAAGGTTCATAAAGGAGAAATCCTATTTTCTTGCACTCGTTGATTAACGCTTCAATTCTGTTTGTCTCTTTTATCTTTAATGTTTGCAATCCTCTAAACCTGAATGGTTTATTCAAAGCACAACATGTGACAACAACAGTTTGTGCGATGTCTGGTTCCGACTCAAAATTGTAGATAAATTGTGAACTGTTTTTCTCGCTTTGAGATAGAATTACTACCCCGTCTTTAAATTCTGTTCTCACTCCTAAGTTAGAATAGATTTTTGCTAACTGAGAGTCTCCTTGTAAACTGTTTTCGTATAAATGAGGAAGTTGTATCTTGCAATTGTTGCTAAGGGCTACAATAGCATACCAATAGGAGGCGGCAGACCAGTCTGACTCTACATTGTAAATGGTGGGTTCAATAGTTTGAGGTGCTATTGAAATATTGTTCCCTTCCCATACGGATTCTACTCCGTATTGGCGAAGCATCTCTAATGTCATTCGGATATAAGGTTGAGAAATAAGTTTCCCTTGAAGGTGAAGGTTTAATCCTTTTTTCAAGGTTGGAGCAATCATCAAAAGGGCTGAGATAAATTGGCTGCTCACGCTACCGTCCAATTGCAAATCTCCTCCTTCTATCGCTTTCCCTTTTATGGATAGAGGGGGAAATCCTTCTCTCTCCGGATAGGTTATCTCTGCTCCTAAAGTTTTGAGTGCTTCCACTAAAATCCCGATGGGACGTTGTTTCATTCGTTCGCTCCCTGTTATGTGCCAATTCCCCGGTTTGTTGGCTAAATAAGCCGTCAGGAAACGCATAGCTGTCCCTGCTGCTCCAATGTCAAAGTGATTATCTTTGCTATTGAGACTCTTCAACAATACATCTGTATCATCACAATGTGCAAGATTCTTTATAGGATTATTAGAACCATTTAGCGCATTTATGATAAGAGCTCTGTTGCTGATGCTTTTTGATGCAGGAAGCACTATTTCTCCGGAAATCGCTTGCGGTGCGTGATGTATGATTATATCCACTGTGAGCTTATTTAAGAATTAAAGTCCAACGGAATCGCGATAGTAGTCGAGCGATTCAAATATCTCTTTTTTTGTTACGTCTGTATTTATACGAACATCTCCAATTCCTCCTAAAAGAGTAAATAAGATTCTGCCATCTCCTTCATTTTTTTTGTCATGAGTCATTAGTTCGTATAACAAATCATACTCTTTGCAAGTGATCTCCAAAGCTCCATAGTTCTCTTTTATAAGGGTAACGGCTTGACGTAAAATATCTTTGTCGAATCCACACTTTTTGTATGATAAGTATAACTCTGAAATCATGCCCCATGCAACTGCATATCCGTGTAGCTTGGGCTGACCGCATTCAAGAGCATAACTTTCGAAGGCATGACCAATTGTATGACCAAAGTTAAGAGCCTTACGAATTCCTTTTTCTGTGGGGTCGATTTTTACTATTTCTTGCTTTACTTCAATCGATTCTTTTAGTAATTTCGGAAGCAAAGTGTAGTCAATTGAGTCCAAATTAAAATTAAGGATGTTATTCCAAACTTTTTCGTTAGAGATAAGTCCATGTTTAATCATTTCTGCATACCCTGATAAAAAGTTTTCATGATCGAGGGTTCTGAAAAATTGGACATCGATTAATACGCTCTGAGACGGATTTATTACCCCCACTTCATTTTTTAGTCCATTGAAGTTAATTCCGGTTTTACCTCCAACTGCTGCATCAATGGCTCCTAACAAGGTTGTCGGAATGTTGATATACTCCAAGCCTCGCTTGAAAGTTGAGGCTGCAAATCCTCCTAAGTCGGTGACCATTCCGCCTCCAAGGTTGATAAGTAGTGATTTGCGAGTGGCACCATGACTACTCAAATGTTGCCAAACAGAAGTTAAAGCTTCTACGTTTTTATTATCATCGCCGGCTTTGATTTCGATGATGTTTTCCGGCAAAATATTCAGGTCGTTCAGATGATTAAGACAGAGACGATTGGTGTTATTATCGGTCAAAATAAATAGGCTTTCGGCACGATAATTTTCCACTTCCTTCAAAAGTTGCGGAAATAGGTTCCCGATGTATATCGTTTGTTTATTCATGAAACTTCAATTTTTTGCAAATTTAGTCAATTCTTGAGGAAAATAACATGGGAGAATTTAAATTTTTTACAAAAAAAGTGCACTGACAGATTTGTCCTGTCAATGCACTTTGGGTAAGTCGGTAACGACACCATTGCCGGAGAGGGTAGGTTATCCCATGATAACCACCACTTCGTTATCTTTCTTCATCTTGTCGAAAGGTACAACGTTACCTACAATCTCTTTTCCGTTGAGAGTGATGGAAACAACTCCTTTTTCCACTTTGTTAGGATTTTTAACCGTAATATTTACATTCTTTCCGCGGAAGCGTCTGGTAGCTGTAAATCCTTTCCAATTAGGAATACATGGGTCGATCATTAATCCATCATAATCAGGTCTGATACCCAAAATATATTGAGCCGCAGTAAAATATGCCCAAGAAGCTGTTCCACTCAACCATGGGCAACGACTTTGTCCTGCGCGCATATTGTAGGTTGAACAAGTTGTTTGAGCATATACGTAAGGTTCGATTTGACGAACTTCTGCCATTTTATTGTATGTAGCAGGTAAGTAGTTCTTATAGTTTTTGAACGCCCTCTTACCATGACCTAATATACAATCTGCCATAATACCCCAACCTTGAGTATGTTGGAAAACAGCAGCATTCTCTTTCATACCTTTAATGAATAGAGGCGCTTTAATCACAGAAGCCTCAGTTTTTTCATATGGAGGATCGCAAAGGACTAAACCATATTTAATAGCAAGGTGTTTTTCTACGCTGTTCATAACCGTTTCTGCACGTTCACCTTGTGCTTGACCGGAGATGATTGCCCAAGATTGAGGATTCAACCAAATCTTTCCCTCGTTGTTAGGGTCGTTTTTAGTACCAAATACATATCCATCCTCTTTGATGGCGCGAACATACCATTCGCCATCCCAAGCAACTTTATCAATATCCTCTGTTAATTGAGCAAGATGTTCTTCTGCCCATTCGATTTCCTTTGGTAAATCCAAACGACGACAAATGTCGATATAGACAGTTAATGCGTAACGCAATTGCATGGCAACAAATACTGTTTCACCTTTAGCTCCTAATACCAAACAGTCGTTCCAGTCTGCTTTCAAACCGCAAGGCAAATTATTTTTTCCGCAACGATCCAAGTTGAATTGGATAGCACGTTTCAAGTGGTCTAAGACAGTACCTTCTCCCTTGTCTGAGTAAGGAAGTACCTTGTTGTAATATTGAATATCTCCAATTTCTTTAACGTAAGTAGGAACAGTACAGAACAACCACATACAATCGTCAGAACGGAACTCATCTTCAGGAGTTGGAGGTTCGTTGCCCGGATTATGAGCGTAAGGTTTAACAACCGGCATAGCTCCTCCATTAGAGTTTTGTCCGGTCAACATCAATTCAAGACGCTCAACAACCTCCTCCGGAATATTGTGAATAACACCCAACATATCTTGAATTGTATCGCGATATCCCATACCATCACGCTCACCGCGATAAATCAAAGATGCGGCACGACTCCATGCATACGTAATTAAGTTGTTGAATGGATTCCACATATTAATCATGCTATTGAAAGCAGCATCAGGAGTTTTTGCGCTAAGACCTTCGATACGACCATGCCAATAGGAAACCACTTTTTTGTATTCTGCTTGAACTTTTTCAGGGGTTGATACCATCTTAGCAGCCTTTTTACCCTCAACAGCAGCCTTACCAATTCCTAATACTACGGAGAATTCTTTTGTCTCGCCGGGAGCTAATTCAAGGTCAACTTGAAGTGTTCCACATCCGTTATCACCTTCTGTAACTGTATTTCCACACTTACCATTGACAACCGATAGTGGATTTGCATAAGTATGGTATGCCCCAATAAATTTATCTCTATCACTATCGTATCCGGTTACCTTTTGACCAACTACTCCAATGAAAGAGTGTCTTGCTTGGTCTTTGTTTTGGAAATTTTCAGGTTCTTCCGGCATGTATAGATTGTTACCATGGTCGATAAAACCATTTCTATAGGTTGTCTTTACAATATATTGAGTGTATTGAAGGTTATTGCTATCATCGTGCATGTTCCAGTTGGATGCAAATTCTGCGTATGTGAAAGCGCGTAATTTACGTGCTTTATCACTATTGTTTGTTACCTTTACATTCCAAACTTCAAATTCTTGTCCTTTGGGTACAAAGTACAATGTCTCTGTTTTGATTCCGCTGTATTCAGAACTGATGATTGTGTAAGCAGAACCGTGGCGACATTCACTTTTGTATTGATCAAGAGGCTTTCCAACCGGTTGCCAAGAACCTGACCAAAAATCCTTTGTTTCGCAGTCGTGCAAATAAATGTAACGACCCGGTTGATCTAATGGAACTGTGTTAAATTTTAAACGAAGGAAACATCCTTGTACTGATGAGCGGAAGAAAGAATATCCTCCGGCATTGTTTGTGATGATAGCACCATAACGTGTATCGCCCAAGTAGTTACTCCAAGATTTGGGAGTAGCAGGGTTGGTAACGACGTACTCTTTTCTTTCGTCGTCAAAGTGTCCGTATTGCATATCTTTTAAAAATTTTTAAGGGGTTTTAAAGCTTGATGAATCGAGTTGAAACCTAATCTTCGAATGGCGTACTAATTCAAAATAGCGTCTAAAAGAGCCCGATTTACATTAATTATTCGTTCTGTTTTTGCAAATATACTAAATAGAAATAAAAATAAAATAGTGTGTAATGTTTTTTTTTGTGACACACCAATCTATTCTTTTTCTGGAGGATATTGTGGTTGTTTATCTGGAGGGAAAATAAGCATGAATAAATGTGTTTATTTGGAAAATATTATATATTTGTTTGTTTATCAGTTAATTATAGCGGGAAAATAATTTTATTTTGATTCTATTACTCATTATTTTACTCCTAAATAACCCTTTGTTAAACCTTAATCATTTTTGTGTTGTACGTGTTTTTTTATGTGTTGTATATTGGTAAAATAAGCATGTTTAAATGTGCTTATTTGGGAAATGTTATCTATTTATTTGTTTATTAGTCAATTATAGCGGGGAAATAATTTTATTTTGATTGTATTACTCATTATTTTACTCCTAAATAACCCTTTGTTAAGCCTTAATCATTTTTGTGTTGTACGTGTTTTTTTTATGTGTTGTATATTGGAAAAATAAGCATGAATAAATGTGCTTATTTGGAAATTGTTGTTTATTTATATGTCTATCAATTAGTTATAATGGAAAAATAATTTTGTATTGATGGTTTTACGCATTATTCAACTTCTAAATAGTTCGTTTGTTGTTCTTTATATCTTTTTTTTAGTTGTATGTGTTTTTTTATATGCTACGTATTGGGTAAAATAAGTATATTTAAATGTGTTTATTTGGAAATTGTTGTTTATTTGATTGTTTTTCAGTTGGTTATATTGGGAAAATAATTTTGTATTGATGGTTTTACGCATTATTCAACTTCTAAATAGTTCGTTTATCGTTCTTTATATATTTTTTTTAAGTTGTGTTTGCTTTTTATATGCTACGTATTGGGTGAAATAAGTATATTTAAATGTGTTTATTTTGAAATTGTTGTTTATTTGATTGTTTTTCAGTTGGTTATAATGGATAATTAATTTTTGTTTGATTGATTTAGGCTATTCTCTTACTTATTTTTCTCTCTCTCTCTCTCTCTCTTATTTATTGGGATGTCTGACTATGTTATTTTTTATATCCTTATATTAATTGGAGGAAACAATTTATCTTTTATGTTTGTTTAGGGTTGCTTGGAGATTAATTTTATACACCTTTCTTTTATATATTCAGTTACAAGGCTTATATCACTCCTTTATAAATATTCAATATATCGCTTTGAATTTTTTTTTTATTCAATCTGCATAGATATTTTATTTCTTTTGTTAAAGTGTTTTTTTAGAGGCTAAAATAGTTCTAATAGAGAAAAATAAGCATTATAATATGTGTTTATTTTGCCAAAATATACTATATTTGCTATGTTTCTTATGTAATTGTGATTATGGAATATACTGAATTATTAGAAAAACAAATTATTGGGAGGTTAAAAGTAGATAATTCATGGTGGGTAGAGGGTGTGATTCCAGACTACTTTTTACGCATGTCGCCAAGATTATATCTAAATATTTTTATGCCACTGCTTCAATCAATTGATTTTAGGAGAGCATTGATATTGATGGGACCACGCAGAGTTGGAAAAACTGTGATGATGTTTCATTCGATACAAAGACTTATTGATAGTGGCATCTCTCCTCAAAATATTATATACATATCGGTGGAGACTCCTATATATAATAAAATTTACTTAGAACAATTGTTTCTTTTGGCATGTCAAGTGTTGGGAAAAGACCCTATGAAGGATAATATGTACGTATTTTATGATGAGATTCAGTACTTGAAAGAGTGGGAAGTAAATTTAAAATCGTTGGTGGATACCTATCGTAATGCAAAGTTTGTTGCTTCCGGTTCTGCCTCTGCAGAGTTAAAAAAACGTAGTAATGAAAGTGGAGCAGGTAGATTTACTGATTTTAGTTTACCTCCTTTAACATTTTACGAGTACATTCATTTAAAGGGATATTCCAATATAATGATTCCTGATGTTATTCAATGGCATGGGAATGATGCAAAGGTATATAAAGCGTTGGATCAGCAACGTCTCAATGAACTGTTTCTTGATTATATCAATTATGGAGGTTATCCTGAAGTTGTATTTTCAGAAAAGATTAGAGAAAATCCCGGACAATTTATCAGACATGATATTATCGATAAAGTATTGTTGCGTGATTTACCAAGTCTCTATGGAATTAGTGATGTTCAAGAATTAAATTCGTTATTTACCATGATTGCTTATCATTCCGGAGGTCAATTTTCATACGAATCATTGTCAAAAAGTTCCGGTGTGAAAAAAGAGACACTCAAAAAGTATATCAGCTACCTTGAAGCTGCGTTTCTCGTAAAGGTTTTGAGAAGGACAGATGATACTGCAAAACATTATCAGAGAGAAACTCAGTTTAAAATTTACCTTACTAATCCATCGTTGCGTTGCGCTCTTTTTCAACCTATTAGCGAGCGTGATGAAGAATTGGGGAATATGGTTGAAACGGCCGTTTTTGCACAATGGATTCCAAGAAATAATTCGTCAATATGTTACGCAAATTGGCGACTTAATAAAAAGCAACAAGGAGAAGTTGATATAGTCGGATTAAGTATGGCAAAGCAGAAGCCTGATTGGGTTGTGGAGGTAAAGTGGACCGACCGTTACTATGATCGCCCTAATGAATTGGTCTCGTTGAAGTACTTTATGGAGCAAAATAAGATGGATCAAGCTTTGGTGACAAGTATTAGTAAAAGTGGAAAACTGAATATCGATGGGAAAACGCTTTTATTTATCCCTGTCTCTTGTTACGCTTATTTGGTTGGAGAAAATACTTTGAATCACACAAAAAATTTATATGGCTTATAATAGCTTAAGTCTTGTCTTGCTTAGATGAAGAAAATTTGAAGCAAGACAAGACTATGTTTACATATCTTGGTAATTATTTGAAATTAATTCATCTCTACCTCTTAGTCATCTATGTTTATCAGTTGAAAGTTCTTATCAAAAAGAAGTTCCCATCCATTGCTAAGTTTTACTTCGATTCTGCCTCTATCCTTTCTATCCAAACTGAATACTGTTTGATTAGGATAATTTTCGCTGATAAACTTTTGAATTTTTTCTGGAATTACGGAAGAAGGCAATGCATTTTTATGACCATCTATCTCTGTCCAATTCCCATTTCTATCCATTTCGATATCGATGCCATTCATAAGATGTATGTTGTAACGTTCATCGCTTAAACGATTTTTTTCTTTATGAAATGCCACTTTTATATCAGCGAAGTGTGTGGTTAAAAATGTCGAAATAGTTTCAGGAAGAGGTTTGTTTGATAATTTCCCATCTGCCATAGTTACAATTGGCATAACTGCCAATACTAAACCAATTAATAATCTCTTTGCTTTCATAATTGTAAGTATTATAGGGTTAATAATTAATTTTCTTTTGCAATATTAGGATGTAATTCTGGAAAGATTTGGGAATAGAATAAATAAATATTCGGAATAGGAGATTTGGTTGTTTTTGTGTTCACTTATAATGAGAGGGAGATTGTGAAGTATTAGTTTTGTTCTTATCGAATAGGGTAAGATGCTGTTTAAATTTTATTGCAAAAAACAAAATTAGAGTTTCACTCTTTTATTTTTGGCATTTTTGAGATTCTTTTTAATCTATTTTTATTATTCTTTTTTTGGTAATAGTTCACTATTAACGGCAAAATAACAATAAAAATAATCATAAAAATCGCTCTCAAATATGCTCGAAATAAAATTTAAACAACTTCTAAATAGAGCCGTTTTGAAAATTTTATACATAAATTCTTTATAATATCCATAAATAAAGTTTTTTAGGTGTAATATTTTTAAATTATCCACATATTTTTTCAAATTTTCCTCATTTAAAGAGCGAATTAGCGGTACATTTGTAATGTGAGAAACAACAAAATTGACCCTATTATATAAATATACTATATCCAGTCTAACCTATCTTGAATATTGTTTTGTTGAAAAAAATCCGATGCTGACCATCGGATTTTTTTATTTGTAATTTTTACTTTTCGTTAGTTTTGGTTAATTCCAGAAAATATTTTTTTTATCCAAAGAAACTTCCTATATTTGTTTACGGAGATAAATTTAAGGTAATATAAGGGTGTTGCCCTAATCATTTAAAATCGGTATAACATGATAAAAGCTCTATTAGACGTACATACTCACACCATAGTCAGTGGACATGCCTATAGTACACTGCAAGAGATGGCAGAAGCTGCTCGCTTGAAAGGATTGCATATATTGGGCATGGCAGAGCATGGACCCTCTATTGATGGGGCATGTTCTCCTATGTATTTTCGTAATCTGCATGTTATTCCTAAAGAGATAAATGGAGTTCAGATTTTAATCGGAGCCGAGATTAATTTGTTGGATAGTACAGGGAAATTGGATATAGCTGAATCTACTATTGATAGACTGATGGTTCGTATAGTAGGCATCCATAATGCATGTTTTCGTAGAGGTAGTGTAGATGAAAATACTGATGGATTATTAAAAGTTATTCGTAACCCGAAGATTGATATTATTAGTCATCCCGCTGATGGTACGGCAGAGTTGCATTTGGAGAAAGTTGTTTTAGAAGCAAAGGATCATGGGGTGCTTCTTGAAGTAAACAATAGTTCATTGAATCCTAATAGAGGCAAAAAAAATGCTTGGGAATATAATCGAAAGTTACTTCGTTTATGTAAAAAATATGAACTTATGGTTATTTTGGGAAGTGATGCTCATATTTCGTATGATGTGGCAAGGTATGATCTTGTGTTCAAATTATTGGAAGAGGAAGAGTTTCCTGATGCTTTGGTTATAAATGATAAACCGGAGCTTTTTAGAGAAATTCTGAAAAGAAATAGAGCAAGAGTTTCTTAAAAACGTGGGTATGAATCGGATGAGAATAGTTGTACTTATCTATTTTTGCATTCTTTTAACTGCATGCAGAAATGATGAAAGTTCCATTCCAGAAGCTGAGGTGTATGTACGAACTACCTATAGTGAATACATGAATTTAATGCGTGTCAACAGTTGTGTTATTTACAGCAAAGATGATACCTATCCATCCAACTTTAAATTGGGGTATGGGGGAGTGATAATCTTTCGCGATTTGGAAGGATTAGTAAGAAGTTGTGACTTAGCATGTCCTTATGAGGCTTTGCCCGGTTTTAAGTTAGAGGTAGAGATGCCGTTCGCTTTTTGTCTTGAGTGTGGTTCTCGGTTTGATTTGAGTTATGGGGTGGGGAATCCTGTGGGAGGACCTGCAGAATGTGGGATGAAGATTTACAATAAAATAAGAGATACAGGCGAATATATAATGGTAACCAATTAGGGCTTACTTGGGCTTTGTGTAATTTTTATTTCGGTGGTTTGCTCCTTTTGAGTCGTCTCTATCTAAATCTGAAAATAGTTTGTCTCATCTTGTGTTTTAACGTAAAATATCCAACCCTAAATAATCCTTAAATAAATTTAAAATATTTTCTAAGTAAATTATTCAAAACAAATTTTCTATATTTGTAGGAAATAGGAATTGCTTATGTTAAAAAAGTTTTTTCATTATTTATTTCACGGCGGACTGATAACAGCAGAGGTGGTGGCAATGTGTGCAATTGTCAGTTTATTAAGTTATAGTTCAATGTATTTTGACCCAATAAAGCAGACTTGGGCCAATTTTCAGGTAACAGACACCTATTTTCAGATGGAGAATGCCAATGCTGAGAATGTTGCAGACTTTAATTCCGATATCGTATTGTATGATATTTCTCAATGTTATTCGAGAGCGGAAATTGCAGCCGGAATTCAGCGTTTGTATGATTATGGAGCCAAGGTGATTGCTTTGGATGTTATATTTGGTGGTATGGGACAAGATACTATTGCAAGTGATAGCCTATTGCGAGTGATAGATCGTTGTGATGATAGAATTGTCGCAGCGTGTCGTATGGTTCCTTCTTACGATTCTTTTTACAAAGAACATTCTTTTTTTGTCCCTTTGACAAACTGCGTTGAGGCGAGTGTAAATGTTGAGAATGAAACGGTTCGACACTTTTATAAGAATTTGACTTTTGGAGACACGTGTTTAAATACGTTTGTGTATGAAATTATGCGTTTAGGGTATCCTGATGAATTTAGAAAATGGGTGGACTTGGAAGAAAGTAATGATAAAGGCGAATATCTAATTCACTATAAGCAGTTGTTTTTTAATCGTTTGCATATTTATGATGATCTATTTGAAGATGAGGTGAAAGACAAGATAATATTGATGGGAGACTTTCAAGATTTGAGAGATTTTCATAATATTCCGGTTCCTTTGGATGGTGTGCGCCGAATTTGTGGAACCACAATTCATGGATATTCTATTTCGACAATGACAGAAGATAACAGATTTATAAATGAGTGGTCTGATATGACCAATTTGCTTATAGGTTTGTTGTTGACATTGCTGTTTGCTACATTATGTGCGTATGTATCTGAGGTTTATATGGATTTATCCGGATTTATGATTACAGTGGCTCAGTTAATATTAATGTTTGTTTTAATCTTTTTGGCCGCCTATATTTTTATAAACCATCAATGCAATATGGGATTGTTGTATGTAATGTTGGGAACCGGATTGGCAGGATTCTGTGCTGAAATACATTATTTTGTTTTAATGAAACTGAATAGTACTAACAAGGTGGCAGATTTAAGGAAAAATAAAGAAAATACAGAAAAATAAGATAGTTATGAAAAAAATGTTAGTAACACTGCTTTTGGCAACCATGGCCTTGCAGTTATTGGCTCAACCCACTCCTTGGCGCAGTCCCTCTACCGGGAAGTGGGGTTTTAAAGAGGGTAATACTTGGGTAGTAAAGCCTATTTATGAAGATTACGACAAAGCGAATGCTTATAAGAATCGTAAATATGCTGTTGTGAAGTTAGATGGTAAATGGGGTGCTATAGATTTGAAAGGAAATTACCTTTCTAAAGCGGTTTTCCCTACATCAGCTATTGCATTGAAAGCAGCAAAGGCTGCTGTGGCAAAAGGGGCGAAAAACACATTCCTTTATGAAATGTATGATGTAACATACAAAAAGTGGGGGTTCGTTGATTATACTGGGGAGATGTATTTTCGACCAATATATGAAGAGGTTGATGTTGCTAATTCTTTTATGAAACCCGGAAATCCTCTTTGTATTGTTAAATTGGATGGTCAATGGGGATGTCTTGATAGAGAAGGTGTGATGGCGATTAACCCTTATTTTACTTCGAAAGAGGAGGCTTTGAAGGCTGCGAATGAGTTTAAAGCTAAGGCAGTTGTGGGTGAGAATATTTATATCGGTTTAAGAGGGAATGTAAAGAAAATTGGTTTTATCAACTATTTAGGTAATTGGGTTATGAAACCCGTTTTTGAAAATGTGGATAAGAGTGCAATGTTTGGTCCTTCAACCTATTTTGCAGTTGTAAAGTATAAAGGGAAATGGGCAGCAATTGACAGAGGAGGAAACTTTGTCGTAAAACCGATTCACCCAACAGCTGCAGCTGCAAAAACGGCTGCCGTGGCGTGGCAAAGTAAAAATCCTAATGCCAAAGTAGCGGCAACTGCAGTCCCTAATTTGGAGTCATTTACGTATAAAACACCTAATTTAGCAGCGCAAGCGGTAACTGAAAATCAGGCTCCTAAAAAGCAGGAAACAACAGTTCCTTCCAAGCCGACAACACCTTCTGTTCCTAGTAATCCGCCTGCTCCAACGGTTAAGAAGGCGGGTGTTCCTACTATTAAGATTATCAGTCCGAAGAGCGGAACTCATTATTCAAGTCCGGAGGTTACTTTTGTCTATGAGACATCAACATATGATGGTAGTGATCCGGAAATTATAGCTTATGTGAATGGAGAATTACAGCCAAGAACTAAAGGAGTTCGTCAAGTAGGTAAGTTATTAACATTGACTTTACCGAGGGTTGCAGATTGCAGAGTCCAATTAATTGCCAAAGATAACAAGGGTCAAAATAGTGATCCGGCTGTTGTGTTGTTACACTATAGAGGCGATCGTCCAAAACCCGCATTACATGTATTTGCTGTCGGAATTAGTGATTATGACCAAGCTGATTTGAAATTGCAACATGCGGCAAAAGATGCGGCTGACTTTATGAATACGGTGAAGGCTTGTAACTTGTCTCAATATAGCTCTTTGAAAACGGCTAATTTGGTCCAAGATAAAGCAGGAACAGATAAAAATATTAAGAAAGGATTGTCTTCGTTGGTAAATTCTGTACAACAAGGTGATGTGGCACTTTTATTCTTCTCCGGTCATGGGGCGAAGGAGGGGGCTGAAACCTATTTCTTGTCTAGCAATGCAGAAAGCAATGATTTGTTCTCATCAGCGGTGGACTTTGATATTATCAAGAGTGCATTAAAACGTCTAAAGGATAGAAAATGTCGTATCATAATCTTTATGGATGCTTGTCACTCTGGGTCAATGTATGGAGTTAAGTCGGTAACGGAAACCTTCTCGATGGCAGAGCCCGGTGTAATTGGATTCTATTCAAGCACGGAAGCTCAAAAATCCAATGAGTCGGAACAATGGGAAAATGGAATTTTTACCAAAGCATTGTTGGAAGGGTTGAAAGGAGCTGCTGTTGATCAAGAAGGTAATATTACTTTGGATGCCTTGGAATTGTACATCAGAGAGCAGGTAAGAAAGGCTACTGGTGGTCGTCAAATGCCAATCTTTGAGAATCGCCAAGGAAATTATATTCTTTTTGAGAAAAAATAGTCATAACAGGCATTAAATCAATTGTGATTGTTTTTGGCATAAAATTTGTATAATTATTTAGTAGAAACCCTATAAAAGAAATGAGTATGAGAAAGATAATTTTAATGATGTTGATGTCTTTATGCTCGATAATGTTTGTCGGGGCGCAAGATATCTATGTATATTCTATTATTGGAAGTGCAGAAAAGCAAGAGAATGGCAAATGGGTGCCATTGCAAAAGCGTAATCCATTGGATGTTAAGGATATTGTAAGAGTTGCTAATAATTCGGCATTATCTTTTATAGATAGAAAGGCTGAAAAGATTTATTCTATCTCTCAAACAAATGGGAAGAGTGTGGGCGAATTGATAGCTGCTTATAAAGGGAAGCAGTCATTTGCATCCAATTTTGTATCTCATGCCTCAAAATCGTTATTTAACGGAGGTTCGGATCGTATTAGTCACGAGGCTGCCGGTTGTACCTATCGCGGAGACATTGTTGAGAATGATATTGCAAAATCCATTTTGTTAAAACATAAGGGAGTTGCTTTAGGTTCAATGGATAATGCCAAGACTGATTATGCAATCTCTTTTGACGTTTTGGATCGCGAATCAAATAATGTGTTAGATGCGGTTAAAGTGGATGGTCAAGCTATTTTCCGTATTAAAAATAATAGCGATGTCCCATTGTATGTAAATATCTTAGATGTAAATGAGGCAGGAGAAAAATTTGTATGTCTTCCGATTGATGACGCTACAACAATGTCTCACCTTTTAATCCCGGCTAATTGTACCATAGATTTAGCTGCGCATCCTGTAGAATTTACAGAACCTAAGGGTGTGGATAATTTGATTTTGATTGCCACAGAAGTGCCGTATGATTTGCGTCAAGTGAAATCATATTTGGATAAAAACGATAGTTCTTCAATAGAAAATGCAGATTATCCTATAGGAGTTTACTGCAAACCAGTAGTAATTAAGTGAAAAAATGTTAATAAAACGTAGTTTGGCACGATTTTTGTACTTTATTTGATGAAACGTTGTGATAACGTTATATCCTATCAGATTTGTATTTAGTTCTATGTTGCGTTTTATTACTAAAGACGAAAAAACCGCTTCCCTAAGCGGTTTTTTTTATCTATTTTAAAGTAGTTACAAATATTTTCTTCAGAGTCATTTATGTCAAGATGATGATAACACCTCTTTTGTTTGATGAGGTGTGATGTTATATTTTTAATGTTTCGATAATCAGTTTTCGATACTTCTTTTTTTAAAATCCAATTTATTGTTGCAACAAGTGAAAAAGAAAGATTATTTTTGTAAAAAAAATGCTGTGATGAATGATAAAAAATTATATGTTGTAACTTGTATTGCAATTTTCTTTTTACTGATGTTGGGTTTCATTCCTTCTTTTAGTTGTTACCTATCATGGGTAACACCTCCTGCCGTTTTATTGTGTGGATTGTTTTTTGGATTATTTGTCGGTCAACCTTATCCTGAATTTAATAAAAAGGTCTCTAAATATCTGTTGCAGTATGCTGTAGTAGGATTAGGTTTTGGTATGAATTTATCTGATGCAATCGCTAGAGGAAAGGAGGGTATGTTGTTTACTATTGTATCTGTTTTTGGTACGATGTTGATAGGTTGGTTTATTGGTAGGAAAGTTTTAAAAGTAGATAGAAATAGTTCTTACCTTATAAGTGCAGGTACAGCAATATGTGGCGGTAGTGCTATTGCAACAGTCGGACCAATAATAAACGCCAAAGATGAGGAGATGAGTGTCTCCTTGGCAACCATTTTTATTCTCAACGCTGTTGCTCTATTGATATTTCCATATATTGGGGCGGGGTTGGGATTGGGTCAGACCGATTTTGGTTTGTGGGCTGCTATCGCTATTCATGACACTAGTTCTGTAGTTGGAGCCGGGGCTGCTTATGGAGAAGAGGCTTTGCAAGTGGCTACAACGGTAAAACTTACTAGAGCTTTATGGATAGTTTTGGTAGCACTTCTTACTATGTTTTTATTTAGATCAAAGAGGAAAAAATTTTCGTTCCCGCTGTTTATTCTTTTTTTTGTGGTAGCATTAATCCTAAATTCCTACTTCTTGAGCCGAACGGAATGGGGCGTGAGTTTAGGAAATATAATTAATACCCTTTCAAAAAAGGTTTTAACGTTAACGATGTTTTTTATAGGTGCATCTTTGACAAAAGAGACGCTTAAATCCATAGGAGTAAAAGCCTTATTGCAAGGAGTTATATTATGGATATTTATAAGTGTGATTACTTTAATTTATATTTCTTGGATATAAAAATAGATGAACCATTGAATAAAAAAATGAAAGAGAATTTAGACTTGAGAGTTGCGGGAAAGAATGATATTCCGTTGATTCGGGCACTCGCAAAGATATGTTTTTACGATACTTATCGAAAAATCTTATCGGCAGAGCAATTGGATTATATGTATGACATGATGTATTCAGAGGCTTCTTTGAATTTGCAAATTTCAGAGGGTCACTATTTTGTTTTGGCTTATAAGGGAGAAGAGTGTGCAGGATATGTTTCGTACCAATTTGAGTCGGGGAATTCCGCTCATCTCCATAAGTTATATATTTTGCCTGCATTTCAAGGGTGTGGCATAGGTAGAGTTATGATTGAATATGTTTTTGCAAAGGTGAAAGAGTATTATCATGGGGATTCATGTTCTGTTGAATTAAATGTTAATAGGCAAAATTGTGCATATCATTTCTATAAAAAATTAGGAATGAATGAGGTTGCATCAGGTGATTTCCCAATTGGAGGTGGTTACTATATGTGTGATTACATTATGCGAAAAGATCTGTAATTCAGCCATCTTGGTTTAGGGGATTTGAATATATTTTAAGACAAATTTATCTGTATTTAAATGCAGTTGCTGTGAATAACATTGAAAAATTTACTAAAGAAGAGTAAAATTTAATGAAGTGAAATAATTTTTTCTTATATTTAGGCAATTTATTGCAGAGCTATTGGCAATAAGTTGTTTTGAAAAACGATTTTAGACGATTTCTGAAATTCACAATTTATAGAAGTTTATTATGTGTAACTCTGAGGAAGTAATTGAGTAAAATAGTTTTGCTTAGTTCTTTTCTCTCTAAATTTTAGGATATGAAATTAAGAAGTTTAATTGGTTTGATTTTACCATTTTTATTTTTGGCGTGTACTACTCCGGCGGATTACTGTGAAACAATAATTAGAGAAACAGCCAAAACAGAAAAGAATATGTTGAATTTGGGAGAATTGATTGGAAAGAAAGAGTTTTCAGAGGTTCAATCTGCTTTTGATGAAGCCAAGGAAGAGGCTGAAAAGTCGTTGGAAAAGCTTCAATCTCTTAAGTCTATGGGAGATGATGATGCGTTTAGGGCTGCAGGAATAGACTTTGTTCAGGCCTACGTTTCATTGTACAACGAGGAGTATAAAGAGGCAATTGAAATATTAAAAAATGCAGGAAATTTTTCATACGATGATGGGGCAAAACTATCTAAGTTGGAAGATGGTGTAGCAGAAAAACTTGGTTCTAAAAAGAGCATTTTGGTAAAAGAGTTTAAGAATTTTGTTCAAAAATACGATTTACAAATAACAAATTAGAAATAAATTGAAAGTTGTAATTGATGATAAGATTCCTTTTATAAAGGGAGTGTTAGAGGATGTAGCGCAGGTTAAATATCTTTCATCTGAGTTGATTACGGCTGAGGCTGTTCGTGATGCTGATGCTCTTATCATTCGGACTCGAACAAAGTGTAATGAAAAACTATTAGAGAGTAGTAGTGTCCAATTTATTGCTACAGCAACAATTGGTTATGACCATATTGATGAAGCCTATTGTAAAGAGCGGGGAATAACTTGGGTAAGTTCGCCCGGATGCAACGCCAACTCAGTTGCTCAATATGTTGCTGCGGCATTGGTTAGCCTTTATGGTGATGAGGTGCGAGATAAGAAAATCGGGTTGGTGGGAGTTGGCAATGTGGGAAAGGCAGTTTCTGCCATCTGTAAAAGAATGGGTATGACAGTTCTACATAATGACCCGCCAAGAGCTAAAAGGGAAGGTGTCGCTGGATTTTCTTCTTTGCAAGAGATTTGTCGGGAGTGCGATATAATTTCTTTCCATACTTTATTGTCAAAGGAGGGAGAATACAAAACCTATCACATGGCAGATGATAATTTTTTTGCCAACGTCAAGCATGGAATTACCTTGATAAATGCAGCGAGAGGGGAGGTTGTTGATACTTTTGCTCTTAAGTCTGCAATAAGGGAGAGAAAGATTGGTAAGTGCGTTCTTGATTGTTGGGAAAATGAACCTAACATTGATTTGGAGTTGTTGAAGTTGGTAGATATTGCTACGCCTCATATTGCAGGATATTCTGCAGATGGTAAGGCAAATGCTACCACACAATGTGTGCAAGCCATTAGTCGTTTTTTTAACTTAGGATTGGATCATTGGAGAGTTGAGGCTCTGCCGGACCTGGATAACAAAGGTGAATGCAATACGTTGACAGAGGCTATAAAATCTTCATACGATATATTGTCTGACGATAAGTTGCTTAGGGTAAATCCAAAGAATTTTGAAAAAATCAGAGGAGGCTATCCTATTCGTAGGGAGGTAGATTATTTTTTGTCTCCTCTTGTGAATAATTTGTAGTGAATATCAGTTAGTTAGAGGCGATTTTGAGGGGCTTAATGCGGATGTGCGAAATGGATTTAAAATAAATCAGAAATTCCTCTAATCAGTTGAAATAAAATTTAAAACGTAAATATAGGTTGTCATGGGAAATACAGTAGAAATATTTTGTGAAAATACGCAAGAAAAAAGGTCTTATCCATTAGGAACCCAGCTGTTGGATATTTACAAGGATATGCAATTGCAATTGAAATATCCGGCTATTGTTGCCAAAGTAAATAATGTGACAAGAGATTTAAAATTCAAGGTGTATAATCCTAAAAGGGTCTCCTTTATTAGCTACGATACACCTTCGGGTATGAGAGCTTATGTACGTTCTTTATCTTTTATCCTCTGTAAGGCGGTTCATGAATTATATGAGGGAGTGGAACTTCGTATAGAACACCCAATATCAAAAGGCTATTATTGTAAATTGCTTGGCTTAAATAGGGAAGTAACAGAACAAGATGTAGAAAAAATCAAGCAAAAGATGTATCGTACAATTGAACAAGATATACCTTTTTTGATGAAGAGTGTTCCTTCTGATGAGGCGATAAATTATTTTGAAAGCAAGAAAGCGTATGATGTCTCTAAATTGTTACAATCTTTAGGCCAATTTTACACTAAGATTTATGAGTTGGATGGCGAATGGGATAGATTTTTAGGACCATTGGTTCCTTCTACAGGATACATCAAAATTTTTGATATTAAACTATATCATGATGGATTGTTTTTGCAAGTCCCCAACAGAACCAATCCGGATAGATTGGAAGATTTCTTTTATCAAGAAAAGTTGTTCGATTCTTTCAGTGAATATACCGAGTGGAATGGAATAATGGGCTTAGGAAATATTGGGGAGATGAATGCAATAGTAAAGCAAAAAGAAAAAATCTCCTCCATCATCAAAGTAGCGGAAGCCCTTCAGGAGAAAAAAATAATAAAAATTGCTGATGCTGTTTGTGGGCGTGGGAAAGTTAAATTGGCTCTTATTGCAGGACCATCTTCTTCCGGTAAAACAACGTTTAGTAAACGATTGAGTGTGCAACTTGCTATCAATGGTATTCATCCGATTCCGTTGTCTATGGATAACTATTTTGTGCCACGAACACAAACACCGAGAGATGAAAATGGTGAATATGACTTTGAATCTATTTATGCAGTAGATTTAGAGTTGTTCAACAAGCAAGTGAATCAATTGATGAATGGCGAAGAGGTGGAGATTCCGTATTACAACTTTGAAACTGGCGAGCGTGAATATAGAGGCGAAAAATTGAAATTGGGAGCGAACGGAATGTTGGTTATTGAGGGAATTCATGCCTTAAATCCAATGTTGACAGAAAAAATTGATAAAAATAAAATCTTTAGAATTTATGTTTCGGCATTAACTACAATTTCTGTGGATAATCATAATTGGATTCCTACAACAGATAATCGATTATTGAGAAGGATTATTCGTGATTATAAGTATCGTGGATATTCTGCTATAGAAACGATTAGCCGTTGGGCAAAGGTTATGGAAGGAGAACAAAAATGGATTTTCCCTTACCAAGAGAATGCTGATATGACATTCAATTCGGCTTTGATATTTGAATTGTGTGTATTGAAAAAATTTGTTCAGCCGTTACTTTCTAATGTCCCAGAAAATTCTCCGGTATATCAAGAAGTTTCTCGTTTAAAGAATTTCTTAAACCAGTTTTCAGTTGTGCATGAAGAGGAGATTCCGTTAACCTCTCTGCTTCGAGAATTTTTGGGCGGAAGTACGTTTAATTATTGATAGAATTTTTTAGTTTAGATAATTTCTACATATTTTAGCTTGTAGAGATTACCTAAGCAATTGCTTGTTCAACTTGATTAACAAAAATAACGAACTATTATTACTTTTTTACATGCGACTAACTTATACCTATTTATCAGTGTTAATACTATGCCTATTTTCATTGAGGACAATTGATGCTCAAACTCCAGCTTTCCCCGGTGCTGAGGGGTTTGCTCGATTTACTACAACGGGAGGTCGTGGAGGAGTTGTTTACCATGTAACATCATTGGAAGATGGAAATAAAGAGGGTACTTTACGGTATGCTGTTGCCCAATCGGGTGCACGAACCATTGTTTTTGATGTGTCGGGAACTATTGAGCTTCAGTCTGAATTAAAAATAGGTAATGGTAATCTAACGATTGCAGGTCAAACAGCTCCTGGTGATGGAATCTGTTTGAAAAATTATGGTGTAACTGTGGCAGCAGATAATGTAATTATTAGGTTCTTAAGATTTCGCATGGGAGTGGATAAGCCGGATAGTGATGGAACAATAGATAGAGATGCTATTTGGGGTAGAAATAGGAAGAATATCATCATCGACCACTGTTCTATGAGTTGGTGTACAGATGAATGTGCTTCTTTTTATGGGAATACAAATTTTACTATGCAATGGTGTTTGATTGCAGAGAGTTTGAGAGGATCCTTGCACCCTAAAGGTTATCATGGTTATGGAGGAATATGGGGTGGTCAGGGAGCTTCTTTTCATCACAATTTGGTGGCTCATCATAGTAGTCGAAATCCACGTTTGTGTGGCAGTAGATATACTGCGCGGCCGGATTTGGAATTGGTTGATATAAGAAACAATGTTTTTTACAATTGGGGTAGTATCAATAGTGGTTATGCGGGAGAGGGTGGTTCCTATAATTTTATAAATAATTACTATAAATCCGGTCCTGCGACAAGTTCTTCGATAAAGTATAGAATCTTTCAACCTTCTGCCGATGATGGTTCTAATTCTCAAGAGAAAGGTGTTTATGGTACGTTTTATGTTGATGGGAATTTTATGTCGGGGAAAGGGGCTGATTGGGATTGGAATGGGATAAATATCGATAATAAGAATAATTCTGAGATGACTGTGGAGCGAATTAAAGCTTACACTGAATACACTGTGGCTGATGTCTCTACACATAGTGCTGAAAATGCCTTTGAGAAAGTGTTACAATATGCCGGTGCTTCGTTGAAGAGAGATGCTGTGGATTCTCGTATTGTTAATGAAACAAAAAGTGGGGAATATACCTATAAGGGTTCTGTACTTGGTGGTTTAGGCATAATTGATTCTCCTGCAGATGTGGGAGGTTGGCCTATATTGAATTCAGCTCCTGCTCAGCTTGATACTGATAATGATGGAATGCCGGATAGTTGGGAGGAACAATTTGGTTTGGATAAAAACAACTCTTCAGATGGGAATGAACTTCACGTTAGTGGTTATACTAATCTCGAAATTTATCTCAATGCTCTTGTTGAAGATATTATGAAGGGAGGTGTTGCTTCTGCTGATGCAATAAGTGAGGTCTATCCTGCAATGGAGGCGACTCCTTCGTTGCCTATTATAACAAAGACGGGAGCAGGTAGTTCTTCGCAAACGATTGTTTTGGGGTCTGCAATTGTTTCGTTTGGATATAGTTGGGAGGATGGAGAACAAGCAACTGTAGAGGGATTACCGCAAGGTGTGGATGCTGTTGTCGATACAAACAACAAAACAATTTCTATATTTGGAACTCCTACAGAGTTAGGTAAATTTCCTTTCACTGTCTCTATAACACGAGGAGAGCAAAAAGCAACCAAGGTTGGTGAAATAAATATTATTGATAAGATTGCGTACGATAAAATTTATGATTTTGTTGTTGCCAAAGATGGGTCAGGGGATTTTACTTCGATACAGGCGGCCATAGACGCAGCTCCTGCCAATAGTAATATTCCTATTACAATCTTTATTAAAAATGGGAAGTATGTGGAAAAAGTGAAATTGCCATCCAATAAAACCAATATTCATTTTTATGGTCAGGATGTAGAAAAGGTTATTATCAGTTGGGACGATATTGGGAATGATTACAATGGGAAAGTGGGTGTCGGAACGATGAATTCGGCAACGTTTCAAGCTGAAGGAGCCGGAATGTACGCAGAGTACGTTACGTTTGAGAACTCCTTTGGGAAGGGTTCTCAGGCCGTAGCCCTTCGTACAGCTTCAGATAGGCAATGTTTTAAGAATTGTAGGTTGTTAAGTTTTCAGGATACTCATTATTCTCACTCTCCTTCTTCTCGTCAATATTTTTTGAATTGCTTTATTCAAGGTGCAACAGATTATATCTTTGGTAATTCTACAGTTTTGTATGACAAGTGTGAATTTTATTGTTTGAATGGGGGGTATTATATTTCTGCTCCGGCAACTGCGGGAAGAAGTTATTCAAACGATAAAGGCGAAACTATCCCTTATGGATTGATTTTAAATGAGTGTACAATTTCAAGGGCTGGGGATGTAGCGAACAACTCATACTATTTTTTACGTCCTTGGAAGGATAAAGGTTCTACTGTTTTAATTAACTGCAAGAGTGATTCGCATATAAAAGCGGAGGGGTGGGCTGTTTGGTCAACAGATCCTAATAACGATGCAAGTGACAATCATTTGACTGGCTATTTTGCAGAGTATAATACGATGAATTTAGATGGTAGTCCGACTAATTTAAGCGGACGCGTAAGTTGGTCGAAAGTGTTGAAGAGCGAGGAGGTAAATAATTTTTATACTCAAGAAAAGATCTTTGCCAATGGTTCTGATATCTGGGATCCTATTCCATTAACCCTTGCTCCTCAAGCTCCTCAAAAGGTTGTTTTGGATGGTAATAAATTGAAGTGGACAGTTGTTGATGATGCGATAGGTTATGTTGTGGAACGTGATGATTATGTGTTAACGATTATCAAGGCTGCTACGTATGAAGATATAACTGCAAATGCAAATACTCAATATACTTATAAAGTCTATGCTGTTGGTCTAAATGGAAATTTAAGTAAAAAAGTGGTAGCAGAGGAGGGTGAGATTGACACTCCGGCTTTGTTACCTCCGGCAGAATTGATAAAACATGGTGCCGGTTCATCTTCTCAGACTCTTAAACAGGGAGAAGAGATTGTTGGGTTTTACTATAATTGGACAAATGCAGAAACGGTATCTGTTAAGGGATTACCGAATGGCATCAGTGCAATAATAAGTAGAGAGGATTCTTCTGTTACCTTTAGTGGTATCGCCGATGATAATGTGGGGGAGTATGAGTATTCTATTGAGACGATAGGTAATGAACAAGGAGCTATTAAGAGGGGAAAGATTGTGATTGTTGGAGAAGAAACGTTCCTACAAGAAAGTTTTAAGGATTTAATTGAGGTAAAGCTTGCTCCTAATCCCATCACCGAACAATCGTCTATCTATTTATCAACATGCTATTCTACTACAATTAATCTATCACTGTTAGATCTTTTCGGGCGCATTATTTGGGTGGATGAAATGGATATAAATCCGGGTTCTTATGTGATTCCGGTCAAGTTGCCTCTTCCCTCAGGTGTTTATATCTTGAAAATTGAGAGTGCAGAATTTATTGTTTGTCGAAAGGTGATGAAACAGGAATAGATATTGATATATAAAAAATAAAATATCCCTTAATGAGTGGTCAGATATAAGCTACTCGTTAAGGGATATATATTTTAGGCAAGAGCTATGTCTAACGTCATCATGATTACAAAACCAATCATTACGCCTATTGTTCCTAAGTTTGAATGTTCTGTTTTGTTGGCTTCCGGTATGAGTTCTTCTGCTACAACGTAAATCATGGCACCGGCGGCAAAGGAGAGTAGCCACGGCATTACGCTTATCAGAGAGCCGATTAGGAATACACCTAAAATGCCGGATATCGGTTCTACAACACCTGATAAGGTACCATATAAGAATGCCTTTTTGCTTGAAAATCCTTCTTCTTTTAATGGTAGAGAGATGGCTGCTCCTTCGGGTATGTTTTGCAGGCCTATTCCAATTCCCAAGGCAAGTGCACTTGCAATGGTGGTGGCTATTGTGTCGCTTGCCATTCCAAAGGTTAATCCTACTGCCATTCCCTCCGGTATATTGTGTAGTGTAACTGCTATAAACAACATGGTACTTCTTTTCAAGGATGAATTAATACCTTCCGGAGAGGAACTTCCGGGGTGGAGATGGGGTAGAAGTGTGTCTAATAGCCATAAGAAGCAGCCTCCCAATAAAAATCCTCCTGCGGCAGGTATCCATGCTGTGTTACCATTCTCTTCTGCCATTTCTATTGCCGGAATCAATAGCGACCAAATTGAGGCGGCAATCATGATTCCGGCTGCAAATCCCATAAATACTTTTTGTAAGTCGGGGTGAGCACCTTTTTTTATAAAAAATACTGAGGAGGCTCCTATACTTGTACATATAAATGTAAATCCGGTGCCGATAAGTGCTAATAAATAAGGGTTCATACTCTTTTATTTTGCTATTTCAAATATAGTTTTAATTCCTTTTATTTTTTCGTTTTTTATCTTTTTGATTAGGGAGACTATTTTTGTACGTTTAATTGATGCAAAAGAAAAATTCTCCTTCACTTCAATCATTCCTATATCCTCCTTCTCAAGTTCTCCTTTTTTGATGAAAAATCCAACCAGATCGCCTTTACTGATTTTATTCTTTTTTCCTTTACCTATGTATAAAGTGGACCATTCGGAAGATGCAATATTTCCGTTTTTTTCTTCTAAGGTGAAGGAGTGTAAGTCTGAATCTGCTATGTAGTCCGGCAATTTCTCTTCGGTGTGTAGCAAGAGATAGGCATTACCGGAAGCAAACATCCTGGCTGTCCTTCCATTTCTATGAGTATAGGCTTCTTGATTGACGGGGATGTGGTAGTGAATAATATGTTTGACATCTGTTATGTCTAATCCTCTTGCTGCCAAGTCAGTGGATATTAATATATTAATGCTTTTATTCCTAAATTGAAACAATGATTTTTCTCTCTCAATCTGCTCCATTCCGCCGTGATAAACCTTGCAATCTGCTCCATTTTTCTTTAGAAAGTTAAAAATCCTCTCGGCAGATTCTCTATAGTTACAGAACACCAATGTAGATTCTCCATCAAGATTTTTGATAAGAAGTAGCAGACTGTCCAACTTATCTTTTTGAGGTGAATTTACGCGGTAGAGTGTTAATCCGTTCTCTTTTATCTCCTCCTCTTTGAGGTAATCAAGAACTATTGGGTGGTGTAATTTAACAAAGTCAGGAATCTCATCTGAACGAGTAGCCGAGAGCAACATCTTTTTCTTTACGGAGGTAAGATGTTTGATGATTTCTTCCATTTCATCTTGAAATCCTAATTCCAATGATTTATCAAATTCATCAATTGTCAAAAATAAAATGGATTGAGGAACGATGTTTTTTCTTCTTATATGGTCCAAAATGCGTCCGGGAGTCCCGATTATTAGTTGAGGATTGTTAAAGAGATTTTTTGCCTCCGTTTCGATGGAGTGACCTCCGTAGCAGCAGGCGCAATGAAAAGGTGAATTCATTCCTTTAAAAACTTGTTCTATTTGTAGTGCCAACTCGCGCGAAGGAGCTAAAATCAAGGCTTGGGATTCGTTTGCATCAACTTTTAATTGTCGCAAAAGAGGAAGGAGAAATGCCAATGTTTTGCCAGAACCGGTGGGAGACAATAACAAAACGTTTCTGCCGGATTCGTTGGCTCGCAATGACATCTCTTGCATCTCATTTAATGTTTCTATGTTTAAGGCCTTCAGGGCATTTGATATGCGTTCTTTCATTTTGTTTCTTTAAGATAGATGGTTGAAATTAGCATGATAAGACTTTTTTATAAACATTCATCAAATTTCGTGCAATGGCTTCATCGGAAAATAATTGAGCATGTTTATAGCCGTCTTCTATCATTTTTTCTTGTAAATTTTTATTTTCTAAAATTTGTAATATTGTCGAACTTAATTCTTCTTCGTCATCGCAAGAAACATATAAAGCTGCTTCTCCTCCGGTCTCTTTGAAACAACTCCCTTTTGACGTGATGACAGGTGTTCCAGTGGTTAGTGCTTCCAATATAGGTATTCCAAATCCTTCAAATAGAGACGGATATACAAATAGTGTTGCCAATTTATAGATGGCAGGCAACACTTCTGTTTTTACTGCTTCTAAGAAGATAAGTCGTTTACCAATCTTCCATTTCTCTGCCATCTCTATTAACTCCTTTTTGTACTCTTCGCCACGCCCTACAATGACGAGAGGGAGTTCAATCTTGGGATTTCTCATGGCTTTAAGAATCAATTCGTGATTTTTTCTTCTTTCGATGGCGCATACAATCAGCATATATTCAGAGGGAAGTTGATACTCTTTTTTTACCTGTTCTAATACTTTCTCCTCTATTGGTTGGCGAAATATGGGGTTACAACCTTGGTAAACAATATCAATTTTATCAGCATCCACTCCTATGTATTCAATTAAGTCAGATTGGGTTTGCTGACTGATTGCAACAATCCGGTCTGCCACTTCGCATCCATGCAAATATTTCTTTTTGAATAAATGTCTGTCGAAAAACGGGAAGAGTTCAGGATTTTTTAAGAAAATGACATCATGCATGGTAACAACAGTTTTGGCCCTCGTTTTTCTTATGCCGTAAGGGAGTTCGTGACTTAATCCATGATACAAATCTATTTTGGCATGTTTTATATCTTTGCAAATGGTGGAAGTTCGCCACAATGAGGAAAAAGGGGCGTGCGAATAGATGCCTTTGGGGCATATAACCGTTGAATTTGATTGTCGGGCAGAAACTATAATATCTCTAATTTGTGGTGTAAAGAGATAAAAGTTTTCCTCTGGGAAATGAGTTGTCATGATACGAATTGTATCCCTACTGTAGTTCCCCAAGCCACGGTAGTTACAATATGCGCGTTTAGCGTCAATACCAATATTCATAGCCTTTGTTTTAATGAGATACTTCGAGCACCATCCTCCTCCTCGTTGATATAGACCAAAACACTATTGTTGGGAATTAAGTTCTCAATTTTTTCCGGCCATTCAACAAAGCATAGATTACCGCTAAAGAAATAATCTTCGTAGCCAAAATCATAGGCCTCTTCTTCTTTTTCTATTCGGTAAAAATCGAAGTGAAAAATAGACTCCCCATTTCGGTCGGTGTACTCATTAACGATGGCAAAAGTAGGACTGTTTACAGATTCGGTGACCCCCAACTCTTCGCAAATAGCACGGATAAAGGTGGTTTTCCCGGCTCCCATTCCACCATAGAAAAAGAACAATTTGTTATTGCCCATTTGAGCGATAAACTCCTTTGCGGTTTCTCTTATTGTAGATAAATCTTTTATTACCATGATTATTATTTGATAATTGCTATTTTGGTTACCATTTTAGAAGAGCCATCTTCTATGGCAGCAAAGACAAAATAGACCCCGGTGGATACTTTTCGTCCATTTTTATCTCTTCCATTCCATGTGAAAGTACCTCCGTTGGAGTAGTCTTCATGCACTACTTTTCCTTCAGAATCAGTAATTCTTACCAAACTATTCTCCATCAATCCAATTACCGAGATAACGCCGTCAAAAGTTTCTCTTACTGGATTCGGGTAGGCATATACTTCAGAGTAGCTCTCTTTCCCTTCTGTTGCATCTGTCATAAATGAAAATAACCCGGTAGAGGTTGCAATCATCAATTCTCCGGTCTCTTTACTTAGAGCTAAGTCCATGATGTAATTGGATGATAATGGGCTGTTTTCTGTGGTAAAATGTTCCAAAGTTTCCGTTCCGTCATCAGAAAGAAGATATAGTCCGGAAGAGGTTGTTCCTACCCATTTACGATTGCCTCCATCCACTACAATAGCATTTATTTGTTCATCAGCCAAAAGGTAATCGGCATAATTTTTGTTGTCTTCTCGCGTGATTTTTACGCGACTGACGCGGAAATCAGGATTAAAAATATCCCCTTGATTTTGAATTAATATAGGACCATTTCCGGTTCCAATCCAAATAACATCATTTTGGTCTTCTGCTATGCATCTGTAGGTGTTGGGTGCGATGTTATTTCCATCTTTATCTGTAAATGAGACGAAAAACTTATGTTTGTCATCCCTTTCATCAAAAGGGGTCTCATTGAGGTCGGCAATAAATACTCCCTGACCTGAGCGAGGACAAAGAGCAAATAGATAGCCTTTATCACTGATAAACGTCTCTTTTATAGTCTCTTTAAGTTCTAATTCCGGATAATAAAGAGACTCCCAGCTGCCATCATTTTTCATAATCGTGATAGGCGATAACGATAACATATTGGCCATCCAAAGATTGTTCTCTTTGTCAAAGAAAAGTCCATCAAGTAAGATGCTGTTTCCGGTTGGGGTCAACTCTGTAATATCTGTCCAAAAATGATGTTTAGGCTTATTATCATAAAATTCGAATAAGGATCTCCATCCGCACACATATACGCGACGAGGGTCTGTAGGATCCACAATTGCATCCAACACATCTACAAATGGTACTTTGTCTATTTTAGTCCCTTCTGGAAAATCTCCATCCTCTGTTGTGTACCAAACGTTATCATCGTAAATTTGAAGTAATCCGGGAGTGTTTAACGCCATAATGTCAAACGGTCCACCACTGCCAACAACTATTTTCTCTTGAGAAAACTTTACAAATGCAACGCTTGCTGATTTAGGACCGACAGGGAGATATTTGTCGGTCATTTCCCCATTTACAAGTTTAGTTAAATAAGAGTTCCCGTTATACTCTTCTATGGAGACCCAATATTCATTTTTGTCTCTATTATATACCATGTCATTCACTTGTGGCAATGGAGTAGAGAAGGTAACGTGTAAGTTTTTATCATAATTGTAGAGAGTGTCATTAGCCCATACGATTAAAGTCTCGGCATCCGATATAATAGGCAGAGAATCAGCACTTCTTAGTAACGTACAATCACTTCCGTTTAGTGTGAAAATATTGTTGTTGCACACCGCAATAAGTTGATTGGCGTATGAACAAAGCCGACTGATTTTTTTTCCATCAAGTGTAGGAATTGATATACTCTTCCATTGAGAAAAATCAGCCAAATTTCCGTTGGTTAAATTTCCCATTTTTATTCCCGAAGGTGTCAGGGCATAGATTGTATCATTCTTAATTTTTACTTCGGTAATGGCTTCGTACTCACCATTTTTACCTATTATGTAGGTATCTGCCACCTCAGCTTTAGGTATATTAATAACCAACATCCCAAAATCGCAAGCCAAATAGGCATATTTCCCTTCTACATAAATTCTATTAACATTTTTTCCTGAAATATCTTTTCTTTTTAGGTCGGAAATGTTGGTAATGTTACCATTTTTTAGTAAGTCAATATTGCAATTGTCGTATGCAATTATAAGTGTGTTGTAATCGTTGCTATATCCAATTTGTTTAACAATACCATCATTCAATCCATCTATTTTGGTAAGAGCTTTGATGCTCTCTAATTCTTTGTCAACATAGAAGAGGGAGCCGTTGCTGACACAATATATCAACTCCTCCGTTTGAACGATTTGTTCACAATTGTTATAAGAAAAGAATGCCTTCCAACTTCCCATTTTTTGAGAAAAAATTGGGATTTGCTGGAGTAGCAAAAATAATATAATAACAGACTTTCTCTTCATTTTATTTGATATTTTCATGTTTTGATAAAAATTCTATTAATTTTTCTATGGCCTTGCCGCGATGACTGATTCTATTTTTTTCATCCATAGTGAGTTCTGCAAAAGATTGATTATAGCCATCCGGTTGAAAAATAGGGTCATACCCAAATCCTTTACTGCCATGACGTTCCGTAAGGATTATACCCTTAGCAATACCCTCAAAAAGATATTCTTTACCATCAATAATTAGAGCTATTACAGTGCGAAAGCGAGCGTTGCGATTTGATTTATCCTTTAAGTTATAAAGCAATTTATCCATATTGGCTTCAGAATCTTTTGATTCGCCAGCATATCTTGCAGAGTAAACACCCGGTTCGTTATTCAATACCTCAACCTCTAATCCGGTATCATCGGCAAAACAATTACAGCCATAGTTATTATAGAGGTAATGAGCCTTTTGCAGAGCATTGCCTTCTAACGTCCCGGAATCTTCCGGAATTTCTTCTGTGCAACCTATCTCTTTAAGTGTGGAAATTTCAAATATTCCACCCAATTTATTTCTAATTTCTTCTACCTTATGTTCGTTGTTAGTGGCAAAAATTAATTTCTTCATATATTATTTTTATCTAATTACACTGCAAATTTAATCATAATTTGATGCAAAAAAGTGCGATTTTATCGAAAGATTTTGTAAATGTAACAATTTTTACCATTATTTGAAACATAATTAAACTCTCCATTTAATCATTTGCACTACTTTTGCATCAACAACGGAGTAAAAATGATTTTAATTTCGTTCTCAGGAAACATTTATACTTTATATTAGTTTGCCACAACCACTCTGTGAAGAGCCAGTTGTGGTTTTTTTTATATTAGATATCAATACTGATTAGATAATATCTTTCATTGTAATGGTGCTAATTGATAAAGAACGAATCATAATGAAATCATTCCGATAAAAATTAAACAACTTTTATTATCTTTGCACCGGTACAAATATACATTAAATATTGAAATGGCAAATAGTTTTGAAATGATTGCCAAAACTTTTCAAGGATTGGAAGAGGTTTTGGCGAAAGAACTGGAAGAGTTAGGCGCAAGTCAAATTGAAATTATTCGGAGAGGTGTTCGGTTTTTTGGAGATAAAGAGATGTTGTATAAGGCTAATTTTTGTTGTCGAACCGCATTGAGAATCTTAAAGCCGATTTACCAATTTGACGCTTCAGATACTGAGGAGGTGTATCAAAAAATTAAAGCCTTTGATTGGTCACAATTTTTGGATACTAAAAAAACTTTTGCCATTGATTCCGTAGTTTATTCAGATACATTTAAGCATTCAAAATTTCTTGCGTATAAGATAAAGGATGCAATTGTAGATTATTTTATGGAGAGAGAGGGGGAGCGTCCTTCTGTTCGAGTGACTAATCCTGATTTGCAATTGAATATTCATGTAGCTCAAGAACATTGTACTCTTTCTTTAGATAGTTCCGGAGAATCTCTTCATTTGAGAGGATATAAAGAGGAGCAGACAGAGGCTCCTTTGAATGAGGTAATGGCTGCTGGGTTGCTGAAATTGGCAGGTTGGAGTGGTCAATCAGATTTTATGGATCCGATGTGTGGATCCGGTACAATTGCGATAGAAGCTGTTATGATGGCTTTAAATATTGCTCCGGGAGTTTATAGAAAAGGTTTTGCGTTCGAAAAATGGGCTGATTTTGATGAGGAGCTTTTGCAAAATCTCTACAATGACGATTCCAATGAAAGGGAATTTCGTTTTAAAGCATACGCTTCTGACATCTCTTCGCAAGCTTTAAGAATTGCAGAACGGAACGTGAAGAGTGCAGGATTGTCTAAATATATAACGTTATCTCATAAGCCATTTCAATCTGTAGAGAGACCTCAGGAGGATACCTTTATACTATTTAACCCTCCATACGGTGAGCGTTTACGAATGAATAGTCTTGCTACTTTATATGAAGAGATGGGATCAAAGTTAAAGAAAGACTTTACGGATATGTCGGTTTGGATGATAACGGTATCTAATGAAGCTACGGATAAAATAGGTTTGCGTCCTTCTGAAAAATATCATCTTCTAAATGGTAGTTTGGAGTGCGAGTTTAGAAAGTATGAGATGTTTAAGGGTAGAAGAAATGACTATTTGAAAGAGAGATCTGATAAACAGAAGGAACAAAACAAGGAGGAGGAGAATAATTCATGGAATGGAGTGTATCTTCGTAGTAAGCGTGACTACTGGGAAAGGGAGAGTTTGCAAGAGGGTGAGTTGAGCGAATATCATCGTCGCAGGCATGAGGAATTTGCAAAGAGAAATAATAGAAGTGAGAGAGGTGAAAAGAAGGAGCAACGCGACAAATTTTCAAAGCGAGGAGTGGTAAGTGAGAATTATAGAAGTGAGAAGCGATTTGACAATAGAAATAAAAGGTCTTTTGGAAAACGAGAGGGGAGAGGAGGCTTTGGGAAAAAAGACAATATTTAATTATCATAGATGATGCTTCTAAGAAGTTGATTAAAATTTATTTTGAGTATATTTGAGATAGATTTTTTAATTATTTTTATTGTTTTTTTTGCCCTTAATTGTGGACTATTATCAAAAAGAATAATAAAAAATAGGTTAAAAAGAATCTTAAAGAAGTCGAAAATAAGAGAGTGGAACTCAAAATAAATTTAAAATTTAAACGGCTTCTAAGAAGTTGATTAAATTTTATTTCGAGCATATTTGAGAGAGATTTTTAAATCTATTTTTAGTCTTCTTTTGCAGAAAATAGTGGACTATTATCAAAAAAGGAGAATAAAAATAGGTTAAAAAGAATCTCAAAGATGCCGAAAATAAGAGAGTGAAACTCTAATTTTTTTTTTAAATAAAATTTAAACGACTTCTAATAATATCGGTAAGTCCTATGAATTTTTTGAGATAAATTTGGTGGGCTTTGTTTGGATGATATTATAGTGGTGCTTGATGTTGTGTAAGAGCCAATGAAGTTGTATAATCAAGATGGATTAGAGCGTTTGGAAAGGTTCTTATGAATTAAAAAACTATAAATTGTAGCTTTAGAAGTTACCTTAATTGTTAGATTGCATAATAATGGATATTACGATATGAAAGATTTGGTAAAAGATATATTAAGATATGAATCAGAAGCAGTGAAGAATATTCCGGTTACTGATGAATATGAAAAGGCAGTAGGCTTAATTGTTGAACAAGTCCACAATAAAAAAGGGAAATTAGTAACCAGTGGGATGGGGAAAGCCGGTCAGATTGCTTTGAATATTGCAACAACATTTAGTTCAACCGGAACACCATCTGTATTTCTTCACCCAAGCGAAGCTCAGCATGGAGATTTAGGTTTGTTGCAACCCAATGATATATTGTTGTTTATTTCCAACTCAGGGAAGACAAGAGAAATTATAGAGTTAATAGGATTAGCGAGAGGATTGTATTCTGATATAAAAATTATTGTAATAACAGGAAATGCAGAGAGTGTTTTAGCAAAAGAGGCAGATGCACTATTATACACAGGTAATCCATCTGAGGTATGTGCATTAGGATTAACGCCAACTACATCTACAACAATAATGACAGTGATAGGTGACGTTTTGGTTGTTGGGACCATGAAACGCATAAAATTCACGAATGAAGAGTATGCAAAAAGGCATCATGGAGGGTACTTAGGAGAAAAATCTCGTTATCAAAGCAAAAAAAGTTGAAAAAATATTTGGTAGATAAAAAAAATGTATTACCTTTGCACTCGCAAACGAAACGAAAGAATCGCTGCAAGGCTGGCCTCTTCGTCTATCGGTTAGGACAAAAGATTTTCATTCTTTAAAGAGGGGTTCGATTCCCCTAGAGGCTACTAATAATTAAAAAGACATATTGAAATGGCAAATCACAAATCATCTATCAAAAGAATCAGACAGACTGAGAAGAGAAGATTGCAAAATAGATACTACGCAAAAACTACTCGTAACGCAGTTCGTAAGTTGCGTGCTATGAAAGAGAAAGAGGAAGCAATTAAACAATTGCCAATCGTTTCTTCTATGTTGGATAAATTGGCTAAGAGAAATGTTATCCACAAAAATAAAGCTGCAAACTTAAAGTCTAAGTTGGCTAAAATGATTAATAAGCTTTGATTCTTAGATAAAGTAGATTAGAGCCTTCCTGATTTTAAGGGAGGCTTTTTTGTTTGGCAATTATCTACCTTTTTCTTACTATTTTTTCTTTCAGACTTCTTTTTCTTGAAAATTTAAAAACTATCTGTGAAATATTTTATATATTTGTGCAAGAATTAGAATTTTTAAACTTTAATTAGTTATAACAAATGGTTAATTACAAAGATTTAGGCTTGGTTAACACTAAAGAGATGTTTGCCAACGCAATCAAAGGTGGATATGCTATTCCGGCATTCAACTTTAACAACATGGAGCAACTTCAAGCTATTATCAAAGCTGCTTCTGAAACAAAATCACCAGTTATTCTTCAAGTGTCTAAGGGAGCTCGCCAATATGCTAATGCAACTCTTCTTCGTTACATGGCTCAAGGTGCTGTAGCTTATGCAAAGGAGCTTGGTTGGTCTAATCCTCAGATTGTTCTTCACTTAGACCATGGTGATAGCTTTGAATTGTGTAAAGATTGTATCGATTGCGGTTTCTCTTCTGTTATGATCGATGGTTCTCATCTTCCTTATGAAGAGAATGTTGCTTTGACTAAAAAAGTTTGTGACTACGCTCACCAATACGATGTTACTGTTGAAGGTGAATTAGGTGTCCTTGCAGGTGTAGAAGATGAGGTTTCTAGCGACCACCACACTTATACTGACCCTGAAGAGGTTATCGATTTCGCTACTCGTACAGGTTGTGATAGCTTGGCTATCTCTATTGGTACTTCTCACGGAGCTTATAAATTTACTCCTGAGCAATGTACTAAAGATGCTAACGGTAAATTGGTCCCTCCTCCATTGGCTTTTGATGTATTGAAAGCTGTTGAGAAAAAACTCCCTGGTTTCCCTATCGTTCTTCATGGTTCTTCTTCTGTTCCTCAAGACGAAGTTGAAACAATTAACAAGTTTGGTGGTGCGTTGAAGGCTGCTATCGGTATTCCTGAAGAGTGGTTGCGTGAAGCAGCTAAGAGTGCTGTTTGTAAGATTAATATCGACTCAGATAGCCGTTTGGCAATGACTGCTGCTGTTCGTCAAGTTTTCGCTGAAAAACCAGCTGAGTTCGACCCTCGTAAATACTTAGGTCCTGCTCGTGACAACATGGAAAAACTTTACAAACATAAAATTATCAACGTGCTTGGTAGTGATGGTAAAGCTTGCTAATTTAGTTTAGCTATCCATATAATGAGAGTGTGTCCATGTTTAACGCTGGATGCACTCTCAATTTTTTTGCTCACATCTATTTTATTAATCAACTATGTTATTGATTGTTTCGGTCTTTTAATTACTCTTTTTTTCGGACTATTTATCCTTTGTTTGCTAAAGACTTGCTTTTATTTACAATGACTACGCCGGTTATTACAGCAATTGCTGCGAGAATCTTTGGGCATGATAGGGTGTCTAATCCCAAATAGATACTCATTATTGTTGCAATTATGGGTTGAACGTATGAATACATCCCTACAAGAGTAGGACGAATCTTTTTTTGACTTAAAGGAATTAAAAAGTAGGCAATAAAAGTAGAGAAGATAATAAGGTATAATAATTCCAAAATATATTGGACAGGTAAAGTTGTATAACAAATTGTTGCGATCTCTTTCCCCGAAAAGGGAAGAGCTATTAATAATGAAAACAAGAACATCCACTTCATGAATGTAACAACTGAATATTTAGTAATCAGAGGGCGAAATATTCCTAAGTATAAGGAGAAGCTTAGTCCATTTATTAACATTAGTATAACACCAATAGGCTCAGTAGTTCCACTCTCATTTCTGACCCCATTGTAGAGTAAAAATAATATTCCGAAAAAACTTAATAAAACGCCGCAAACCTTTTGTATTGTGATGGGTTCTTTTATAAAAATTGCCGCAATAAACATGGTGTAAATAGGGGTGAGTGTAGAGATGATTGAACAATCGAATGGTGTGATGTGAGCAATGGCTTCTAAAAACGTTATTTGAGTGATAAATAATCCTAATAAAGAGGCAAAAAATATCTTGATATAATCTTTTTTGTCGATTTTTTCTGATGGCGCAAAGAGCGAGGCAAACCAAAATAAAATTGTAGCACCTATGGCTCGTAAACAAAAAATTCCCATGGGGGAGGTGTAGTTGGATGTTGCAATGTTTTTACAAACGATGATGTTAAATCCAAAAATAGCGTAGGCGGAAAAGGCAGCTATATGACCTAAATTTATTTTCATTATTGTTGTGTAATATCTATAGCAATTGATTAAAGGTGAGTTCTTTAATTCACCATTATAACTAGGCAAATTGTAAAATCTACCTTAATTTGATAAAATAGCGAAGAAGTTTGTAAACTTACTAATTACAAATTCTTCTGCCTATTTATAGGGTGCAAAGTTACTGAATTTTTCTATTATAGAGGAGAATCCTTTCAGATTTTTGAAAGGTAGAAATTTCGTAATTATTAAGTTTGTTTTGTGGTTGGTTCTAAAATAAGTAAAGAATTTATCGAACTCATCATATAGTAGGGAGGCATAATAGAGCAGAGAGAGGTGCTTT
The DNA here is from genome assembly GCA_015061185.1 of Bacteroidales bacterium. GTDB lineage: Bacteria > Bacteroidota > Bacteroidia > Bacteroidales > Paludibacteraceae > UBA1181. The sequence continues at coordinate 67,250 of SUWZ01000010.1, forward strand.
AGGGTGATAATTTCATCTTTTTGGAAAATTTACATATAACAATAGGTTGAAATTCGCCTAAATTATTTACATTTGCCGTTACAAGATTACGTCTATGTTGCAACAAAAACTACAACAGAAGCTACAACAAAAATTATCTCCTCAACAAATTCAAGCCATGAGGCTGGTTGAGATTCCATCCATAGAGATGGAAGATAGGATTAAACAAGAGATAGAAGAAAACCCTGCCTTAGAAATGAGTGATGATTTTACTCGGTCTGAGGATGAGCTTGATTTGCAAGAATCAAGCTTTGATAATAATGATAATTTCTCGTTAGATGAGTATCAACAAGATGACGACATTCCTGATTATAAGTTAAATATACAAACTCAAAAAGATGAAGTACGCAACAATTATACTTATGCTGCGTCAACCACGTTATTCGATTTTTTGAAAGAACAATTGCAGATGAAATCGGTGAGTGGGATAATCAAAAAGTTGGCGGAATATGTGATTGGGAATATCGATCAGGATGGTTATCTAAGAAGGGATGTTGAGTCGATGGTGGATGATTTTTCCTTTCAATCAGGAGAGATTGTAGAAGATGATAAAATGAAGGCTGCTTTAAAGTTGATTCAATCGTTTGACCCATCCGGAGTGGGTGCATCCTCGTTGCAAGAGTGTCTGTTGATTCAATTAAAGCGGAAAAATGCCACCCCCGAAATTTTGAATGCAAGACGTATTGTGGAGATTTGTTTTGATGAGTTCTCTCGTAAGCATTATGATAAAATAGAGAGAAAGTTGGAACTCTCTAAAGATGCTATTCGCTTAGCTATTGAGGAGATTGTTAAATTAAATCCTAAGCCGGGAAGTGAATGGGAGTCTGACTTCACAATGAATAGCATGCAGATTATTCCGGATTTTATTTTGGAAAATCAAGATGGGGAATTGGTGCTCTCACTGACCAATCGTTTTGATCAGCAACTTCGTGTAAATAAGGAGTTTTCTGATATGGTTGAACAATATGCCGGAGATAAAAAGAACCAATCTCGAGATTTGAAAAATGCTGTTTTTTTTGCTAAGCAGAAGTTGGATTCGGCTCGGTGGTTTATCAATGCTGTGAAACAGCGCGAAGAGACTTTAGAGAGAACCATGTCTGCTATTATTGAGTGGCAAAAAGAGTTTTTTTTAGATGGTGATGAAACAAAATTGAGACCTTTGGTTTTGAGAACAATTGCTGATTTGACAGGATATGATGTCTCTACAATTTCGAGAGTAAGCAATAGTAAATATATTCAGACAGAGTTTGGTGTCTATCCTGTAAAATATTTCTTTTTGGAGAAGATGCAGACGCAGGAAGGGGAGACAATAGCATCTAACGAGGTGAAGATTATTTTGGACGAATGTATTAAGTCGGAAGATAAACAAAATCCGTTGACAGATGATAGATTGACAGAGATTTTAAATTCGAAAGGGTATTCAATTGCTCGCAGAACCGTGGCAAAATACAGGGAGCAGTTGAATTATCCGGCAGCACGATTGCGGAAAGAGTTTATTTAGTTAATTTCATAACTATATGGATACAATTGCTAAAATTTTATCATTTTTGATGTTCCCATTATTTATGCCTTTGTATGGGGTGATTTTGTTATTTAATCTTGAAATATTTTCATTTTATCCAGCCTTTTATATGAAGGGAACTTTTTTGACTGTTGTTCTGCTTGGAATTTTAGTCCCTATTTTTTCCTTATATATATTATGGCGTTTTGGGGTGATTTCTGATTTTAGAGTCTATAAAAGAGAAGATCGGGTTATCCCCTATATTTTTACGGCAATTGCCTATTTCTTTGTTTCCTACATGCTGTATAGGTTGGCAATGCCATTGTATGTAGTGAATATTGCTATTGGTGTGGCTTTTGCTACATTGATTGATGCAATTGTTAGCTTAAAATGGAAGATAAGTGCTCATGCTACCGGTATTGGTGGATTGACTTCAGCAGTAGTTTCGATATGTTATTTGACTCATGCTAATGCAACAATGTTGATTGCTATTTTATTTTTAGCTACCGGACTATTATGCGCAGCAAGGTTATGGTTAAATAGGCATACACCTGCCCAATTATTGGCCGGTTTTTTTAATGGTTTCTTCTCTGTTTTACTTTTCTCTTTCCTTAATTTTGGACAATTTTTTCGCTATACGCTTTAGAAGTTGTTTAAATTTTATTTCGAGCATATTTGAGAGAGATTTCAACATCGTGTTTGTTGTATGTATAATAAATTCCTCATCACTAATCATTGATGCGTTACCATCTTCAGATAATAATTATCTGACTCCCATGCAAGGTACTGCTTTCCGGATAGGTAACTATAGTGTATTAGTATCAAACTCCTTGTACTGTAAAAAACGAAGTGCAAAAAAATATAGTCATTCTTCCCTCCCTACTGGAGTACTCCAGTAGGAAAAAAA
>SUWZ01000056.1 GCA_015061185.1 Bacteroidales bacterium
ACGGTATATCCTTTGGTAGATGTAGGCAACTTGGCTGTTTTATCTCCTTCACAGAAAGGGGGAATATCTTCCAACACCTCAGACGGGATGGTATCCACTGTTACTGAGAACGAAGCTGTATCACTCTCACAATCGGTAGCAGCGTCTGTAACAGACAAATAGTAAGATGCTGTTGTTCCCGGTGTTATCGTAGTGAAATCAGGTTCAACTCCTGCTAAACCAGCATCAGTTTTCCAATTGATGGTATAGCCTTGCACTTGCGATTGAACATCCGCTACTGTAGGAACTGTTGTACCCGCACAGAAATTAGGGATTGTGATAGACGGTTTAGCCGGTTTTGGGTGTAGAATCACCTTCACAGCATCCCAATTTTGGCAGTTGGTAGCCGTAGGGTCAAAATTATCTACTGTTTGAACATAGTAGATATGCTCCTCAGCTGTATTTCCGGTATTGTTATTTTTTACCACCAACTCTTTCGCTTTGGCGGCCTTAGATTCAGACATGCCTTCCATTGGGGTACCATTTTGATCATCTTTATACCAATGAATAGTATAATCTGCGTATGGTTTATTGTCTTTATCTACCGTAGTAACGTCTGCGGTGTTTAATTTTAATTCTTCACCATAGCAAAGTTCATAAACATCATAACCGGTGGCAGCATCTTTTTTAGTACTTTTAATATCTCCCTCTATATCGATTGGCCCCGATTGGTAACATTTCGCACAGTTCAATGAAGTTGTAAGAGGAGCAGAAGAAATTGATACGTCTCTGCATGGAGATAATGCACTCATATTTACCCAAACGTCACGATTTTCTAGATAGGATTGGCGACCAACAACGACTCTAAAGAACACTTTCGACTCTCCTCCGACAGGAGTATTTATAAACGCTTCGTGTGTCGACGGATTTTCTATAGTATAATCACCACTGGTTTGAATATCTCCTAAATCAAACCACACAATGTCTTCGTCAGGAACAACATTCGGATCTTGATAAGTATATTGAAATAAATAACCGATCTCAGCACCATAGTAATTTGCAGCAGAAGAAGACAAACTTGCACTCATTGTCAATGGTTCATCTGAACATAAATCCAACAATTGTTCCGCAGCTAAAGACGAAGTTACTTTTACATCAGGTGGTGTACACACTTGAAAACGTATATCATCTATAGCAAAATCTCCACCTCCCGTAGGGTTTATTACCTTATCTAAATAGATAATTTTCATTGTAACACAACCCTCGCTGGATGTCTTAATATTCCATGCTTGTCCACCATTAAAATTATCCCAATCGGCACCACAACTTAACTCTATATACTTATCTACTAATAAATCATTAGTTGCATCATCAACTAACTGCAATTGAAATCTAGAAGTTATACCATCACCAGGACACGAACCATTAATTCCCGCAAAATAGACATCAAACGTAACTTCCCTATCTGGGCACAAACCACAAATTTGTTTTTCGAAAATAGGTTGATTATAATACACATCATTTAACTGCAAATCAATCATCATAAATCCTCCACCATTACCATTGGTAGTGTGATCACCGGTAACTCCTCCTGAATAAACACTCTCATTACTAATTGCATAATAATCATCAGGTGCGTTATATATAGCCGGATTATAAAAAATATTTTTAAATGCATCTCCATTTGTTTTCAAATCTTCAACACAAAATGCTTTAGACTGATTATTCTCCAAATGATCAGTCACCGTTACAGTTTTTTCAACACCCTTCAAATCAACATAAGTATATTGATTTCCAACAAAATGACCAAAATCCTCAAAATAGATGTCCGTATATGGAAGAGCATTTCCATTTCCATCATCACAGCAAGTCACAACGGAAGTTGTTGCAATATCAGTTTTGGCAGAACATCCATCGGGCAAAGTAACTTCGCATTGAAAACTATAGTTTTTATCTGGCGTTGTAGCTTCAAATAACGCATGTGAAGTTGTACTAATAGTACTAATAGTCGATCCGTCAACTTCTTTCCAGTCAAATTTAGTCCCAGCCGGATATTGATTTTTCAAACTCATAGAAATCATTGAACCAAAACAATTCTCTGGTTTAATTGATGCTGTAGGCTTAATGCTAGTTGCCGTAATTTCAATATCATCAATACCAATAGGCATAGATTGTTGCCCTCCATTTCGACCTATATAGAATGTTACGGTTCCATAAGCATCAGCCTTTGCTGGAATGGTGATTTTTTGGGAAGTGCCAGGTTTTACAGCAACTGTACTCGAAGCTGAATTTAAAGCTCCGTTGGAATTCAAAGATGTAGAATAAGTAACTTTAACATCTGGCTGACCATGCAGTTCATCCATCGTTACATTGTAAGTATTTCCACATACCCTAATATCTTTCTTAATCGCAGCAGCATCAACATAAGCTTTCAAAGAAGCCAAATCTATTAGGTTATACAAATTAAAACTCATTGTTACAGTTGCTCCAGGTTCTAATCCGGAAACAGAATATCCTAACACATAAGAACCGTCATGAGAAGTTCCAAAATTAACCAACATATTATTGCCACTACCTTCAGACAAAATCGGTGAAATCAACTTTGGATTCGCTACTATAGCTGAATAACCAACTTTATTTCTTGTCACATCTTGAATTAAAGAATCTTCCGTCCATGCTTGCGGAGTAATCATTTCTCCAGGAACATTTAGACGGTTCGTTGGCATTCCTTTTTGTATTACATTCGGATAAGAATCGTAATATGAACAACCCGCGGTTTCTGTTTTCAACAACGTTGCCACAGTCTCACTAAACCATCCCGTTTCATCATTTGCCAACTGAGGATTACACAACGTAGTAGAGGTTTCAAAATCCGTTCCTCCCACCACGCATTGAGCTTGAGACTCTATTGCCCCCAGCATCAATAAGGTGAAAATAACACCTATACTTCTTTTCTTTAAAATTGACCCTTTATACATATACTTCATTTTTTATATTATTCCTTTTTTACTTTTTTGTCTCAAAAACTCTTAAAATTTACTCACTCTCTTTATCTTAAATATAAAATGCGGCGAAAGATACGATTTTTTTTTTAAAATTTATCTAATTTTTTTTATAGAAATCTGATATAACTGATTAAATTATGGTGTTTTATAGAAATTTCACCACACTTCTCTCTTGCATTGTTTATCTCTGATATTCGTTATTTTCCCTATACTCACCCCCTGTTTCTTAATTCTGTTATGCGTTCTGACCTCCCCAAATTTAAACATCTTCTTAGGTTGTTTGGTGTAGATAAGTTTTTTAATTATTTCTTGTTTTTTAATAAATTTAAATCTAAATTTGTTAGCGAATCGGTTAGGAACCATTGGGAAAATTTCAGAATTCCGGCAATTGGTAACGATTGCTTTTTTATTTTGATAGGATATTAAAACGCACGATTATGAAAAGGATAGGACTTTTTACATTTATTGTATTGATATTGTATTCAACATCAATCTCTGCTGAGGTTTATTTTCAAATGAATTTTGAGAAAATGCCTTTGGATGAGCCTGCTGTTCGCTCGTATTGGTCAGAACAGGGGTTTTATCCTGATACGTGGGATCAAGGACTCAAAGAGAGAACATTGGTTGATAATGACTACTCATCAAGCGGTACCAACTCCATGAAGGTGTGCTACCCGAAAGATGAGTTTGGAACAGATCATACAGGTTGTTTGCTCCCTTTGTTGTTTAAAGAGAAGAAAAGTAAAGAGATGTATGCAAGTTATACGTTCCGCTTTTCCGAGAATTTTTCGTATGGTACCACAAGTTTTGGAGGTAAGTTGCCCGGTCTTTCCGGTGGTGATAACTGCTCCGGAGGTAGTACTTGCGATGGTACAAATGGCTTTTCTGCAAGATTTATGTGGCGCGATGGTGGAAAAATTGTTCTCTATCTCTATCACATGGATAAGCCCTCAACATACGGCGAGGATGTTGATTTGGTTTATCCTAATGGTGATATTGTTTATGCGAAAAAGGGAGAGTGGTATCACATTGCTGAGCGTGTAAAAATTAATTCTGATGGAAATACTTATGATGGAGAGGTGCAAGTTTGGGTGAATGGGGTGGAGGTGCTTCATAAAACAGGTTTGCGTTTTACTTCCAATGGGGATGTGGTGGATAATTTTTATATCTCTACTTTCCATGGTGGGTCAAATGATGATTGGTGCCCAACGGATACATGCCACATCTGGTTCGATGATATCACTATTGGTACTACTTACGATGATGTTAAGTTCTCGGATTGTGGAAAACCTAACTTGGGTCCGAATAGAAATTTATGTTCGAGTAAAGAGGTTAGTGTGAAATCAGACAGGATTGACCCAGCATTTTCCTATAGTTGGATAAAGGATAGAAAGATTATTTCTCAAGAGAGTGAGGTTGTCTTGTCTGAAGTGGGTGATTATCAGTTGGTGGTGGATTCAATGGGTTGCTCTAAAAGAGATACAATGAGTTTGTCGGACAAAATAGAACCGAAGTTGCCCGAAGAGCTTTTTATCTGCTCGCAATCATTCGCAACCATAGATCCTCAATTAAGTCCTGATGGATTGTCGTTTGAATGGAGCAAGAATGGCGAAAAATTAGTGGCTACGGAGTCACAACTAAAAATCAAAGATGCCGGCTCCTACGAGGTGAAAATCTCATCGCCTAATTGTGAGTCGGTGACAGAGACTGTGGAGGTATCTTCCGGATTATTGTCTGTCGAAGATGTCATGGCAGAAGTGGGGAAAGATGTGGAATTGTCTTTGTCAGACTCCGGAAATTACGGGTGGTATGATGCAGAGTCCGGTGGTAATTTATTATCGGAAGGAATGAGCTATTCCACCACGATGCCATCGTCGCCAACTTATCTATATGTGAAGGATTTGGATGCGTATAATGGATTGGTAGGTAAAAAACAAATAACAAAAAACACCTATACCTTCCCGACGAGCGAATCATCTTCTCGCTGGTTGCTCTTTACAGCAGAAAGACCATTGACAATTGATTCGGTTTCTGTTTATCCACATTCATTGCCATGCGATATTGTCATTCGTGTGTTGGATGATGAAACAGAGGAGGTTTTGTTCTCGCAAGAGTACAAAGGACTTCAATCCGGTGAAAATCGTTTGGCACTGAATGCAGACATTAAAAAGGCAGGAAAATATAGAATGGATTTGGTAGGTTCAACCGGAATTTTAAAGCAATCTCACACAGACGAGGATATATCTTATCCCTATGCAATTGACGGAATTATTTCGATTGATGGAACCAATGTCGCATGGATGAATAAGGTAGGGGGACGATACTTGGCATTGTATAATTGGCGTATATCTGCCGGAAATATTTGTGCCAGAACGCCTGTGTTATTGTCACCATTGCAATCAACCCAAAACCAAACAAGTGAGGCAACTCAAATAGATGTTTATCCATCGTTTACCGATGGAGATTTATTCATAGAGGGATTGGATGGAGAGGCAAAAATAACACTCTATAATTCAAAAGGGAAGAGAATGATTGTCTGTAAGCAGAAGGGGGATAAAGCCTACTTCTCGTTGGCAAATTTTGCTAATGGAGAGTATTTGTTGCAAATTGAGATGAAAGAAAAGGTAAAAACATGTAAGATATTAAAATATTAGTGTAATCATGAAACGAATTTTATTACTTGTAATTGCTTCATGTTTAGTAAGCTCGCTTTATGCTGAACTTTATTTTAAAACAGGGTTTGAAGCTTTTGAAACAGACATCCAATTGACAAGAAATTCATGGGTGTCTGAGGGATTTAATGATCCGGGGTGGAGTCAGGGATTCGATACTCGTAGCAGCATCGATGTAGAGCACTCTTCGGAAGGTGCAAAATCTATGCGGATTCTCTACAAAGGAGGAGGGAAGGCAGGTGTGGATAATACCGGTGTGCAGATTCCGTTGACCTTTGAAGAGAAGTCGGCAGAAGATATTTATGTGAGTTATTCTATGCGCCCTTCTGAAAATTTCACTTGGGGTAAAACCAGTTATGGAGGAAAGTTACCGGGATTGGCAAGTGGAACTCAGTGCAATGGAAACAAAGTTTGTGATGGAACGAATGGTTTTTCCGCTCGATATATGTGGCGTGATGGAGGTAGATTGGTTGTTTTGTTGTACCACATGGATTATGACAAAATCTATGGGCAAGATATTGATTTGCTTTATCCGGATGGAAGAACTGTTGTTGCAGAAAGAGGGGAATGGATTCATCTTGCACAACGTGTTAAAATGAATACCGTGACAGTTGAAAATGGTGTTGCTAAGGCCAACCCTGATGGTATTCTTCAAGTGTGGGTGAATGGTGTGTTGGTGTTGAATCGTACCGACCTTCGTTTGAGAACAAACGATGCTTTGGTGGATAATTTCTATATCTCTACTTTCCATGGCGGTGGTGATGAAACTTGGGCTCCAATAGAGGATTGCTATATTTGGTTTGATGATATACGTATTGGTAGCACTTACGAAGATGTTATGTATAAGGGATGTCGTGGTATCGATTTGGGCGCAAACAAGTCGGTTTGTGTGAATGGTGAAGCAACCTTTGAAGCTGATGTAAAATCTAACGATTTAACTTATACTTGGTTCAAAGATCGTCTTCCGATTGCTGATAAATCTTCTTTGACAGTTTCTGAACCGGGTACATACGTTCTTGTTGTGGACTCAATGGGTTGTTCTCAAAGAGATACAGTCTTGGTGACAAAAAATCTAACCTCGATGTTGCCGGAAAATCTAACAATTTGCGACCAATCTTTTGTTACGTTGGATCCAAAAGTTGGTGGCGAAGGTTTGACTTTTGAGTGGAGCAAAGATAATGAAAAGTTGGCATCTACTTCCCCTATATTGGTAGTCAAAGAGGGGGGTGACTATAGTGTTAAAATCTCTTCTCCTAATTGTGAACCTATTTCTGATGAGGTGAAAGTGGAGTCCGGATTATTGTTAATCGAAGATGTTTCTGCACAAAAAGGACAAATGGTTGATGTAAGTGTGCAAGATGCTCCTGAAAATGTGGGTTGGTATAAATCGGAAGCTTGTGACGAACTTATAGCAGAAGGCGCAACCTACTCTACAGAGATGCCTGCTACTCCTACCTATATGTATGCAAAGGATTTGGATGGTTTTTCCGGTTTAGTGGGTAAAAAAGGTATAACAGGAAATACTTATACTTATTCCAACTCCTCTATGGATAAAGCAATGACAGAAGCTTGGATGACATTTACCGTTTTGAAAGATTTGACCATAGACTCTGTTTCTCTTTATCCTTATCAAGTACCTTGTGATGTTGTGCTTAAGATCTTAAATAGCGAAACAAACGAAGAGGTATATTATAATACCTATAATTTGCCTATAACCGGTGCAAACAGGGTGGCTTTAAATGTTGAATTAGCCCCCGGAACCTATCGTTTTGATATGTTGGGATCTACCGGAATTTTGAAACAATCTCATACCGACTTGGATATTCAATTCCCATACGTTATTGAAGGTTTGATTTCTATTGATGGAGCAAACAAGGAAAAAGCATGGATGAATAAAGTGGGTGGTCGCTATTTGGCTCTCTATGATTGGAGGGTTTCTACCGGAAATCATTGTGCGGCTACTCCGGTATTGTTGTCTCCTGCTTCAGGAACCCAAAGTGGCGAAGTGGAGCAAAATGGTATAGTTGTTTATCCTACTCAAGTGGAAGACTATTTATTTGTTGAAGGATTGAGTGGCGATGCTAAAATAACTATCTATAACTCTTTAGGAGCTAAGATGTTGTACAAGCAATCTAAGAACAATAAGTTGTATCTTTCTATGAGTCAATGGTCTGCCGGTGAATATATTGTACAAATTGAAGATGCAGCGAATGTAAAAAGTGTTAAGGTGATAAAAAAATAGAGCAATTGTAAACAATTGTTTATACATTGTGTCGATTTTTTGAGACAAAAGTTTGACAATGTCATAATGGTGAGGGGTGCTAAAATGATTTTGGCATCCCTCATTTTTTATGGAGAGTTCCATAAATTCAATCGTGTGGGGATAACAAAATTATATCGACCTGATTTAGAAGTTGTTTAAAATTTATTTCGAGCCTATTTGAGAGAGATTTTTAAGATTATTTTTTTGCTGTTAATAGTGGACTATTATTGCAAAAGAGTGAATAGAAACAGTTTTAAATACACTTCTCAAAATATGTGCGTTAATTAATTTCACATCTGCAAGTTAACTCTACAACAACACCATTAAACAAATAGTTTTGTATGTTGTTATTACAATTACATTAGGTAATTTCTAAATTTATGATTAACTTTGCGCCTTCAATAAAATGTGGAACATGGCAAGCGATATTTTTTTAATCAGTATTTATGGAGATGATAAGCCGTGGGTGACGGCTTCTGTAACGGAAATTTTAGGTAGATACAAAGCGACTATTCTTGATGTGGGACAAGCGGATATTCATCACACCTTATCGTTAGGATTTTTGGTTAAAATGGAGGATTCTGAACATTCCGGTACCATTTTAAAGGATATTCTTTTTAAGTGTTATGAGTTGGGTGTGCAAGTTCGCTTCACCCCGGTTTCTGTTGATGAGTATGATAATTGGGTTGAAAGACAGGGCAAAAATCGTTATGTTGTCACGATGTTAGGGCATATTATCACAGCTCACCAAATGGCTTTGGTTACTAAAGTTGTGGCTGAGCAAGAAATGAATATTGATTCTATTAAACGTTTAACCGGTCGCCCTTCTTTGGATGAGGAGGATTTTGAACATGTCCGTTCTTGTATCGAGTTTTCTGTGCGTGGTGAGATGATGGATAAAAACGTGTTGGCTTCTAAATTATTGGAAATTTCTGCGCAAGAAAATATCGACATCTCTTTCCAAAAAGATGACTTATATCGAAGAAATAGAAGGTTAATCTGCTTCGATATGGATTCTACATTGATTAAAACTGAGGTGATTGATGAGTTGGCGGATAGAGCAGGTGTGGGTGAGCAAGTGAGAGAAATCACAGAGGCTGCTATGAGAGGCGAAATTGATTTTTCTGAAAGTTTTAAAAGACGCGTTGCTTTGCTGAAAGGCTTGGACGAATCTGTAATGAGAGAGATTGCAGAGAATTTACCAATCATGGATGGCGCTGATCGTTTAATGGCAGTGCTGAAAAAATGTGGATTCAAAATCGCTATTCTATCGGGAGGTTTTACTTACTTCGGAAAATATCTTCAAAAAAGATTTGGTGTGGATTATGTCTATGCTAATCAATTGGAGATTGAGAATGGTAAACTTACCGGACGCTATGTTGGAGATATTGTGGATGGAAAAAGAAAAGCTGAGTTGTTGCATTTGATTGCTCAAGTAGAGAAAATTGAACTGGAACAGGTGATTGCGGTGGGCGATGGTGCTAATGACCTCCCTATGCTTAACCTTGCCGGTTTGGGTATTGCTTTTCATGCGAAACCAAAGGTGAAAGCGAATGCTCAACAATCAATTTCTACCATCGGATTGGACGGAATTTTGTATTTCCTTGGTTTCCGAGATGTCCACTTGGATTCTATGTGATAAATCAAAACTATAGATTGGTTATATTTACCCCAAATTACCTCCCCTCACCCTTTTCGATAAAGGATTGAGGGGAGATGATTTTATATAGGGAACACCCCTGAAATTTATCACTGTTCAATTGATTTTAAGGACAATCTTTGAATTCTTTTTATTGAGTTCTTGTCTGTTTAAATTATTAGTTTTACCTTTGTCGGTGTGATTATTAATTATTTTATAACCTATTAAACAAAAAATCTATGTCTGTTAACAAAGTAATCCTATTAGGAAATGTTGGAAAGGATCCGGAAGTTCGTTATGTGGAACAAGGAGTGGCTGTGGCTAATTTTTCTTTGGCTACAACAGAGCGAGGGTACAAAACTCAAAGTGGTGTAACCGTTCCTGAAAAAACAGAATGGCACAATATTGTTGCTTGGAGAGGGCTTGCCCAAGTGGTTGAGCGTTATGTGAGAAAAGGTACCTCTCTTTACATTGAAGGGCACTTGCGAACTAGAACTTGGACCGACCAAAATGGGGTGACAAGGCAAATTACTGAGATTATGGCCGACAATTTGGAATTGTTAGGGAAACGTCCGGAAGGTGGTGTCGCTCCTTTGGAAAGTTCTGATAAAACCAAGAGTGCCTCTCCTCAACAAGATGCGGCTCCTGCAGATGATCCGGATGGAGACCTGCCATTCTAAAGCTCTATAGAACGCGCTTTTGTGTATAGGTAACTTCTATAAATTACGATTCCCTGCTTACGGTTCATAACCTATTCGTAGTTGATAGAAGTTGCCTTATTTTAAACAGTAAATTGATAGAACTTACCCTTGTACGTTTTGTGAATTTATTTTGTTGTATATTAAGGGTAAGTTCTATAAAATCTTCGTTAAAGTTAAGAAAATAGAGGAAGTTGTTAGAGTTTTATCCTGAGCATATTCGATAGTGATTTTTAAATCAAAATAGAATAATAAAAATAGGTTAAAAAGAATCTCAAAAATGCCCAAAAATATAAGAGTGAAACTCTAAAATATTTTTTTTTATAAATTTTAACAGCTTATAAATTAAGGTGACAAACTTTCTATTTGTTTGATAATTAGGATGTGAAGAAAGGAAGTCTTCATTCTGTCTCCTCTCTTATCTAACTAAAGACGGGAAATAGAATCGGTTATCGTTAATTTTGTTTTTATCAAGCCATATTAAATGTGATAATCTCAATTTATTTTTTATCTTTGCATTGACGGAAAAGTTTCGTCCTTGTATGTTTAACAAATTTATATTTCATTGGATATACCACTCATATCAGAATTTTTGAGAGAGCCGTCAAATTGGGCGGTTGCAGTCTCTTGTGCTCTTTCAGTTGTAGCTGTGATTTCATTCTTGTTTTTGTCCTTTGTTTCGTTCTTTGAATCAGAATTTTTTTCTCTTTCCAGCACGGAAATAGCAGAAATTCGAATCTCAAATGATTCAAGATACCATCGTTTGAAAATGTTGTCAGAGGATTTGTTGTTGTCGTTAGGAACCGTAATAGTGTTGCGTTATATGCTTATTGTTTCTGCGCTTACAACTGCGACATTAAGTTTATATGAGGGGATAGTGGGTCTGCTGGAACTCAATATAGGGGTTAGTTTCTTGTTGATTTTCTTCGTATTGTTATTGTTGATATTTATTTTTGCTGAGTTGATTCCGGAGAGAATGTCCAATAGAGATAATCCTGATTTATTGTGTTGGAGCGCAAAAGTTCTCTACTTTTTCGGACTGATATTACGTCCGGTTGTTAAGTCGGTTATTAAAGCTACCAATATTGTAGAAAGGAGGTTGGAGTCTCGCACTCAAACGAGTGCAGCTATTGAGGATATTTCAGATTCCTTGAATCTCTCTGATGCAGAGTCAGATGAAAAGGAGATTTTGAGAGGAGTGATGAATTTCGGGAAAATCAATGTGGACGAAATTATGCGTCCTCGGGTTGATGTGGTTGATGTGGATTATAGATGCGATTTTTCGGAAGTGCTAAAGATTGTTTGCGATTCTGAATACTCCAGATTGCCGGTTTATGACGACTCGATAGATGATGTTAAGGGAATTTTGTATGTCAAAGATTTTTTTCGCCATACTGATAAAGGAAAGGATTTTGATTGGCGAACATTGATTCGTGAAGCATATTTTGTACCGGAAAATAAAAAAGTGGATGATTTGCTCAAAGAGTTTCAACAGAAACATACTCACATGGCAATTGTGGTGGATGAGTTTGGAGGAACGTCGGGTATTGTTACCATGGAGGATATAATCGAAGTTATTGTGGGAGATATTTGTGATGAACATGACGAGGAAGAGACGCAGATACGTGTGTTAGAAGATGGCTCATTTGCTCTGGATGGTAAGTTGTTGCTAACAGATTTTTATCGAATAGATAATGTCCGTAAAGATGATTTTCTCGATATAGAAGAGGATGCTGATACCTTGGCCGGATTGATATTGGGTATCAAGGGATATATACCATCTGTGGGAGAGATAATTGAATATGACAATTATATCTTTGAAATTCTCTCTGCCGATGGGAGACGAATTAAGGAGGTGAAAATGAAATTTAAATAGGGATAATGAAAAGGTTTTTAGGATATATTGCCATTTTATTTTTTTTATTAGGGTGTACTGAGTATCTCCCTAAACCAAGAGGCTATTATCGAATAGACTTGGATGAAAAAACGTATGATGTATATCAGAACGATGATTTGCCTTGTCAGTTTGAATATGCTAAAAATGTGTCGCGCGTAAGTTTGAGAGGAAGTAAACAAGATTCTATTTGGATTGATATTGTCTATCCGAAACTTAATGCAAAGATATATTGTACGTACAAAAAAATGAATGATAATTTCCAACAATTATCTGAAGAGGCAAGAATGCTGGTCTATAAACCGCATACTGTAAAGGCGGATGCCATTTCAGAATCATTGTATCAGAGTGCCGAACGGGATGTTTACGGTATTTTGTATGAACTGAAGGGTAATACTGCTTCTAATGTACAATTTGTGGTATCAGACAGTGTAACTCATTTTTTGAGGGGAGCTCTCTATTTTAATTCAAATCCGAATAAAGATTCAATAGCTCCTGTCGTAAACTATATTAATGAAGATATTATTCGTTTGGTTGAAACATTGAGATGGGAAAAAAATTAGTTCATATAGTTATTTTTTTAGTAGCTGTTTCGGCTCTTTATTTTTTATCTGAAAAGTTCTTTTTTAGATGGGATTTAACTTCTGAAAAAAGGTATAGTTTGTCAGATAATACGAAACAGTTGTTGGCAGATTTAGATGAGGATTTGTTGGTAACCATTTATCTTGATGGGGACTTAAATTCCGGCTTTCTTCGTTTGCGAAAATCCACAAAAGAGTTGTTCGAAGAATTTAGTGCTTATTCTGGTGCAGATGTCAATTATCAGTTTGTAAACCCCTCTGCCGCTGCAACCAACAGTGCAAGAGAAAAGAAGTATGAGGAGTTGGAAAAGAAGGGAATGAGGGGTATTTTGGTGCATGATAAAACGCAAGAGGGCGAATCGTCGCAAAAGGTAGTTTTCCCATGGGTGGAGTTGTCTTACAAAGGGAAAAGCAGGGTGGTGAATCTACTGAAAAATATTCCTCAAAAATCGGGTGAAGAGAATTTGAATTCTTCTATCGAAACATTAGAGTATGAAATCACAGATGCGTTACGAATTTTAACTACAACTTCTATTCCTAAGGTTGCATTTTTGGAAGGTCACGGGGAGTTGGCAGAACCTTTTGTTTATGATATTTCCAAAACGTTGAGTCGATACTATCAAGTGGATAGAGG
Organism: Bacteroidales bacterium; assembly: GCA_015061185.1. Classification (GTDB taxonomy): domain Bacteria; phylum Bacteroidota; class Bacteroidia; order Bacteroidales; family Paludibacteraceae; genus UBA1181. Next base: position 13,366 of record SUWZ01000056.1, read on the forward strand.
TGCTATTGCTGATGATCCTGCAATATTGGATGAGTATAAGGCGTTGATTGTTGCAGCTCCTTCCAAAGCTTTCCCCGAGAAGGATAAATATGCTATTGACCAATATATCATGAGGGGCGGAAAGGTGTTATGGTTGATTGATGGTGCGAAAATCTCTTTGGATAGTCTTTCTACGGCTTCTCAAACAGTGGGTGTTGAAAACGATTTGAACTTGTCGGATCAATTGTTTAAATATGGAGTGAGGATTAATCCGGATCTTGTACAGGATGTACAATGTGTTTTGATTCCGGTTAATATGTCTCGCTTGGGAGATGCTCCAAAGTATGAGCCTATGCCGTGGTATTATTCTCCCTTGTTATTGGCTGTCCCTTCTCATTCTGTCTCCAAAAACTTATCTCCGGTTAAGACGGAATTTGCAAGTTCGCTGAGTTTTGTGAATCCGGAGTTGCCGGTGAAAAAGAGTTCGCTCTTGGTAACGTCAACAGGTACTCATATTCAAAATATTCCTTCTATCGTTAGCATGGATGTGATTAATGTGGAAAAAAACGGTTACTATTTTAACTCCAGAAATGCTATTGTGGGTGCTCTCTTGGAAGGGGAGTTTCCTTCTGTCTTTACCAACAGAATGGCTCCGGATGGAATAAAAAAAGGTGAGTTTTTGGCTAATAGTAAACCTACGAAAATGATTGTTGTGGCGGATGGTGATATTATCCGAAATGATGTTCAAGGGTATGGTCAGAATATGAATGTATTGCCTTTGGGATATGACAGATATATGAACCAACAATTTGGGAATAGCGACTTTATTTTAAATGCAGTTAATTACTTAACAGATGATGATGGTTGGATGGAGTTGCGGTCGCGAGAGATTAAACTGCGCTTGCTAAATCGTCCCGCTGTTATTGGACAACGTACTTTTTGGCAAATCCTTAATGTTATATTTCCTCTGTTTGTTTTAGCTCTTTTTGCGGCTCTCTTCTTATTTATTCGTAAAAAAAGATATACTGCTCCTCTATGCAAAAACAAATCAGAGAAGGAGATTTAATGAAAATAATAAAATAATTAAGATATGAAATTTACAGTATCAAGCGTTAATTTGCTAAATCATTTACAGACAGTTAGTCGTGTAATTAGTTCGAAGAACACTAATCCTATATTGGATAATTTTTTGTTTAAAGTTGGAGACAATAAATTGTTGCTAATGGCTTCGGATTCAGAAACAATGTTGCAATCTGAGGTGCAATTAATCAGTTCTGAAGGTTCTTGTGCAGTTGCGTTATCTTCAAAAATATTGTTGGACTCATTGAAGGAATTCTCTGACCAACCATTGACTTTTGAGGTGGATGAAGAGACTTTTGCTGTGAAAATTGTTTCCGAAGGTGGTGTTTATAAGTTTGTTGGAACTGATGGTAGAGAGTTCCCAACCATGCCGGAACCGGAAACTGATACAAATACGGTCTTGATTCCTGCTCAAACATTGTTTTCCGGAATTAATAAGACAATTTTTGCCATGAGTACAGATGAGATGAGACCTATTATGTGTGGTATTTACTTCGATATTACACCTGATGGACTAACTTTTGTTGGGTCGGATGGACATAAAATGGTGAGAGTGAAAACGTTGGCGGCAAAAGGAGATAAACAGTGCTCTTTTATTTTGCCTAAGAAGCCAACCTCTTTGTTGAAAAATATTCTTGCCAAGGAGTCTGAAGATGTTAAGGTGGAGTTTGGTGATAAGAATGCTTGTTTTATCTTGTCTGATTACAAAATGTTCTGTCGTTTGATTGAAGGAAAATTCCCTAATTATAATTCTGTTATCCCTACTAATAATCAGTTTAAAGCAACAATAGACAGAGTGGCGTTGTTGAACACTCTTCGCCGTATCTCTATTTTCTCTAATCAAGCTACCAATTTGGTTAAGATGGAGTTCAAGGCTAATGAAATGATTCTTTCTGCAAGTGATTTGGATTTTTATGTCTCTGCTCAAGAAAAAATTGCTTGTAGTTATGATGGTGAACCTATGAATATAGGGTTTAAATCTTCATTCTTTGTCGAAATGTTGTCCAATTTAACTTCTGATGAGGTGATTGTAGAATTGAGCGACCCATCGCGCGCCGGGTTGATTCTTCCTCTGGAGCAAGATGAAGATGAGGATACTTTGATGTTGTTAATGCCGATGAAATTAAACGATTAATTGTACGGATATGAACTTGAACTTAAAGAATCCAATTGTATTTTTTGACTTGGAGACAACGGGAACAAACATTGTTCATGATAAAATTGTTGAGATTTCTTATCTAAAAATTTGGCCAAATGGTAAGGAGGAATCTAAAACTTTGAGAATCAACCCCGAAATGCCTATTCCACAGGAGGCATCGGATGTTCATCACATTACTGATGATGATGTGGCGAATTGCCCTACTTTCAAACAGATTGCAAAACAATTGGCTCAAGAGATAGAGGGCTGCGATTTGGCAGGGTTTAATTCGAATCGTTTTGATATTCCTTTGCTGGCAGAAGAGTTCCTTCGCGCCGAAATTGATATCGATTTGAAACGTCGCAAGTTTGTGGATGTTCAAACTATTTTTCATAAAAAAGAGCAGCGTACTCTTTCTGCTGCCTATCAGTTCTATTGCGATAAGGAGTTGGTGGGTGCTCATGGGGCTGAGGCTGATACCAAGGCTACTTATGAGGTGCTGAAAGCTCAATTAGATCGTTATTCTGATTTGCCAAATGATATAGATTTCTTGTCTAACTACTCCTCTTTTAACAAAAATGTGGACTTTGCAGGGCGTTTTATCTACGATGAAAACGGGTGCGAAGTCATAAATTTTGGTAAGTACAAGGGAAGAAAGTTGGTAGATATCCTTAAAAATGACCCCGGTTATTATGGTTGGATGATGCAAGGTGACTTTACTCTTGATACAAAAAGGGTGCTTACTCAAATAAAACTGAGAGAGGGTGCTCGCTAATTTGCAGTTTTCTCTGTAATTTTTTGCTCATGGCTAATAGTTATTTCTGCTTTAAACACTTTCGTATAGAGCAATCGAATTGTGCAATGAAAGTGGGTACAGACGGGGTGTTGCTGGGGGCATGGGCTACGGTGAAATCTGCCAAGTCTTGCCTTGATATTGGTACCGGAACCGGATTGTTGGCTTTGATGGTGGCACAAAGAAATAGTGATGCCGCTGTTGTTGCTATCGAGTTGGATGGCGAGGCTGTAATACAAGCCAAGGAGAATGTTGAGGCTTCTCCTTGGTCTAATCGTATCGAGGTTGTGCATTCTGATGTGAGAAGTTATTGTTCTGATAAAACCTTTGATTTCATAATTTCTAATCCGCCCTATTTTAATGCTTCGTTAAAGTCTGCTGATACACATCGCACTTTAGCGCGACATACATCTGCTTTGAGTTACAATGAGTTACTCTCCTGCGTGCGGAATTTATTGGCTCCGCAGGGACTCTTTTCGCTGATTCTTCCTTACGACGTTTGTTCTGAATTTATTGAGTTGGCAAAATCTCATCATTTATATTGTTCCAGATTGTGCAAAGTGATGCCTCTGCCTAACGCAAATCCCAAAAGAGCATTGATGGAATTTTCTTTCATCGACACCGATACTATCTTGGAGGAGTTGGTGATTGAATCCGGAGGAAGACATTGTTATTCAGCAGAGTATAAAGAACTGACAAAAGAATTTTATTTGGATAAACTCTAAATATATCTTCTTTCTTCTCTCAACTTTATTTGTGCAGGTGCTAACTTCCTTGAAAACTTATTGGCAGAAACATAAATTTTCA
>SUWZ01000085.1 GCA_015061185.1 Bacteroidales bacterium
TTGTGAGATATTTCCATCTGCATCCAAAACCATAGAAGTGGAGCCTAAATGGTCGTGGATATAGAAGTAAGTATATTCACAGTTTTTTATAGTCATATTTTGTCTCTGTTTTGTCAGCTTTTGTCATAAATTTCCTCACCTCCGGGCGCGCTTCGCCGACGTCAGTAACAGTGTTGCTGACGAGGGGAGGAATTATTTAAAATTCCTTTACTCTAAAAATTTAAAATCACCAAATTCTATCTATCACTTTTCTACTATAAAGTACACTTTTTTCCCGCTTTGATTGAAGTATTTTTCTTCGTCGAAGAGGGAAATTCTCATTCCAACTAAATGCGTTGCTGTCGTTTGGGAAGTGATATTCAAGAGTGTGATCTTTTATTTTTCCATCTCTTCCCTTAAGGTATACTCTATAATTAATAGATTTTTCAATTATTGAATCATTTCTAAGTGTTGCATATACAGTATTATTGGGATTATATTTTGTACATGAATCATTATAGATCATAACTTTGGGAAACAAAAATAAGGTGTCTATTGTTTCTTTCCAATAACCAATTTCTTTATTACATGCCCAATTAGTTCTTAATGTATTTGAATATACGTATGAACTATCGCTAGTGCGTAAGATAAGGTCAATATCATTATTATACGTGCTTTCAGAATATAATCGAAAAAACTCAGATTGAGAACTACAAGATAATAAGAACTGAGCCATAGTAATCAAGATAATTAATTTACTTATAAATAAATATTTCATCGGATAACAGTTTTGGGTTATGAGTTTTATTGTAATGTTGTATCATTTTGTAATTGTCATCCCCAATATGTCTTTCTTCCTTACCAATATTTGGATAAACTTTAGCATCAGGTGTCAATCCCACGGCACCAAACAGATTTCCTCTTTGATGCGCCTCATACTCATCTGTTAAATCATATAAATATCCCGATCTTTTGGTGACAATAGAATTTTCATCTTTTAAAAAGGATAACCGTCCCTTTTCAAACTGATATGCATGTTTAAATTCATGAGCAAATACCCCTAAATCACTTCCACTATCAAGATAACTAACTTTATTCAAATTAATTATAAATTGCCCATTCCCTTGGTTATAGGAAACAAAACCTCTTGAGTCTTTTTCTCCTGATGAGGAATGTTGTTCATAATAATCTACATGATAAACTTGATCTGAACCCCTTAATTCTTCTATCTCCTTTTGGGCATTAATATACTCATTTTTTTGAGAATGTAAATTTGTTGCATCTTTTCCTTTTTGTTCTTTTTTTGCAATCTTTTCATCTAATGCTGCAATTCTTGCAGTCGCATATTCTTCCATCCTCTTTGCCCATGCTTCTGTTTCTTCTGTAAATACTCTTCCATCCGGATCCACCAACTTCACAGGATTGCCGGCGCAGTAGTTGTATGGACTCATGCCCACATATTTCTCAAATAGCGGATCCACACTCAGCCACATACCGCTTGTTGGGTTCAAATATCGTGCGCCGTAGTAGTACAAGCCGGTCTCTTCATCTAACTCCTTGGAATTGAACAAGTAAGGTGAATTCCATGCTCCATTACGCTCTTCTACAAAAATTTCGCCGTACGGAACATAAGTGACAGATTGTGAAATATTTCCATCTATATCCAAAACCATAGAAGTGGAGCCTAAATGGTCGAGGATATAGAAGTAAGTATATTTACACAATTTTGCACTCATATTTTGTCTCTGTTTTGTCAACTTTTGTCATAAATTTCTTCACCTCCGGGCGCGCTTCGCCGACGTCAGTAACAAGTACAGACGAAAATTTTGCTTCACACTTTGAAATTTTTTTCAGATAAGAAGTTGTTTAAATTTTATTTCGAGCATATTTGAGAGAGATTTTTAAATCTATCTTTAGTCTTCTTTTGCAGAAAATAGTGGACTATTATCAAAAAAGGAGAATAAAAATAGGTTTAAGGTGAGTTCTATAAATTCACCGTTTAAAATTTAAAAAGTGAAAATTGGAGGTTGATAAACTTTTCGGTAATTTTTGATTTGTTTCGGCAACTTGTTGCTTGTCAGTCGGTCACAGTGCTCGCACTGCTCCGTTCTTTCGCACAGCAATTTCCTCGAAATAAATTCAAAAATTCCTCGAAATGAATTTATAGAACCCACCTAAAAGAATCTCAAAGATACCGAAAATAAGAGAGTGAAACTCTAATTTTTTTTTAATAAAATTTAAACAGCTTCTAAAAATATGATCATGAATGAAACACATTTTTCTCGAAAGGCAAATTTATTTATTTTTGCGTTCTTTTTGTAAAAAAAATCATTTTTTTTCAAAATCGTTACTATTGAGTTACTCTTGCGTTACTCGAAAATTTTCATAAATATCTGATTAACAATAATATAAAATAAATTTTAATAAATATTGTACAATAGAATGGTTACTACATGTCTAAAAAACATCAATCCACCGCATGCATTTGTGCGAATTTACGGTAAAAAAACCAATAATGGCGGATTAAGTTTATACCTCAATTACACCCTTAATAAAAAAAGAGTACAACGATGCATGCGATTGTATGTTGAACCGGATACAGATAAGAGGGGTAAAGTAAATAAACTTATAAGAATAGAAAATCTCAAAGTCCTCCATAGGGCATCAGAAAGGCGCAATGAATTGGAAAAGAATATATTAGAGAGAAATTCAGACGTAAACAACGATTTCCCGAGAGTGAAATTAATTGATTATTTAGACGATTTTATAGAAGAATCCAAGCTGAGTAGGAAAAGCGATAGCTACGCACGCGTTCTAGAATGCCTATCTTTTCATCTGAAGCAGTTTCTTGGAAAAAAAGTTGAGAAAATAGCTTTAGAGGATGTGACTCCTGAATTTTGCAGAGATTTCATTCACTATTTTAAGGAGGCGAAAACAAATAAAAACAAAAAGCTTTCCCCTACCTCATCCGAACATTATTTTTCGTTTTTTAAGGTTATGCTTGATAATGCGGTAAGAGATGATTTACTCTGGTCAAATCCTATACTTAAGTTAAAGAAATATGAGTTAATCAAGTCTGTGTATAATCCTCAAGAAGCCTTATCAAATTCGGAATTAAAACAATTAAAAGCGAGTAGAGACCCTGATTCAATAGTGCAAACAGCCTTTTTATTTTCTTGTTACACAGGACTTAGGGTGAGCGATATTCGTTTGCTTTCATGGGAGAATATATCTTTCAGTCCGGAGAAAGTAGAAATGAATATAATCATGAAAAAAACGGATAAAGCCTTACGACTGAAACTCTGCAAAGAGGCGATAAACTATTTGCCGGATCCCATTAAACAAACGGGGTTGGTATTTGATTTACCTGGTCGCACACTGATTTCAAAACAACTTTATAAATGGGTAAAAGATGCAAAAATCAAGAAAAAAGTTGTGTTTCATACCGCCAGACATACGTTTGGTACCATGCTATCTGAAAAGGGAGTCGGAATAGAGGTAATACAGAAATTAATGGGACATACTTCTATCAACACCACTTCTATATATATAGATGTAAGCGACAAAGCAAAAGATGCCGCAATAAATTTGTTGTAAAACACGTTGCAATAATTTGACAAATCAATTATTTGATGTACTAGCTGTATAAAAAACGTCGAATATGTTTTTGCTTTCGTAAAATTTATTTACTTTTGTTCTCAATTTGAACG
>SUWZ01000011.1 GCA_015061185.1 Bacteroidales bacterium
CAGTGGCCATGATTCAATTAGCCTTCTGTTTTCTGATGCTTAACAAAATATTTTAGAAAAATTTAAACAGCTTCTTATTATCTTATAGAGTGCAAAGATAGTCAAATATTAAACAAATAGAAAATTTCCACGAGTGCGACGGAATTATTTTTCAAAACTATGGTACAAAAAAACTTACCGCTTTTTACGTAAAAGATATAGAATCTCAAAGCATGAGTTTCTAAAGATTTGTATCTTTGTAATAAACAAAGTGGCAAACAATGGCAAAACATAATATTTAGCGGATAGCAACAAGTAAAAATGTCCCGTTTTTTGCGTAATAAACGGGACATTTTACTATCTTTGCATCGTGATAATGATACAATTATGAATATAGCAAAAGAAATAAATAGAAGAATCTCAGGATTTCCAGAAGATTATGTTTTTACAGCATCTGACTTTAAGATTGAAACACGGAATCAATATGCTGTTGCAAAGGCGTTAAATCGTATGGTTAAGTCTGGAAAAATCTCTAAATTGGCAAAAGGAAGATTCTATAAACCCAGAAAGACCCAATTTGGAGATTTAAAACCTTCCGCTTATCAAATTGCTAAAGATTATATTGAACGTGATGGTAAACTCATAGGCTATATAACGGGGTATTCTGCATATAATGCGTTAGGGCTTACCTCACAAATATCTTCTTATATTCAAATTGGCACAAACAAAAGTCGCCGTTCTATCAAACGTGAGAAATATACAATATCTTTTATCATGCAACAGAATCCGATAACCAAAAAGAATATTGAAATCTTACGAATTTTAGATGCCATAAGGTTTATCCGAGAAATCCCTGCAACAACTCCCAATGATGCTTGTATCAGATTAAAAGAGATTATTCGGGATTTGAATGATGAGCAAAAAGGACTACTTGTTAAATGTGCCATGAAATATACAAACTATGTTCGTGCATTGTGTGGCGCAGTACTAGAGGATATTGGTTGCAACGACAACTTTTTAGAGCCTATACGCAAAAGCCTAAATGGGGTAACAGATTACAAGTTACCAATATCCGAATCAGTTTTACCAACTAAAACAAATTGGAGAATATATGAACCTTCACGAAAATAAGAAACTGTTTACGGATGCTGTTCTCGCAGCATCTGAATACTTGGATATACGTCCGGTATATATCGAGAAAGATTATTGGATAACTCGTTCCCTTAAATTGATGAAGCAGAATCACAATGCCGACAAGGCTATTTTTAAGGGTGGCACATCTTTATCCAAGGCACATAAAATAGGGAACCGCTTTTCAGAAGACATTGACATTGCTATATCTGATGCGGACACTTTAACGGGCAACCAACTGAAAATGTTAATTAAAAAGATAGCAAAAGAAATGACATCTGGATTGGAGGAAGTAGAAATGCCCGGAGTTACAAGTAAAGGCTCACGTTATTATAAGGCAATGTATTCTTATCCAAATGTACTTGGCAAAGCCGTTAAAGAAACGGTCAATATCGGACAATTGCTCGTGGAGATAAATTCGTTTGCCAATCCCTATCCACACGTATCAAAAAGCATAGATTGTTTTATCTCTCAGTTTTTTCAACAGACAGGTAATGAAGCATTGGTCGATGAATACGGTCTACAAACCTTCGCTTTGAATGTGTTGGACAAAAGACAAACATTAACAGAGAAACTGGTGTCTCTTATTCGTTTTTCTTTGTCGGAAAATCATATATACGACGTGGCATCCAAGATACGACATTTCTACGATTTGCATTATCTATTGCAAGACGAAGAGTGTGCCGAGTATTTACAATCTGAGCGATTTAGGACAGATTTCAATATGTTATTGGCTCATGATAGAGCGACATTTGACAAGCCTGAAGGCTGGAATAGCATGAAAATAGAACAATCACCTCTATTATCTGATTTTTCAGTTATGTGGTCTAAATTAAAAGAAACATATTTGAAGGAATTACCTGCCATTGCTTTTTCGGAAATCCCTAAAGAAGATTTGGTGGCGAAAAGTTTTGAAGTGATAATTAAAAGCATAAGGTTCTAAAGATTTGTATCTTTGTAATAAATAATTGACAATGAGTAACACTAAAATAACCATAAAAACTCAGTCCGGCGAGACAGTTGAGGCTATGGCTCCCGTGATTATCTCGGCGAGCCGTTCGACGGATATTCCGGCATTCTTTGCCAAGTGGTTTATCAACCGCTTGGAGGCCGGGTATTGCGTTTGGTACAACCCGTTCAACCAGAAGCCTTCGTATGTTTCGTTCGCACAGTGCAAAGTGGTGGTTTTCTGGACTAAAAACCCAAAACCGCTTATTCCGCTGTTGCACGAACTGGACGAGCGAGGCATACGCTACTATTTTCAGTTCACGCTGAACGATTACGAAAAGGAGGGTTTCGAACCAAACGTGCCAAGTGTGGCGCAACGCATCGAAACATTCAAAGAACTTTCTAAAAAAATAGGCAAGGAGCGTGTCATCTGGCGTTTCGACCCACTGGTTCTGACAGAAAATCTTTCGCCACGTCAACTGCTCACAAAGATTTATCACATCGGAAACGAACTGAAAGGTTATACAGACAAGCTGGTTTTCAGTTTTATAGACGTCAAGGCTTATCGTAAAGTGCAAAACAATCTGGTCAAGGAGAGTCGTTTTTTCAATAAAGAAAATGTCGCAGCAGCTGAACCGGAAGGAGAGAAGAGACAAGAACTGATAGAGGGATTGGTGAAACTTCGTGACCATTGGAAAGGCGAGGGGTGGAATCTACAACTTGCCACTTGTGCAGAAGATATAGATTTGGAACACTACGGAATCGAACACAACAGATGTATTGACGGCGAATTAATGGAACGTATTTTTGCAGATGACAAAGAGTTGGTTTACTATCTGAAAACAGGTAAATTGGCTGAAAAAGATTTGTTTGGCAATCTTCCTGAAATACCCATGAAAGGGAAAGACCTAAAGGATAAAGGGCAACGTAAAATTTGCGGTTGTATGATAAGCAAAGACATCGGCATGTACAATACCTGCAGTCACTTTTGCGTCTATTGCTACGCCAACACGAGCAAAGAACTTGTAAAGAAGAACATGGCGAAACATTCAGACTATAGCGAGAGTATTATTGAATAAATACTTTTTGAAGCGTACTGCCCAACCAGTCAGAATCAACGTATTAAACACACTATAATTTGTAATATACGCCAACTTCAAAGAGATTTGACAAATTTATTTTTTCATCAAAAAAAGACAAGTTCTCCAAACATTTTGTTTAAATTTGCACACACTAGTTGACTCTACAAAATTATGAATGAAAGATTAATAGTAAAATCATTTGGCCCTGTTAAGGAACTAGATATTGTATTTAAGTCAATTACAATATTAATTGGCGACCAAGGCACAGGCAAAAGCTGTATTGCCAAACTTTTTTCAATGTTTAAATGGCTGGAAAAAGAATTGGTTATGCAACGTCAAAAGAGTTCTTATTATGAATCATACAATAAGTTCTCTTCGATGCTGTGCAAATACCACAGATTAGAATCTTTTATCAAAGAAGATACATATATCAAATACGAGGGTGAGAAGTATTCTTTTGAATACGACAATTCAAGATTTCATATTTTTGACAATGGTGGAGACATTCTGTTGTTACCTAAAATAATTTATATCCCGGCAGAAAGGGCTATTTTAAGCGTAGCCGAGAATAAATCACGCCTGCTAAAAGAATTGCCGGCTTCATGCGACACGTTTCAAGACGTATTCAGCGATGCTAAAAAGAATTTCAAGCGTGGATACAACTTGCCTTTCGGTGAGTTGCATTATGAATATGACTCTCTGAATGACACAAGTAGAATTTCAGGGAAAGGTTACGAAGAGAGTCCGGTAAAATTAACCCATGCATCCAGTGGCATTCAATCGGCACTTCCTTTATGTCTTGTTTCTGAATATTTAAGTAGAAAGATATTGGAGAAAGAAGAAACAAAACTTTCAAAAGAGGAAAAGAGCAAGATGGAAAAGCAAATTTCCGAAATTATGGATAATGATGCATATACAGAGAGCGTAAAAGAAATTATGCTCAAAAAGATATCGTCTTTAAATAGGTATGGTTGCTTTGTCAATATTACAGAAGAGCCGGAGTTGAACCTGTTTCCAAAATCACAAATGGGAGTTATCCAATCGTTAGTTAAAAACAACAATAGCTCACAAGGGAATAAACTGGTTATTACCACCCACAGTCCGTACACCTTAGCAATACTTAACTTATTAATTATAGCAGCTAAGACATATGACAAAGGTGACGAAGAAACAAAAAAAGAGGTTGAATCAATACTCCCTGTCCAATACCATATTGGCAAGGATCATTTGGCTGCATATAGTTTGAATGAAGGAGACGATGAAACTCCATATTGCAAGTCTATTATCAGCGAAAATACTGGCATGATTGCCAAAAATGATTTAGACTCAATATCAGAGACCATTTCAATGGAGTTTAATAAATTGTACAGACTTTATGCCAAATCAAACAAACAATAACATACCCATAGAAGTGAAAAGACTTCGGCTGTGTTCTTCGCTTCAAGATTGTGGCGGAACTGTTGAGGCTTGTCTAAAAGAATCTGATGCGAAGTCTATGTCTATATATGACAATGAGGCTTTAGGCTACACCGACTGGAAGGGTGGCGACTCCGGTTTACCCGACACATTCATTGCAAACAATTCTGACAACAAGAAGCTGATTCTATTGCCACTTGACAATAGAATCATATCAGGCCCGAAGGTAAAGCATGGAGGTGTAGCAGACTGTGCAGTCCTAACAATGGATAATCTGAGCTTCATTGAGTTCAAAACTAATGTCAGAAGCAACACAGACCGGAACATCAGCGAAAAAACTGAAGATGCCATTAACCAATTGTGGCATACATACAATGAGATAATTTCTCCTAGATGCTCTGCCAAAGGAATAGATATAGCCAAAATGGTCGACATTGAGTTTTGCATCGTATTCAATAAGGAGTTAGATGTAACATCGGCTTCTGCATCGAGGCTTAACTATCAAATGGAATTTATGAATGACCATCATTTCCCGTTATATTTTGATAACGAAAAGAATTTTTAACTTTATCTATTTATAATATGGATGCCGATGGTAATTCTATAGATAAAGCTCGATTACTTCAGGGTAGCACAAAGTTTCGTGATCAAGTATTTAATGGCGAATAAACCGGTTTTTATCCGACAACAAAAAGTTGGTTTATAAGCAAAGACATCGGCATGTACAACACCTGCAGTCACTTTTGCGTCTATTGCTACGCCAACAACAAGCAAAGAACTTGTGATAAAGAACAGGGCAAAGCTTTCTGATGATAGCGAAAGTATAATTGGGTAGCATTAAACAAGACTGTCATGAACTCATCCAACAAAAAAAGTTCTTCTTCCAAATTCACTTTTATCATTGGGAAAACAATACATCTGCCGGTAAGGTACACAAATACAGTATAAAAAAGGGAAATACCCAAAATAACCAAAGTAAATATAATCATTTAACTCACATATACTATAATGCAAAAGGATCGTTTATTTTGAAACAAATTGTTCAACAATATTACCTAAAAAGGTTATAAACAACAATTATAACCAAAAATAGTTATAATTTCCCATTATAACCAAAATAGGTTATAAATATAGATTATAACTAAAAAAGGTTATAATCAAACATTATAAATAAAAATAGTTAAAAAGTAAGAGGAGAGTTGTTGTTTTACTACGTTTAGCAAGCAAAATCAATATAAGGTTACGTAAAATAGATTATACATAACTCTCTAAATAGCAAATACATACAAAGTTAAAAGTTGATTATGAAGCGCAAACCATCAGACCGCAAAGTAAGGCAATTCCAAAACTTAAAAATGTACCGGCAAGAACATATTCCGTTTTTGCAGTATCAGTATCTTTAAATCTTAAGATTGACTTAGCAGCAATAACAAACCCGATAGCTTCAAACTGACCAATAATTACAAAAATCATGGTAAGCAATCGTTCCAAATTACCAATTAATCCACCTGCGTTCTTTATGTTACTACATGATTTTGACTCTCCAACATCATATTTTTTGAGTAACAATTTAATGAAAATATTGGTAGGTTTTATACAAATAAGAGTTGCTATTAGTAAAATAGGGATAGAAAAATTTTCACATTGGTCTATTAGATGTATAGGTAATTCAATTTGAGTCTCATATACAATAGAGATGAGAAGTAATATGCCTAAATGAAGTAGTTGATCTGCTAAAAAAACACCTAAACTATTGCGAAAATATAGTTTTATAGAATCAATTATAAGATGAGTTAGAATTATTAAAATAGCATAAATTCCAAAATCAATAGATGGTATCAATAACCAGGCTATTAATCCCATAATAATAGAATGCACATAGAGAAACCAACATTTTATTTTTTTTGTCTCTTTTTGTTTGCAAAAGTAGTCGGTTTGTAAGTAGAAATCTCCAATAATATGTGTTAAAAGCAAACTAGACAGTAAATCGTTATTCATTAAATTAAAATTTTATCCTTTCAAAATAGTTTAAAGCCTCTTCAATACAATACCACTGCGCTGAAGTAGTATGTTTGTTGACCCCAGCTTGTGAAATTTTCATCTCCTTGGCTATTTCACACTCTTTTTTAGATAGTAGTTTGTAAAATATAACTTCACTTTGCCTTTTTGTAGCATTGTTCATTATAGCATCGGTCAAAATAGCAATTGTATGCAAGGAGGAGCGATAAAAGGTGTTATTAATATTTATTTTTAATGTCCCCTTTTTGGGTGTTCTCATCTTCTCAACACTCCGCCCGGATAAGTAAATGGCTTCACCATCCATTATATTAGCCACTTTATCTATAATTCTCATTTCGCCGATACCAATTGCAATCCGAATACCATAGGTTTGAAATTTTTTATTTTCTAATGATCTATTCAATTGGGTAGATTTTATAAATGCTTTAATTATTAAAGCAATACGAAATGAATCTACGGCATTAGGGATTGTACACTCAATATAATCTCCTTTTATTTGTCTCCCCCAAAAGCCTGGATATTTCGTCTCCAATAATTGAAACAATTCATCTATTTTTCGTTTCAATTCAATTGTTCCCTCTTTTGAAATTGAGGTTGATGATATAATATCAGCTGAAATCGTTGCTTGCATCGTTTTTATTCTTTCAACTACAAATATAGTATATTTATTCTTTCTTTTTGAAGTTGCGATTGATTTTTTTTTCTTATTTAGTCACAACAAATTCTATTTACAAATTGAGTAACTAAAACCACTCTTGAGCAAATATATAAAATAAGTTAGCTCTTTTCGTATTTCTAATAATTACCTTAAATGGTTATAATTGCCATTTATAACCATATATAGTTATAATTACTTATTATAACCAAAATCAGTTATAATTATATATTATAACCTTAAATAGTTATAATCGCCATTTATAACCTTTTTCAGTTAATAAAAGTTTCATAATAATGAGTTCTCTAAAAATTATCTCTTGCATATCTTGAGAATTTTTACGAATATTGTAGGTTAAAAAAAATTAATTGAGAGATTGATATGAAATTATTTTTAAAAGGGGGAATATTTTGTATTTGTTCCTTATTGGTTAGTTCCTTAGGAGCGCAAACAACCAAAGAGGAAATGATGTTACACATCAACCAAACAGCAAGTAACTACCGTGCTTATTCAACCGATTTTAAACCACAATCGAAAGTACCTAAGGGGTATCAGGCTTTCTACGTTAGTCACTACGGAAGACATGGGTCTCGCTACCATTATTCGGCTACTGATTTTAAAAATATGTTGGAGATTTTGCAAAAAGCAGATTCTGCCAATGCTTTGACGGAGTTGGGAGTCAGTGTTAAAAATCGCTTTGCTAGAATCTATGAAGATGGCAAAATGAAGGCTGGAGATCTTACTCAGAAAGGGGTTGAGCAACATAAAGGCATTGCTCGTCGAATGGTGGAAAATTGTCCTAAAGTATTTAAAGGGGAGGCAAAAATCAGTGCTAAATCTTCCACATCCGTACGCTGTGTGCTGAGCATGAATGCTTTTTGTCAGGAGTTGAAAACTATTAATCCGAAGCTTCAAATCACAAACGAAGCAAGTAAGCGTCTGATGTCCTACATCTGCTATGAAGAGAAAGAGGATCAAAACAAAAGAATGAACGATACCTTATGGACTAAACCTTTTGGAGAATTGCATTATCGGTTAATTCATCCTTCAAGAATGATGAACGTTTTATTTAAAGACAAAGAGTATTTGGATAAAAATATAGACTCTGTTGCCTTTATGCGCAAATTATATGATATTCACTCCAGTATGCAAGGAATGGATAGTTTAAATATCGATTTTAGTGATGTTTGGACAAAAGAGGAATTATACAACAATTGGCGAGTGCAAAATGCTTGGTGGTACGCCAATAGTGGTCCTTGTCCGCTTACTTTGTCTAAAAATCCATTGTTAGCTCGAAACCTACTAAAGAATATTTTGGACGAAGCCAAAAAAGCTGTCGATGGGAAAGGGGATAACGCCACTCTTCGATTTGGACACGACATGGGTATTCTTCCTTTGGCTTCGCTGATGGGAATGCAAGGTTGTGATGTTAAAACTACTGATCTTGAAAATTTACATACTGTTTGGACTGATTTTAGAATCATTCCAATGGGAGCTAATATTCAATTGATTTTCTATCGTCATAAAAAGAGTAAAAATGTTTTAGTCAAGGCTCTACTAAACGAAAATGAGGTGACTTTACCTTTGAAAAGTGATATTGCACCTTATTATAATTGGGAAGATTTTTACCAATATTATTCAGCTTTACTAAAAGAGATAGCTATAAAGTAATTTACCAATTTTATAATTACAATTGAATTTCATGATTCATAGAGGGTACTCTTACACTAAAATTTACTACCTTTGAGGTCGATTTTGAATCAATCTTTACATGTGTGAGTTATGTTTACATTGTTGAAAAAAGAATTTAATAATTTTTTTGCTTCCCCCATGGGATATATCGTGGTGGGTGTATTTTTAGTGGTGACAGCTCTCTTTTTATGGGTTTTTCCGGGAGAATACAATATTTTGGATTCCGGCTATGCAAATATAGACGGACTTTTCTATTTTGCACCTTGGCTATATCTCTTCTTAGTGCCGGCTGTTACCATGAGACTATTTGCAGAAGAGAAGAAAACCGGCACCATTGAGTTACTAATGACTCGCCCAATTTCTTCTTGGAGTATCGTATTATCTAAATATTTGGCCGGAGTATTATTAGTGCTCTGTTCACTTTTCCCTACATTAATCTATTTTGCATCTGTTTGGTGCTTGGGAGATCCTATGGGAAATATCGATACAGGAGGAACTTGGGGTTCCTATATCGGTTTATTTTTCTTGGCTATTATCTATGTGGCCATCGGCATTTTTGCCTCTTCGTTGACAGATAATCAAATTATCTCTTTTATTGTGGCTGCTCTTTTGTGTTTCTTCTTTTATGCCGGTTTCGATATTATTTCCGGTATGGCTAATAGCGGAAACACAGAGACTTTTATCTCTTCATTGGGTATCAATGCTCACTATGAATCAATGAGCAGAGGAGTTATCGATAGTAGAGATATTGTCTACTACTTAGTGGTGGTTGCTATCTTTATTTTCTTAACTCAAACTGTTATTGACAGAAAAAAATAAGATGCTATTTTATAACAAAAAATTGATTAATGGTTGTTCACTCGCTATTTGGAAAATTGATGAGTCTGTGGAGCAACTTTTGTCTCATTTTTCTACTTATAAAGAGGCTATAACAACACAGATAGCCTCTATGAAAAGTGAAAAACGACAAAAAGAATTTCTTTCTGTCAGAATATTGATTTCTAAACTATTAGGAAGTGAGAATAATGTTGTATATAATAATAACGGTCGCCCTTCGCTGTTAAATCGAGAAGAGAAAATAAGTATAAGTCATACACAAGGTTATGCCTCTGTTATTATTCATCCCAATCGGACTGTTGGGGTGGATATAGAGCAGTGCAGAGAGAAGATTTTTAGAGTTAAACACAAATTTTTGTCGGCTTATGAATTGGCTCATGTAGATCTTCAAAATGAACTCAAATACCTAACGTTATTGTGGTCTGCCAAAGAGACTCTTTATAAACTCTCAGAGAATCATTTAGTTGAATTTGATGAAGATATGGAGATAGAACCTTTAACACTCTCTTCTTGTGGTCTGCTATACATCACCGATAAAAAAGTTGGAAAAAGATATGAACTTTCGTATCAATTTTTTGATGATTTTGTTATTGTTTATGGAGCTGAGTGAAAATATTAGTTTATGAGACATTGCTACCTATTTAATCCTGAAAATGATTTGGCCTTAGCGAGCAATTCTTCGCATTACCATACTCCTAAAAAGATATTGGAATTTTCTTCCGATCTTTCTTTGTTACCCGTTTGGTACGCTCCTAATAATAGTTTAATACTAACTCGAACTGATGTTGACTCCCAATGGTATCAAGAACTCTTCTCTCAATTGGGGATTCAGCAAAAATGGCTCGCCTTGGAACGTTATTCCTATCAATCGAATGACCAGCTTTCTCCATGGGGCTGGAATTCCACTCTTCTTGCGTGGTGGAAAAAGCTGAATCCATCTTTTTCGATTTGTTTGGAGCAAATGAAAAATTGGTCCTCAAGGGAAGTTACAATTAATTTGCTTTCCTACCTCAAACAACAAAATCTTCTTGAATCATCGGTATATATTCCACAAAAACTTAACAGCTATTCTGATATACTGAGATTTCAAACAGAACATCCATCGTTTATATTGAAATCTCCTTGGTCAGGAAGTGGGAAAGGACTCTTTTGGAGTAATGGATTATGGAGAGATAAATTAAAAGAATGGAGTAACAATATCTTAACTACTCAAGGTTTTGTAATAGGAGAGTTGGCGTATGAAAAAATGCATGATTTCGCCATGGAGTTCCATTGTCAAGACGGCAATGTATCTTTTATTGGATACTCTCATTTTTTGACAGATAAATTCGGTCATTACAAATACAATATTATGGCATCTGATAAGGAGATAGAATCTTTCTTACTACATAAACTTTACCATCCGGAAAGATTGTTGCGAACAAAAGAGAAAATTATTTTGTTTTTGAAAGAAAATTTAGCACAATTTTACAATGGATATTTGGGAATTGATATGATGTTATATGGCTCAAAATCAACAAATTGTTTTCTTCATCCTTGCGTTGAAATCAATTTAAGAATGAATATGGGAATTGTTTCACAAATGATTCACAAACGTTATTTTCCGGAAGAAACAAAAGGGATATACAACGTAAAAACATTTTCTTCTCCTAAAGACTTAGTTGATTATGACCTCTTTATGCGAAAGAAATTTCCTTTAAAGATCGAGTCAAAGAAAATTATGAATGGCTATTTGGCTCTGACACAGATAGCTCCCAATTCTCGCTCTCTTGCTTATTTACAAAGTGGAATAGAAGAGGAGGTCTCCCATGTTTGAAAAAATTCATTTTCGAGAAGTTTCTATTGAAGATAGGTGCTTGTGGAATAGTTATTTGTCTTTGTCTGATATTAGCTTTTGCGATTTTTCTTTTCTCAATATTTGTGCTTGGAAATTTTATTATCAGACCGAGTTAGCAGAATGGAAAGGTTACTTGTTAATCAGACACTATTTTGATGACAATTATCACTACTTTTATCCGATAGGAGACGGGAACATAGTTGAAGTTTTAAATGATTTAAAAACTTTTGCCTTTGAGACTCATCACTCTTTCTTAATGGATTGCTTGACAATTGAACAATTAGAAGAGATAAAAACGATTTCCATACATCCTTTTTCGTTTAGTTTAGATAGAAATTTCAGTGATTACCTCTATCGACGAGAAGATTGGATTGCTCTGAAAGGAAAACGTTTACAATCAAAACGAAACCATTTGAAACGTTTCTTGCTTAACTATGAGTATGAATACAAACCCTATGAAGATGCTTACTTAAACGATTGCATTTCACTGACCAAACAGTGGATGAAGGAAAATCCAGAGCTGAATTGGAACTCCATGAACAATGAACTACAAGTAATACGATTTGCCTTAAACCACCTAAAGCAATTAGATGGATATGGAGGAACCTTATGGGTGGATGGTAGGTTAGTTGCATTTTCTTTGGGTTCTCCTATCAATAAAGATACTTTTGTTGTACATATCGAAAAGGCAAACACTTCATACGAAGGGATTTATGTTGCCATGGGAAACATATTCGCCCAAAATCTTCCTTGCAACTATACCTTCTTAAATCGTGAAGATGACATGGGATTGAAAGGATTACGTCAATCTAAATTATCTTATTCTCCTCATAAATTGTTGGCTAAGTTTTCCATTGATTTTTCTGCTGAAAACACAATAGAAGAATCAAAATTAATGTCGCTGTGGGAAGCTGTCTTTCATGACAAACCAACTTATATAAACAATTTTTTCTCCTATTTAAGAGGAGAATTAAATTATGTTTTCAAGCAAGATAAGGAGAATAAATTACTCTCTTCCATGTATTTGGTAAAGTATAAATTTCAACTACTTAAACAATCATTTCCTCTATATTATTTCTACTCAATAGCTACAGATAATTCTGTTCGAAATCAAGGATTGGCCACAGGCATGATTTACGAGTCTCTATGGCGAGGATTTATCGAAAAAATTGGAATGGCCTTCTTAGTTCCTGCCAATCAAGAATTGATTAATTTTTACGCAAATTTCGGCTTTGCACCATGGGTGTATAGTAATGTTACAAATCATTCTTTCAATAAATTAGAGAGGGGAGAATCACGATTCCAATTATCTGAATGTCAGAACAATAAAATGATACAAATTTCCTTGATGGAAATAATAAAAAATTCAGAACTTGCAATCTTACCATCAGATACAATACTCGATTTTTGGATTCAAGATACAAGAAATGATGGAAAAGTTTTTTATTCCATCATTCAGAATGAAAAGGAGGTTGCTTGGATAATTGTTGAAAATTGTGATTGCGATAAACTCTTGAAAGTTTCAATTTTAGCTTCTATCACATCAATACCGGTCAACGACTTACTACTCTCTCTTAAAGAATTGTTTCCCAAGGTTTATTCTTTAGAAATACAACAACACTCATTAATAGGAGAAACTCCGCATTCTCTTTGCAGAATTATCCATCTACCAACGTTCTTAGACAAATATGTAACATTTTATCGTGGAGATTCCTTTGCATTTTATTACCATGATGAATTATTGCCATCCAATAGCGGGTATTATGAAATATCAGTATCCGGATGGCAAAAAGTAGAAACACATTGTAACGAGTGCAAAATAGTTAATTCCTTAACAATAATCCCATTCCTACTTCGAGAAAAAATAGGGCATATAGGCAATTTTACCTACTGTTCAATACTGCAATAAATGACAATATTCCACTATCAGCCAGTAGATTACTCTTTAAAATAGACTCGTTTTACACGTTTAGAGATACCTGCCAACACTTCGTAAGGAATTGTTTCTAACAATTGAGCCACATCTTGAATGGAGTTTCCCTTTCCAAAAATTATTACATCATCGCCCTCTTTCACTTGCGGAACATCTGTTAAGTCAATCATACAAACATCCATACAGATATTTCCAACAAATGGTGCAAAGTGGTCATTAACAAGTACTCTTCCGTTGTAATTACCCAACTTTCGATTTAATCCATCCGCATATCCGATAGGAATAGCACCAATAATTGAATCTCTTTTCAAAACACCTTTTCTACTATAACCAATAGTATCGGAAGCGGACACTTTACGAATTTGCAAAATCTTTGTTTTCAATGTACACACCTCTTCCAATACATTGTTTGCAGCTGCACTCATACCATAGTGACCAATACCTAAACGAACCATATCAAACTGATATGAATTGAATCGCTCTATTCCGGCAGAATTTAGAATATGAGCTAAGATTTTATGCCGGAAACTACCTTCTATTTGAGTTCTCATAGACTGAAATTTCTCAATTTGCAACATTGTAAAAGTGTCAAAATCAGCACTATCTGACCCAACAAGATGAGAAAATAGAGAACGAATTTTCACTGCATTTTGCGATTTTAATCGCCCTATCAAACGTTCAATATCCTTTTCTTCAAAACCTAAACGATGCATACCCGTATCCAATTTCAGATGAATGGGATAATCTGTAATACCTTGTTTTTCAGCTTCGTTAATAATCTTTTCTAACAATTGGAAACTATACACCTCCGGTTCTAAATTATTTTCAAAAATTTTAGGGAAACTATTTAATTCAGGATTCATGACAACAATAGGAAGATGAATCCCCTCTTTTCTAAGAATTGCCCCCTCATCTGCAACAGCAACAGCTAAATAGTCACATCCATTATGTTGTAAAGTTTTAGCAACTTCAACATCTCCACTACCATAAGCATTAGCTTTCACCATGCTCATGATTTTAGTACCCGAATTTAGAAAAGATCGAAAATAGTTGAAGTTTCTAATCAAAGCAGAAAGATTTACTTCCAAAATTGTTTCATGAACAATTGTTGCTAATTTATCGGTAATCTCCTCAAATCGGAATTTACGTGCACCTTTCAATAAGATGGCTTCAGAATGAAAATGAGTCGCATCAAAATTTTTCAAAAAACTCTCTGTATCAGGGTAGAACTGACTTTGATTGACCTTAAATAAATCTTTATGTTTAAGTAGTTCTGTTCCAATACCAACAAAACGATTTACTCCCTTCTCATCCAACATCTTCGCTACCATCTCGTAAAGAGAATCATCATTAATCCCACTTTGGAAAATATCAGACAAGATAAGAGTTCTCTTCAACTGTTTTGCTGTCGCTTGTTCTCGTAAAAAGTCCAATGCAATGCTTAATGAGTGAACATCCGAATTGTAACTGTCATTGATTAACAGACAATTGTTTTCTCCCTCTTTAACCTCCATTCGCATAGCAATTGGATCTAACTCCATCATTTTCTCTGCAATAGACTCAGTCGAGTAGCCCAAATAAAGCATTAAAGCCAAGCAAGGAAAAGAATTTTCTATAGAAACCTTGTGGATAAAGGGAATTGAATAATTATACTCCGTACCCTTATATTGATAAGTAATCGTAGTTTTGTCTGATACTTTTTTTTCGGAAGTAATTATAACATCCGCCTGAGAAGATCTTCCGTAGGTAAAAAAACGACTATTAGCATTCCATTGCTGAAAACAGATATCAACCAATTTTTCATCTTTGTTGTACAAAATTACCGGACAATTCTTAAACAACTTAATCTTTTCACTACATTTTTCTTTCAATGAGATAAAGTTTTCTTGATGAGCTTCACCCAAATAAGTAAATATACCAATTGATGGATTAATAACCGGAGCAATCTTCTCCATCTCGCCTGGTTGAGAAATACCCGCTTCAAATACGCCCATTTGTGTATCTGAATCCAATCTCCAAACAGAAAAAGGAACTCCTATTTGAGAATTGTAACTACGTGGAGAACGAGTTATCTTATATTCATTTTGCAACAACTGATAAATCCACTCTTTAACAATAGTTTTTCCATTGCTCCCTGTTATTCCAATAACCGGAATATCAAATTTATTACGATGATGTATTGTCAGTCGTTGCAGAGCTTCTACTGAATTATCAATACAGATGAAATTAGCTTCTGATAGATGAGAAAATCGTTGAAAATCAGTCTCAATTACAAAGTTTCTAACTTGGTTACGATAGGCCTCTTCAATGTATTCATGTCCATCATTTCTTCCGGTTTTTATAGCAAAAAACAAAGTCTCTTCAGGGAAGGTTATGGCGCGACTATCTGTCTGTAATCTTGTAATAGTTGAATTAGAATTACCATGCAATTCACCTCCAATTATATGAGCAATTTCGGAAATCGTGTACATCTCTTTTATCTTTTTCAGTTTAAAACTTAAGTTCTATTGTTCATTCATTTGCTCTTGCAAATGTTTAGCAAAAAGTTTTTCGGTCTCTAATCCGGTCAACTTCTTCAGTTGTTTAAACAAATACCATAAAGCAATCATCATAACACACGTAGAAGGTAAAGCTATCACAACATAACTATACATGGTCATATCAGCTAATTCCTGAGCAAAGGCTTCTGTTCCGGTAGGACTTTTAATCAAAATCTTGGCCAAGACAAAATTCAAAATTGCAGATAATAAAAATGAAGCCGCCAGCATGTAAGTAGTATTTTTTAGCACTTTTTCTAACTCTACCTCCTTATTTTTTTCTTTTAATATTCTATTGATCTCTTCCACATCCAATATCTCCTCTTGGTAAAGTAATTTTTTTACAAGTGGAAAAGGTGTCTTTAGAGAAATTAAAACTGCAACTCCAATCAACAACGGTACAGCTGCTTCCTTGTAAGCCAACCATTCACTTGGAAATTCAAATATACCAATAACCCCTGTTAGTAAGATACTTACAAATCCAATAATAGAAATAAAATTGGTTTTCTTTTGTTTAAAATAATCATAAAAAAAGAAGGATATTGGGAACAAGAGAGCTACCACCAACCCCCATATCGGACCTAATCTATCTTCTGTTGTAAACTTAGAGAGAATTAATACCGGTATAACAATATTAAATACAATACTTATTAATAAATTCTCATTTTTTTTTGCTTGTTTATTAGTTTCCATATCTTCTATTTTTATTTAGCAAATTTCTGTAGAAATTTTGGATTATGCAATTAAGAAGCACTTTATTTTAGGCAATTTATAGTAATTTCTAAAATTTAGATTGTGAAGTTGTTTAAATTTTATTTCGAGCATATTTGAGAGAGATTTTTAAGGTTATTTTTATTATTTTTTTGCCGTTAATAGTGGACTATTATCAAAAAAGAATAATAAAAATAGCTTAAAAAGAATCTCAAAGATGCCGAAAATAAGAGAGTGAAACTCTAAAGTATTTTTTCAATAAAATTTAAACAGCTTCTGAGTTAGTTTTGAAGATATTTTACACAGACTGATTTTATCAACGTGCATTTGTAATAAACCCACAAACAAAGCGAAACGTATTTATGTTTTCTATGACAATGGAACAAAATTGGAAAGTGAATTTTAGATAGGAGAGAAAGAATAGATAAAAAGGAATCCTAATCTAATTTAGGGATATAATCACAACCAATTATAACCATTGAATTACCTACAAAAAATATTCTCCAACTAAAGTAAACTCTACATTTTACTTTCAGGTAGGAAAAAGTAACCAAAATTAGAATAGGAGATAGCATAAGCAAAACAAAAAAACACTATCTTTGCAGAAAAGATAGATAAAATTATGTATAGAACAAAATCATGTGGAGAATTAAATCTCTCAAATAAAGGAGAAGTAGTAACTCTTGCCGGATGGGTTCAAAAAAACCGCAAATTAGGAGGTATGACCTTCGTTGATGTAAGAGATAGATATGGCATAACTCAAATAGTATTTAACGAAGAAATTAACAAGGAGTTATGTGAAAAAGCAAACAAGTTGGGTAGAGAGTGGGTTATTCAAGTAACCGGAGTTGTTGAAGAAAGAAGCAGCAAGAACAAAAACATACCAACAGGAGAAATAGAAATTATTGCTCAAGAATTAAGAATCTTAAATGAATCTGAAGTTCCTCCATTTACAATTGAAGATAATTCAGATGGAGGGGATGATATTCGTATGCAATATAGATACTTAGATATCCGTAGAAATCCTGTTAGAAATAATTTGGAATTGCGACATAAAATTGCTTTTGAAGTACGTCGTTTCTTAGATAGCCAAAATTTCTTAGAGGTAGAAACTCCTGTATTGATTAAATCAACTCCGGAAGGAGCCAGAGACTTTATTGTCCCTTCTAGAATGAATCCGGGAGAATTCTATGCTTTGCCACAATCTCCACAACAATTTAAACAACTATTAATGGTTGCCGGCATAGACAGATATTTCCAAATAGTAAAGTGTTTTAGAGACGAAGATCTTCGTGCTGATAGACAACCAGAGTTTACTCAAATTGATTGTGAAATGTCTTTTGTTGAACAAGAGGACGTTTTAAATATTTTTGAAGATATGATTAAACATATTTTCAAATTCGTAAAAGGTATCGAGTTTGAAGGAAATTTCCCACGAATGTCTTGGCATGATTGTATGAAATTGTATGGTTCTGATAAGCCTGATATGAGATTTGGAATGACTTTTGTCGAACTCAAAGATTTAACAGAAGGATATAACTTCCCCGTATTTGATGCTGCAAATTTTGTTGTTGGAATCTGTGCTGAGGGTTGTGCTTCTTACTCTCGAAAACAAATTGATACATTGACAGACTTTGTAAAACGACCTCAAATTGGAGCTAAAGGCTTGGTCTATGTAAAATATGAAAATGATGGCTCTTTCAAATCGAGCGTTGATAAATTTTATGACCAAGCAGCTTTGGCAAAATGGTCAGAACGCTTTAACGCAAAGCCTGGAGATTTGATGTTAATCCTTTGTGGGGACGATGCAGACAAGACAAGAAAACAGATGAATGAACTCCGCTTGGAAATGGGAGAACAACTTGGACTAAGAGATAAAAATAAATTTGCCCCTGTTTGGGTAGTCGATTTTCCTTTGTTTGAATGGGTTGAAGAAGAAAAACGATTCTATGCAATGCACCATCCATTCACTTCTCCAAAACAAGAAGATATTCAATATTTGGATAGCGATCCGGGACGAGTAAGAGCAAATGCTTACGACCTAGCAATGAATGGCGTTGAATTAGGAGGTGGCTCTATTCGTATCTTTGACTCTCAATTGCAAAATAAAATGTTTGAACTTCTTGGTTTTACTCAAGAAAAAGCAATGGATCAATTTGGATGTATCATCAATGCATTTAAATATGGTGCTCCTCCTCATGGTGGATTAGCCTTTGGATTGGACAGATTGGTATCAATGTTGGCAGGTTTGGATTCTATCAGAGATTGTATAGCTTTCCCTAAAAACAACTCTGGTAGAGATGTTATGATTGACTCTCCTTCAACTATTGATAAAGAACAATTAAAAGAACTTTGCTTGGAGGTTAAACTTGGAGAGTAATTAGTCCTAAATATAAAAGAAGGAGTATCCAACAGACAACGTGGTACTCCTTCTTTTTTATTCAATAATTTGTATCTTTATTTCAACTTTAATTTGTCTTAAATTTAATAACAGGGAACATCAAAGACATGGTTACATTAAATAACTGATTGTTTGAACGTTGGAAAACATCAGCCTTGTTATTACTATATAAATCAGAAAAACCATACATATAACGACCTTCAAGTAGCAAATGCATCTTTCCAAGGATAAAATTAAAACCTAAACCTCCTGTAATACCATAACCAACAGTCTGATAATCATCCGATAAACGGGGATCATCAGACTTTAAAACCAATGAATATAACTCCTCTTCAACACCACTTTTTTGCAAATCTCCATAATCTAAAACAACGTTTAGTATTGGTCCTAAATTAACAAAAAAACGAAACTTCCTTTTTCCAAAATAGATATGCGCCAACAAAGGAACTTCAAGATAAGAAATATCACGTGATAGCATCATGCCATGTACATCCTCTGATATATCATTCTCACTATCATAGATAAACCAAGACCCGGAATCATCAATAAAACTCTCTTCCCAACCGGCTTTTACATAATTAGTTTCAATTTGTAAACCAAAATGATTTTGAGAAATATAACGACAAACAACACCCATTCGATAATTGGGAGTGAAAGATTGATTTCCCAACTGATTCATTCGGTTAGGCATATTAGGCAAAAAACTAACTTTAGAAAAATCAGCACCTCCTGTTATTCCTAAATCAACCTCTTGCTCAAAATCCCTTCTATATTGAGAAAATAGGAGAGTAGGCAATAAAATCCAAAGAAAAGAAAAAAATATTTTTTGCATAAAATTTACTTCTTTTTGATTTTGAGTTCCTCTTTTCTCTCTATTGGATACCTCTCCATTGTAACACCATTGACAGCACTTAATCCGGTAACATCATTATGATTGGTCATAAAGACACAAGAGTTATAGAATCCACCTGTCTCTGATATTCTCTTAAAATGGAAGTCAGACTGCAAAGTATTACATTTAATTGAATCAATTGAAATCTCAAAATCATGTCCGTACTTTGAAATTGCAGTAGAAAAATACATAGCCAAATCATATCCAAACATTCCATATTGTGGCAATGTATTCATCGGCTCTGCATGATAAAAACGTCTAAAATTCTTCAAGTAACTACGAACATCATCCTCTTGAAAATCAAGATAAAAAGGAGAAGCAAAGTAGGTATTAACCACAAACAAATCCTTACTAATACTTTGGTAACTTTGCCACTCAGTAAAACCAAAAATTGCCACTTTTGTCTTCTCTGTAGGCAACATATTAATCATTGGTAGAACCTGACTTAGAGCTACTTGATTGGTTGTTATTGGTACAATGATATTCTCCTTGCTGGAAACCAAAGCATTACGAAGAGCTGAAACATTACTCAAGACAAGGCTCTTATATGCAATCTTATTGGCTATCAACATTTGAGATAATGTATCTGCAAACGTCTTTTTATCATTGTAACTCTCATTGGAGAAGCTTAATAGAACAATATTCTTATCTTTAAACTCCTTAATAAACAATTCAGACATCAAAAAATTCAATTGCTCTTCAGGAGTATTAATCTGAAATATATTCGGATTTACCAACGTTTCGTCTGCTTTTGAAGAAAAAGGGTTAATCAGTTTTACATTATTTTTCATTGCAAACTCACTCAATGGTTTAATCTGAGCTGTATAGGCAGGTCCAATCATAATATCCATATCCGTCAAATCTGAACTTTCCAACATAGCTCTCATATCCTCTTCACTTTTTCCTGAATCAAACACTGATAAATTGAATGACAATCCGGAACGTTTTAGGCTATCTATAGCAATCAAAAATCCTTGGTAAAACTCCAAAATTTTATTGGTGTTACCATCAATCTTGCTCTTATCTGTCACCTTATTAAGTTGGAAAGGTAGAGCAATAGCAATGTTTATCTCGGTTTTAGGGGTTGTTGACCGAACAAACAAATCTTGTAAATTCAAAATAGAGTCGTTCTTTAACGAATCCTCTAACATCGTTAAAGAATCTTGAGGAGAAATCAAAGAATCCGATACCAAATGAGTATTTACAAATACAGGAGGTATAATCACAACCATACCCTCTTTTAAACCATCTTTTACAGACGGATTCAAACGTATTATTTCCTCTTTTTTGATGGAATATTTCTTTGTAAGACTATATAATGTCTCTCTCTTCTTTACCGTATGATAAGTATAATTAATAGCAGGCTTATTACGATCAGAATCTTTCATGGCTGTATTAGCAAAAACAGGAGGAATTATTAGCTTTTTTCCAATCTTTAATCCATCAGCTGCATCCGGATTTAACTTTAAAATCTCCTCTTGCAAAATACCATAATGACGACTAATGCTGAATAACGTTTCCCCTTTCTTTACATCATGGACGGTAAAAGTAGGTTTGTTCTCTTTCTTTATTTTTTTTACCGTATCACTAACAGTCATTGTTTGCACAGAAATCGTTTTTTTCTCCGGGATTTTTACTTCTGTCCCATATTTTAACCCCTCTTCTTTTAAATTAGGGTTCAATGCATACAAATCATCGTATGTAACATCGTATTTTTTTGATAATGAATACAGAGTCTCTTTTTTATCCACTTTATGAGTTATATAACTTCTCTCCTTGATAGGTATTAGAATAACTGAATTAAAGGTCAACCCTTTTTCCGTTCCCGGATTTACTGCCTTAATCTCATCTTCAGTAACACCAAAACGCTTGGATATCGAATAAAATCCTTCACTTTTTTGAACCGGGTATTCGTAGTAACTCTTACCATTCACTACTTTTATAGGGTAGTCCATCCCTGAATTAACCGATCCAAGGACAATATTCCCAACAAATAATAATAGACCTAATAAAAAATACTTTTTCATATCTTAGATTTCTACTTTATGGTGAAAATGTTCACTAAATTATTTTCTCCATTTCATCTGCAAATATAATCAAACTAAAATTCAAAATCACACTCTGTTTTATCAAATTTTGAATTAAACTTAAATTATCTTAAAGAATTTTCTTTTTAATACTCCTTTAAATTGCAATTTAAAGTTTTTTTATCAATATAATATCTCAGCTTTTTAAGCTGAGATAGAACATTTTAGGAAAATGGTTCCGAAATTACTCTGATTGAAATTTTAGAATCTACCTTAATCACAATAACAAAAAGAGACTATGCCTCTATTTAGAATGACATAGCCTCTTGTATAAATTATTCCTATACTTCTAATCAAAAATTGGAATTATTCTTTTTCATACGAATCAAAGATGTTTTTATTTCGTCATTGCGATAAGCATTTTTAAACCTTTCACAAACCAAAGTTCTAACCTCTTGAATTGAACTTGGAACCGGAGACAGAATACCATTAGATAAATACAATGGCTCCATATTGTTGCCAGTCACAAAACTAAAATTATCTGCTTGATTATCATCTCCAACTTCATTGTATGGATCAGCAATCAAAGCTAAATAATATTTACCATCTTTGGCTTTTTGAGGAATTGAGTAGAAGACCTCAAAAGTTGCATTCTGACCTGGTGCAATACTCTTTTCTTCCAAATTATCAAATAGTAAATACTTCTCTGTTAGATGCTTAGCTTTGAATAACAAATAAGTAATAGGGTAGTTGGCAGTAGAAATTGTACTACTACCATTGTTTTCAATAGAAAACTTAAGCATACGTTTCCCATTCTCTACAAAATTATCAGAAACCACTGTAACCTTCACATCATTTCCGCTTGAAGATTTAGTTGATGCTGCAGAGGTAACAGAGTTAGAAGCTCTCCATACACCAAAACAAAATTGGTCAAAGAAGAAATCATAATCAACCCAAATCGAACCATTATCACCCCAATCGTCAGCTCCCCAACTATTTCTCAAACGAAAAGCACCTTTACTATCGTCAAAACCAACAAGAGCCATTGCATGATAAGCATGTTGTCCTTGATAAGTTTTAGTATCATACGAGATTACATCACTACTGTTCCATGCCATAAATCGATCTCCCAATTTTGCTCCTACTACCAAAGGCCCCATTTTAAGGTAGTTTTTAATATTGTTTTCATTCATACCATGTGAAGAGCCATCTACCGTTAATTCTGAGCTATAAGCAACTATACGATATTCTGCCAGTTTGTTGGAAGAAGATCCTTTACCACTAACATAATCACACACCATCTTTGAATTCGTAAAAGGGACATCACTCATAGAAGCAACGCCTTTACTTATCATCACTTCAAAAGCCGGTTCAAAATTAGAACCTCCACAATTGGAACTCTTACTATCAGTAGGCATCAAGTGCCATAAATCAACAGGACTACATTGATACATAGCACTATTCTTATTGGCAACTTTCCACGTTCCATCAATCATGTTCAACGTTGTCTTAAGATTATAGGCAGTAGCCCAAGCTACACATGTTCCATAACTTCCCTGATTACCAATAGGAGGACAATATTGCTCCCAATCTACTTTGGTATCTGTAACAACATCTGTTATCTC
Source organism: Bacteroidales bacterium (assembly GCA_015061185.1). Lineage (GTDB taxonomy): Bacteria > Bacteroidota > Bacteroidia > Bacteroidales > Paludibacteraceae > UBA1181. Next base: position 23,723 of record SUWZ01000011.1, read on the forward strand.
ATCCGACGTATTCTGGTCTTCAACCACTTCGTCTTCCATGTTATATCCTAACATGTCAAAAAATTCTAAAGCAACCTCAATGATTGTATTAATCACCTCCTCATCACAAGATGAAAAAAAAGGACAAAACGCAACCAACACAAAGAAGATACCTTTCTTTAATTTGTTTACCATATTATTTTTTTTTTTTTAAGGATTTATTTTTAATGTTTTTGATTCAATAGTTTCAATACTAATCGGTTCATTAACAATAACTTCTTTCAATTCCGGTTCAAAGAAAAACCTACTATCCATAAGTAGTACAACATCTTTAAATTGAGAACGATTAAAACGAACTTTTCCATAAAAGTAAGATCGTTCAAATGTTACATCACCATTAAACTCACACTGTAACATATCCACACGACCCATATAACGAGAAAAAGCAAAAGAACAATTTCCCCCACACTTAACGTAATTAAAATATAGGTTACCGAGAAGAGAAGCATTGGATAATTGAAGTCCACGCTCTGCTTCCAAATTACTCATTTGCATATCATATACACTAATTCCTTGAAAATTTGCCTCTTCAAAAAATTTAGCACCTTTAAAATTTAAATTACCAATAAAAGAGGAAGAGATCATTTGAAAAGATTTCTCCGCAGTCAAATTTATAAACTGATTCTGTTGTCCCAATGTGGAAATATGATTAAAAGAGACCTTTTCTCTAAAAATAGCCTGATTAAAATCTATTCCCCTCTCAAATGTTGCTTCATTAAAGTTAACTGTATCCCTAAAGTCGCAATCAAAAAAGAGTACATTATTCCCAAAGTGAACCTTTTCATACACATATTGTTTTTGCTTTTCGTTTCCTTGCAAAGACCTATCATGAGCAATTACTTTTCCAAGAAAAACACAACCTTGAAAATACAAAGTTTGCCGGATATGAGTTGTCAATTGAGTGGGAGAGGATAATTGAGTAAACTCCTCTAAATCAGTAAAATTCAAATCTCCTTTAATGATACTATTTATTAAAATTATATCTTCACCCTTAGCAATTTTTCTTAAAATCTTTGAGGCTTCAACCTCTTTTAATTCTCTTACATCATCATTAGATTGAGCAGAAGAACATGCTAAAAAAGAAAATAAACTCATCATAAAAGGTATAATCGTCCAAATAATTCGCTTCATCTCTTATAAATATTTGATACACATATAAACAAACTTTAAGAAGTTGCAATTTTGATTGCTCTTCATGCAGTTTACGGAAATAGATTGAAAAATATTTTACTTACAACAGGAGTACATCCAACCCTTAAACATAAAGCAAAAACACTTTTCAATCAATTCTCAAAAATCCCCAAAATTTGTCTAAAACAAAAATAGGATAAATTTTATTCATATAAAAATTTTAAAATAAGAAATAGAGAAATAAAGAAGATTTATCGACCAAATATGACTAAATTTAAGAATCTGTCACAACAACTTATATATTGTTAAAAATTTTTCATCAATTTTTAAAAAGGGATATAAACAAAATTTGTAATATTGCAGATTGAATTTCTTTCAAAGATACAATTTGAAAATTGTAAGAAGCTGTTTAAATTTTATTGAAAAAATATTTTAGAACCTCTCTCAAATATGCTCGAAATAAAATTCAAACAATTCTGATATTTTTAGAGAAATTTTATGGCTTATTATATCAATTTCGAGGTAATTGCAAGTTGGAATAGAGCTATTTTTCGAAATTTAAGAATGAGACTTTTGTAGAATTTTTTAGAGATTTTAGAATGAAAAGAAGAATTTTAGGCTTATTATTTTTATTGTTTTTTTCGTTTGAAATGTATGCTACTACCTTCAGTGTTCCTGATGAATCCGGAATAGTATATAATTCAAAAGGAGAGTGTATGCTATTTTATGATATGGATAAAGCAGCTGTCAGTTTTTCCGATGAAATCGCAGATTTTTCAAATGTAAGATGTTCTAGAATTGTATTTGGAGAGACAAAAATAGATACATTTGTAATTGAAAATGATTACATTTCTATATCTTCTGATAAACAGACTGTTACATTGAAATCACCAATTGCGAATAGTGGATATTTATTCGAATATGATGTATATTCGAATGGAGATAGTCTTAAAAAAACAGCATTCACATGGATAACAAAATTTGAACCCATAGATTCTTTGATATGGACCAAAGATTCTATCTATTGTGAAGAATTAGATATAGATTTTTCTCCTGTTTTAACCTATAAAACCAAGTTCGGTGAAACAAAAAAAATCATAAGAAATATGACCATTAGTTATAACACATTAACAGATGGAGAAAATGGTCCTTCAGAAAACTCAACCCAAGAACAGATAGAAGAGAGTAACACTATTACCATCTCACCTGTTCCTTACGTAAACACAACTTTTGTGTTATCAGATTTTACCATTGAATCTCAAAAATATCAAATAACATCAGACACTTTTATTACCCAAGCAGTTGTTGCATTTCCAACAATGACTACAACAGCAAAATTTTTGCACGAAGGTGATGAAGGAATTGATAGCACGTTAAAATTTTCCACCTCATTTGATGAGGCTATTTCGTTGTCTGGGAATTTTCGCTCTTCAGGACCTTTGCTACTCAATCTAATCAGTAATTCAAGTGATTTGGCAAACCATTTTGAATGGGCAGTTACGCACGGAGTTACTGCTGAACAAGGAGATTTTTCCAATGCTTTTGTACTTTTCGAGAAAGATATAAATAGTTACGAAGTATCTGATCCTGGATTGTATTGTTTTGAACTTACTGTTAGTAATATTCGTAATGATAGCATTTGTGAAAATAAAAGTTATGCCTGTTTCTCAATTGCAGAATCGCAATTAAATATTCCTAATGCTTTTACTCCTAACGGAGATGGTACAAATGATGAATTTCGCGTTGCTTACCGCTCCATTGCATCCTTTAATTGCCATATCTACGATCAATGGGGACGCAAAGTTTATGAGTCAACAGACATCACAAAAGGTTGGGATGGATATGTAGGAAACAGAATTGGAGATATCGGTACCTACTTTTATTATATTGAGGCTGTGGGTACTGATGGCGTCGAATACAAAAAGAAAGGGTCAGTTAACTTAATCAGGACGAAGGATTAAGCCTAATAACAATATTTATCAATATATAAAGCACCTAACACCAAAAAGATTAGGTGCTTTTATTTCTTTAGGCAAAAGATCAATCTTATTTTAAAGTCAATTTATACATAGATGGTGTGATTAAAATTTTTGTGTAAGCTAAAATCAACCGCAGTAATTCCTAAGTCAAACAAAGCTAAGAAGATATAAACTCTTAATTCAGAGAGATAAGAAAGAGATAATAGGTCAAATTAACAGAAACGACTATTATCGTTAAATTTAGCCCCTTGTTAGGAATCTGATTATTTACAGAGCATTATTTAACTCCACATTATTACCGATTACAACACTATTACGAGCTTTACACTATTTAGGTAAGTTCTATAAGTTCACCATTGTAATAAAATACTCGAAATAATTCAGGTATCTTCTATAAATTACGATTTTTATTATGTGTGTCAAAATTTCCGTTTTCGGATACTTTTGAATTCATTTTACTTATCTTACAGTATGAACTCAATCACGATGCCCGCATAGCTCTATTCTCTGCGCGTTCCTTTTCTCGCTAAGGCAAAGCTGAAACAAGTTGCACTGTTTATTTGGCTTAACAAAAAAAGGTGAGAATATAAACAACCAAAGCAAAATGCCATCATCTCGACTAAATTTATAGAAGCTAGCTTCAAAAATTCCGCGAAATGTATTTATAACCCCAACCTTTAATGATAAAAGCTAAGAATGATTTATTGATCTTCGTAACAGTGGTATAATCCAATATTTCAACCCCATATTGTTTAAAATTTAAAATAACAGATTCTCAAGAGGTTATTTTTATCAAAAAAACATGCTATCATATTTATAATCAAATAATTTCATTGAAATTATCTCCTTTTAAAGAACATTTCAAATAAACACTTTCTGAAAAACAACCTAAAATGAAGTTATCACAACAATTACAATATTAATAATAGATACAAATGTAAACTATTTAATAAATATTACATTTTTAATCCACAGACAGGAGTATATTTGTAATATATACATTTGTAACACAATAAGCATTGATTTCGAGAATTTACTTTTGTATTGTTTTTTTATAGAGTATAGAATTGTAATAGGGGAGTAATTACAACTTTTAGAATCTATAAAATACAATCATTTTTTAGATTGTAAAACTCTAAACACTAATTTATTATGATAAAATACTTAAAGTAACACATTTAATTATTACATACACATTATATACATTTGTAATAATTGTTATAAATTTTATATGATTGGCGTGCATACAATATTAGTAATTAGATATTTATATATATTTTTTAAAGTGTTAGTTTAAATAATATACCATAATATGATATTTGATGGTCATCTTCTATATAAGATCTTAAAAAGAGGAAAAAATCTTTTAAAATATAGAAATGTATTCGTCTATATATCTAAATTTCAACTACTAATAGGTTGAGTTACTAGTAAATTAAAAATAAAGTATAAAGTTGTTTTTGAGGTGGTATTAGTCTTTATTAAGGATTATATTTATATGAATTGACAACCTGCATTACAGAAGAAAAACAGACTAAATTAAAATCTGTTATAGAGCACATAGACAGATTTTTTTCCTTATTTAAAGACCTTAAAATCTCTATTTTAACACGTAAAAATAATTCAATTCATAGGGAGATTTATCATGTGACAACTTCTATAAAGTACGATATTCTATTTACAGCTCATAAATTCAGTATCTGATGCGATTATTTTATTTATCTTGATTATATTCTTTCAGTTAAGATGCTTGCATCGCTACTTTCTCTTGCGTGTTCCTTTTCCCACGCCATGGCAAAGCAGAAATAAGTTTCACTAAGCTCATTTAGCTTAGCGAAAATGTTCAAGAATATAATCAAACTAAGCAAAATGCTTTTCAAAATCATCTCTACCTAATTTATAGAACCTGCGGATAAAAATAAAACAAATTATTAATGACTATTACATCCCTTATTTAGTGCTCATATTAATATCTATTTATGCACTAAATTTATTACAGAAGTAATATATTACATTTATAAACAACAAAGATACAACAAAAATGACAACAATTGTAAAGTAACATTTCTATATTTTGTTTACAATTGTAATATAACATTTTTGTATTAGATTTTACTTTCGTAAAAATATTTTTATTACATTTGTAAAAAATTATAAATAGTATGAATCAAACGAATGACAACTTAAGAAATCGAATTGAGGAGCTTATTAATAGTGAAAAATTAAGTTACACTCAATTTGCTCGTAAGATAGGGATACAAGGCACCATTATATCCCACATTATGAATGGAAGAAATAAGCCAAGCTTAGATGTTGTTCAAAAGATATTGACTAATTTCAAGAATGTCAACTATGAATGGCTAATTTCAGGAGTTGGTGATATGTATAAAAATGAGGTTAAAAACATTGAAAATAAATACATTAACCATAAAAACAATGATACTCAACTCGATTTCCCTTCATTATTTGATATCAATTCGGACAATCAGTCGGAATATAACAAGGAAAATGAGTTAAAGAACAATATAGAAAATCAAGAAAAAAATCAATCACCTATTGAATCAAAAAAAATAATAACCATAGGAGAAAGCAGTACACCAGCTTTGGAAGTTTCTCCAATTGGTAACAAAACAAAAACAAAGGAGGAAAATCCTAATAAGGAAATTCCTCCAAAAAAAATAAAAAAGATTGTTGTATTTTACTCCGATCAAACTTTTGAAGAATTTAAACAAGAGTTGTAGAATCTTAGAACTAAAATTTTCAAGATTAAAATTAGATGTGTACTTAATTTTAGCTAAACATACTTCTGAATCGAGCAAAAAAGTTCTTTTTAGCTCCTTCAGAAGGTTGCATGTTAGCAGATTTTTCCAAATCTTCAAAAATCTTATGCTCTTCTTTGGTTAAATTCTCCGGAATATAGACACCAATATTCACTAACAAGTCTCCAGTACCATAACTATTTACGCTTGGCAACCCTTTACCTTTAAGACGTAAAACCTTGCCTGGTTGAGTTCCCGGATCGATTTTCACCTTCACTTTAGAATCAACCGTAGGAATTTCGATAGTCCCACCATTAACAGCCATTGGAATTGTCAACAATGCATTGTAAATCAAGTCGTTCTCATCTCTAATTAGGTCTGGATGGTTTTCTTCTTCAATAGCGATATACAAATCGCCGGAAACACCTCCATTACGAGCTGCATTACCCTTTCCTCGCATAGGGATCTGCATTCCATCCATAACACCTGCAGGAATATTTACAGAAATAATTTCCTCCTCTTGAATAATTCCTGCGCCATTACAATGAGAACACTTTTTAGAAATTATTTTACCATCTCCATTGCAATTAGGGCAAACAGACTGAGTTTGCATTTGTCCAAAAATTGTATTTTGAACACGATTCACCCGACCAGAACCTCCACAAGTAGAACATGTGGTATAATTATTACCCTCTGCACCGGTACCGCCACATTCAGAGCACTTTACATACTTCTTAACCTTTAGTTTTTTCTCTGTTCCGTGAGCAATTTCTTTGAGAGTTAACTTTACACGAACTCTCAAATCAGAACCTCGACGCACCTGTTGACGAGAACTTGAGCCACCACCAAAACCACCAAAGCCACCGAAGCCGCCAAAGATATCTCCAAATTGAGAAAAAATATCCTCCATAGACATACCTCCACCAAAGCCACCACCGGCAGCACTTCCACCAACTCCGGCATGACCAAACTGATCATAACGCTTACGCTTTTCTGGATTACTCAAAACCTCATACGCCTCAGCTGCCTCTTTAAATTTTTCCTCAGCCTCTTTATCTCCTGGATTTTTATCCGGGTGATATTGAATTGCTTTTTTTCTATAAGCCTTCTTTATTTCATCGTCTGAAGCTCCTTTGGAAACCCCTAAAACTTCATAATAATCTCTTTTTGCCATAGCTACTTTTTATTGACCTACAACTACTTTCGCAAAACGAATGACCTTATCATTCATAACATAACCTTTTTGTGTACAATCAATTACCTTACCTTTTAAATCTTCTGAAGGGGCAGGAATCGTTGTAATAGCCTCGTGAAAATCTAAATCAAAATCTTTTCCTTCGGTTTCAATTGCTTTCACGCCATTTTGAGCTAAGAAGGAGATAAATTTTTCATAAATCAAATCAATGCCTTCTTTCATTGATTCTACATCAGACACGTTTTCTAAAGCTTTTTGTGCTCGCTCGAAATCATCTACCAATGGCAAAATATTTAGCAAAACACTTTCGCCGGCAGACTTTATCAACTCTGATTTCTCTTTCAATGTACGTTTGCGAAAATTATCAAACTCTGCACGCAAGCGCAAATAATCATCTTGCAGTTTAGCATACTTTTCCTCTTGTAATGCCAAATTGTCAGCATCCGATGTCGTTTCCTCTGGAGTTGACTCTTGAGTTGCTTCTGATTCCACTGTTTGAGTTTGCTCTTCAACACACTCATTTACAACCTCTTGAGGATTCTTTTCATCTAAATTTTCTTCCATATTATCAATTTTATTTATATTTTCATTACTAAAAAAAACTATACTTATTTATAATATGCAAATCCTTTGCCAAGTTGCCAAATAGTACAATCTGACACATTATCAGAAAATATGTCAGACATTTTGACAGCACTCTTTATAAATAACAAAGTTAGAATCATTTTTGCCAATATTAAAGATTAATTACTTATTGGCGGAATTAGTTGACCCTATTGAGGATAAATATTGCGGATACGAAATAGGGCTAATGCGATTCACACCAACAGCAAAAATATAGAACTTTAATACTTGTAATTCTATATTGCTAAAAATCAGCGACATACATTTTATATTATAATAAGAATCTGTTTTAAATATTTTTGACTTTCACTCTTTATTTCTGCATCTTTGAGATTCTTTTTAACTTATTCAATTTTTAATAATAGTCTTAATTAACGGCAAAATGCCCGAAATTAATTTTAAACAACATCTAAAAATAATCATAAAAATCCCTATAAAAGAAGAAAAACAGAATAGATAAATAGATCATTAAAATAAAATTCCAACAACAACTCTGAAATTCAGAAGAAAATTACTAAATTTGCATTTTAGCATAAAAACATCAGAATAATGAAAGAACTATTATTGGCAGATGAAGCCATAGCACAAGGTGCAATTGACGGAGGATTATCGGGTGTTTATGCATATCCAGGTACACCCTCCACAGAAATAACAGAATATATTCAAGGTTCAAAACAAGCGAAAGAACGTAAAATTCATAGCCACTGGTCATCAAATGAAAAGACAGCTATGGAAGCAGCATTAGGTATGTCATACGCCGGCAAACGCTCTTTGGTTTGTATGAAGCACGTAGGAATGAACGTTGCTGCAGATTGTTTTATCAACACAGCAATTACCGGTACCAATGGAGGAATGGTAGTATTGGCTGCAGATGACCCATCTATGCACTCTTCTCAAAACGAACAAGATTCTCGTTTTTACGGAAATTTTGCCATGATTCCAATGTTGGAACCATCTAATCAGCAGGAGGCATACGATATGGCTTACAATGGTTTTGAATTATCCGAAAAATTTGGATATCCAATTTTGATGAGAGTAGTTACTCGTTTGGCACACTCTCGTTCAGGAGTAGAAAGAAAACCGGTAAAAGCTGAAAATTCAATCAGTTTCCCGGAGGATCCGCGCCAATTTGTGCTTCTTCCGGCTATCGCAAAAAGAAGGTACCAAATTCTCCTTGACAGCCAAGATAAAATGGTAAAAGCCTCTGAAGAGTCTATATATAATCAATACATTGATGGAGATAACAAGAAAATAGGTGTTATAGCTTGTGGTATAACCATCAACTATTTAAACGAAGTTTTCAATCAAAAGTGTGACTATCCGGTTTTGAAAATTTCACAATATCCTTTACCAAAAAAATGGATAGACAAAATGGCTGCTGAATGTGAGACTATTTTGGTTCTTGAGGATGGTTATCCATTTGTAGAAAATCAATTGAAAGGATTTTTTGATAATAAAACCATCAAAGGTCGCTTAGATGGAACACTACCAAGAACAGGAGAATTAGATCCGGATTCTGTAGGAAAAGCATTTGGAAAGATAAACGAAATTACCTATAAGGTACCAGAAATCATAAAAATGCGTCCACCTCAAATGTGTCAAGGTTGTGGTCACAGAGACATGTATGAAGCACTAAACGAAGTACTTAGAGAATATGCAGATAGCAAAGTTTTTGGTGATATTGGTTGTTATACATTAGGAGCCTTGCCTCCATTCCAAGCAATCAATTCTTGTGTGGATATGGGAGCCTCAATCACCATGGCAAAAGGAGCAGCTGATGCAGGATTGTATCCATCTGTCGCTGTAATTGGGGATTCCACCTTTACACACTCCGGTATGACTGGCTTATTGGATGCTATCAATGAAAATTCTAACATTGTAGTAGTAATTTCTGATAATGAAACAACTGCTATGACAGGCGGTCAGGATTCCCAAGGAACAGGAAAGATTGAGGCTATTTGCCTTGGATTAGGTGTTGACCCTAAACACTTAAGAGTATTTGTTCCTTTGAAGAAAAATTATGAAGAAATGAAACAAATTATTCGCGAAGAGGTTGAATATCAAGGTCTTTCAGTATTAATTCCTCGTCGTGAGTGTATTCAGACAATGAAGAGGAAGCATAAAGCCTCAAAATAGTTTGAAAAGGGTGTAATATCGTATCAAATAAGCGATTACCCCAAAAATATGGGATGTCAAGAATTAAGGTAATTTACCTAAAAATTACAATTCAGGTAATCTATTTTGAACAATTTTAGGAATTACCTTAATTCAGACACTTCAATTAAAATAAGAACCCACTGAAAATGGGGGGGAAAACAATTATCTACCTGAAAAATAATAAAATGAAACCTAAGAAAATCGTATTTATCGATATTGAAACAGCACCACAAACACCATCGTACAACCAATTAAACGAAGAGATGGCCGGGTTGTGGAATGAAAAGTATGAACAAATAAAAAAGAGAACTCCGGAAAAATTCACAGAAGATAGCAACCCCGTCAATTCTTATTCAAACACCGGGTTATTTGCTGAATTCGGGAAAATAATTTGTATTTCAGTAGGATTTGAATTTCTGCGAAATCAAGAACGTCATTTTAGAGTGAAATCATTTTATCAAGATGATGAAAGAGAATTATTATTGACATTTCGAGAACTATTGCTAAACATCGAGAAAAAGGGCTATCAATTATGTGGTCATAACATCAAAGAATTTGATGTACCCTATATAGCCAGACGTATGCTTATTCTGAACATTCCACTTCCTAACATCCTGAATTTGAGTAAATTCAAACCTTGGGAAACACCTATCATAGACACAATGGATTTATGGAAATTTGGTGATTATAAACATTATACGCCACTTAAATTACTTTGTACGATTTTAGATGTAGAATCACCTAAAAATGACATTGATGGAAGCAAAGTTGCCTATGTATATTATGAAGAAAAGGATATAAAAAGGATAGCAACATATTGCCAAAATGATGTAATTGCCACAGCTCAAATCTACTTCAGAATCAATGGATTACCCCTATTAGAAAAAGACAAAATAGATTATATTGAGTCGGAAGTAGGGAAGAATTAAGAAGCTGTTTAAATTTTATTATTGAATTGATTTTGAACTTATTTTCATCTATATTTTTTATATTATATTGATTTCGCTAAATTTGCGTATAATAAGAAATAAAAAAAATAATTAGAAATATGAAATTGGCAGAAGCATTGCAAGAAAGAGCTGATTTGAATAAAAAAATAGCTCAATTACGTTCTCGATTAGTAATGAACGCCATTCAACAAGAAGGCGAGAAAACAGTGGAGGACCCACAAGAATTAATGAAAGAATTAAATCACTGCATAGATAATTTACAGGCTCTTATCTGTAAAATCAACATAACCAATTGCAATACCATTGTAAAAGGAAAAAGTCTGACTGAATGGATTGCCATAAAAGATTGCTTAACGCTTAAAATTCAATCGTATAGAGAGGTTTTAGATGCAGCCAGCAGAATTGCTCAAAGAGCAACTCGGTCTGAAATCAAAATTCTTAGTGCTATTGACGTAAATAATCATCAAAAAGAGTTGGATGCGATGTCTAAGGAATTAAGAATCATTGATAACACCATTCAAGAAATTAATTGGACAACAGCATTAATTTCTTAATGTTAGCATTATGTTGAGATGATTTAGGAGAGCTCTTTGCATGAAAATAATTAGGTCAGTATTTCTTTGGGCGAATGTCAACTCTGTGGCTGAGATTGAGTCCACAACATAGGAGCGTAAAGGGCAACGCATTTTCTTATAAATTATGCCCAGATAACTAATAATTGCACTGTTATCGGTTATTTTTTACTACCACGACATTGACAAAGAGAGAGGGAGGGTTGCGGGATTTATTATATTTTGTAAATATCTATATTTAACATAATTAATTTGTGCTTTGATATATTCTATTTAACATAATATTAATTATATAACAACAGAGGTAAAAATTGTTTAACCTCTGAGAATTCAATATTTTCAAATAATTTTATCATTCTACAGAATATACAAAATATATGAACCATTAGATTATTGGAGCGTTTGTATGGTTTGTATGAATTCTCGAACGCTGAGATTTCAATATTTTTCAGAGAGCCGTAAACTTCTACAGAATATTCAAAATAAATGAACCATTAGAATATTGGAGCGTTTGTATGGTTTGTATGAATTCTCGAACACTGAGATTTCAATATTTTTTAGAGAACTGTACATTATACAAAATTATCAAAATATCAGAAACACTAAACGACTAAACAAATTTAGAAATTCCGAACGCTGAGATTTCAATATTTTTTAGAGAACTGTACATTATACAAAATTATCAAAATATCAGAAACATTAGACGATTAGACAGGTTGTGAGAATTCTGAAAATTCAGGACATTGAAAATTCTACATTTTTAGATATATGAACTTTTCCACTACTCTAAAAAAGAAAAATCAAAGCACTCTATTTAACATAATATATATCAACCTTTTCTATTTAACATAATATACACACATCCATCAGCTACTAAATAACATTAGTTAAACAATATTCTCCCAAGGCAAATTTTAAGAACAATTTAGAGCTACATAACGCAGCAAATTTATATTTTACATCAAATACTCAAACACAGAGAAAAAACATCTAAAATTAGCCTAAAAAAGGCCAATAAAGCATAATACACCTCCCCTACACTACTTTCAAATAACAAACATATATCCTTTCTAAATAAAAATAGACATTGAGCATACCACTTCAATGTCTATTTTTAGTATTCGATATCACCAAAGTATTTTCATTTTCCGGCTTGCATATCTTGATGGAAAGCTTTCAAACGTTCATCCAAAACATCATATTGATTATCTTGAATGAAAGAGGTACAAACTCTCAATCCCTCTTGTAAACTACCTGTTGTATTTAAACAAATAGCACTCACCCCATAAAACAATAGTTTATACATTAATTCGCCACCGGACAAACCTTTGTATCCAACAGTGAAATAGAAACCATCTCCAATTTTTTGATCTATATCTTTGTCGTAAACAATATGAAATCCATTAGCCTCAAAAATCTTTTTCAATCGCACTGCTCTACGTCCATACTCTTGTACTCCTTCCAAGAAATTATATTTGCCATCACTTGCAGCTTTTAACATTGCTGCCAAAGCATATTGAGCCGAATGTGCTGTACCGGAAGATAGAACATAAAGAATACGATTAACAAAAATAGTTCCGAATTCTCCAATTGAATAACGATTTAGCAATCCATCAAATTTACGATGAAATAACTTATCTGAAATGGCAGTTACACCAATGCGTTGACCGGCATAACTAAAAGCCTTAGAACCCGAAATCAACAAAATATAATTATCTGTATATTTGGCGACTGACGGTTGGAATGGTGCTTCAAAAGGCTTGCTCAAATCTTGTCTGAAGTCCATGGCAAAATAGGCTAAATCTTCCATCACAATAACATCATAACGAGTAGCCAATTCCCCTATCCCTTTCAACTCTTCATCTGTCAAACAAAACCAAGAAGGGTTGTTAGGATTTGAATAGATAATATTACAAATATTTCCTTTTTTGAGATAAGACTCCACCTTTTCTATCAGTTTTTCGCCCCTGAATTCAAACATATCAAAAGACTCATACTTCAATCCTAAAACCAACAATTGAGTTTTCTGAACCGGGAATCCGGGATCTATAAACAAAACTGTATCTTTTTTAGGGTCACACTGTCCGGACACCAAAAAAGAGGCATAAGTACCTTGCATAGAACCGGAAACAGGCACACAACCTTCCGGAGAAACATCTACATCAATAAAAGCCTTAATGAAGCGGGAAGCCTCTTTCTTCAAATCTGGGTGACCATCCAACATGGGATATTTCGAAGCGACGCCACTTTTCAAAGCAGCAATCTCAGCCTCTGTTCCAATAGCATCCGGAGGAAGTCCCGGAACACCCATCTCCATTCTTACATACTTCTCGCCGGTAAGACTCTCCACCTTATTTGCAATCGACACAATCTCTCGAATGGTCGCTTTTTTAAAATCAGGTAATGCAAATCCATCTATTACCGATTTTACAATATTTTTGTCCAACATATATATTAAATTTTAGGCAACTCCTTAATTATTCAAACATTGTAAAATAAAACAATCTTTCCAATCCTCCCCTCGCTTCAACCATTTTTCCAATCGCCCCACCTTTTTAAATCCACATTTTTCAAAAAGATCGATACTGATTTGATTCTCTTCACAGATATGAGCATACAACTGTTTTACACCTAAAAACTTAAAAGCATACTCTTTTATCAAACGAATCGACTCGGTTGCGTAACCCATACGTCTAAAGTCTTCTTGAAGGAAGACTCCTACCTCTACCCTTTGATTCATAGGGTCAAAATCAAATAAGTCTATGGTTCCGATAGCCTCTTTCAATCGATTATCTTCAATAATAAAACGATACTGTTTATCGCTAAATATATCTTTTGCATTAACAATATATTGCTTCAACTCATAGTGAGAAAACGGAACCACCGTACAACCTTCAAACCATAAAGAAAACTCATTTTCCCATTGAAATAATAGGGAAACATCTTCCGGTTCTAAGGCTCGCAACGTCAGTTTTGAGGAGGACAACATAACTATCTAATTCGATCCAACGATCGTACCAAGGCTTCATCTCGACCAATTGCACGAATCGCCAAATAGGTTAAAACGATATTTATAATCGGGAATACCAAAGGTAATTTATAAACAAATTCACCCTCTCCACCTAACTTCTCTTTACATAACCAAGCAAAAAAGAAGTAAAAAATATAAATAGCAACATTCAATAAAATATTGAACATATTAAATCTCATTTGAAAAATTCGATTTTTATACAATCCAATACCTATGATATTAACAACCAAAATGATGATAGACAACAATAACATACCCCAAGCATAAGAGGTTGTTCCATCCGGCATTTCCATACCAATGAGAGTTATATCATTCATTGCCGCCGTTGACTCAATAAAAACACCTCCCATTGGGATAAAATACATCAACACAGTCAACAAGAACGTTATCAACAGATAAACAGTCTGAATTCTTTGTAACATAACCAAAATTATTTATTAACAACGGAACGACCAGCCTCTAACGCCTTTAAATTTAAAGCAACAATCTCCTCTCCTTTTCTTCCAAAAATAGAACGAATTCCCTCTTCTATCATCTCATACGAAATACCCAAGAAAGGTGTTGCAGCCCCCAACATAACGATGTTTGCCACACGAGGAGAACCTACCTCTTTAGCAATGCTTTCAACGTCCAAAATGACATGATTCTTTATTTTTTTTACCTCTGCTAACACATCTTCAACAGCTGGATAATCAGGAATATTTATCAAAGGAACACTATTGGTGACAATCCATCCATCGGCTTTCAAATAAGGCAAATATCTCAACGATTCCATTGGCTCCAAAGAGAGAATCATATCTGCACTACCCTTTGCTATCAAGTCTGATGCAATTGGAGAATCAGAAATTCGAAGATTGGATTGCACATCCCCTCCTCGTTGACTCATTCCGTGCACCTCTGCTTGTTTCATGTATAAATTATTCTTAACAGCTGCCTCTCCAATTACTGCAGCAATGGACAAAATTCCTTGTCCTCCCACTCCTGATAAAATTATATCTGTATTCATATCTTTTTTATTTTTGAAGTCTTTTCAACTTCTTCTTTTTTGTTATTTTCTATTTCTCTATGAAGGAAATTTCCCCTTGTAAGGATTTCCAAAACTGCAAATTTAGAAAATTTTCGGATTTAATACAATCGTCAGACGATTATTCTGAAACGCCATCATTTCATTCTTTTATTTAAGGTGGTTCATTTAAGGCTACTTCTATAAATTCTGATTTTATATTTCTGGCTAATAAATTCTATTTCGGATGATTTTAAATTCATTTAGGGCAAATTACATAACAAAAGAAGGAACAACAGAACTCTGTGATCAACAGACAAACAACAAGTTACTAAAAGTTACTTTTACAGTCCTATCAAAATGCATTTATTTCCAAAAATCTTGCATCTTTGAAATAGCATAAATTGGGCAGATAGCAACATTCCGGATTATTCCACTCTCCTTATCGCAATACTCTAACTTTCCAAAATTCTCTAAAGAACATCTAACTGCATCTGTTATTTTTTTCTCTTGCATAAACATCCACAAACTTTTCATGCCTCCTTGAGTGCCTGCCTTTACCTCTATCGGCAATATGCGTTGCCTATGTCCAACTACATAATCCACTTCTGCCTGAGAGTTTTTTGCCTGTCTAACCCAATAAAACAAATCATGCCTGATATTTGGAGTCTGATAGCGCAAGTATTCAAGACCGACAATCATTTCTGCCACAGCTCCTTTATTTACAAGCTCCGCCGCACCCATTGTCAGTATCTGAGATGTTATTTGCGTTATGTCCCCCATCGCCATATTGAGCAATCGCAACATAAGACCGGAGTCCAGTAGCAAATATTTTCTGTACGAATCATCAGCCTCACCGCCAAAAGGCAGTCCGTTTGCACTTGTATGTGTCACGGGGGTAAGTATTCCCGCCAAAGTCAACATTCCAAGAGCCTTTTTCACCTCTTCTGTCTTATATCCGCTTCCAACCTGAGAGCAGACAAACTTTTTTGTAGCCTGCACCGCCGCACTTCGCAACGTTTGACGAAGGAGCGTAGGATCAACTCTTTTCCTATATTTAGGAAAATCATCTTCATAACTGACTATTATATCGTCTTGCACCTCTTGACATTGCAAAAAATCATGCGTCTCAACCCATTTTGCAACAGCCTCCGGCATTCCTCCCACAAGCATATACACACGTAACAGACTCACCAATTTATCATGCAATGGTTCAGAGAGCGGACAAGAGAGCGTAGCTTGGTTTCGCACATCAATAAGCTGATGCTCTCCGTTCGCTTTTAAAAACTCATCGAATGTCATCGGATACATAAACATCGAGTGGATACGTCCAACACCAAAAGTTGGCAGTTCATCTAATGCAAATTCCAGCAACGACCCTGCTGCTATCACGTGCAGTTCAGGCATATCCTCCTTAAAGAAACGTAAGGACATAATCGCTTCCGGACACTCCTGTATTTCGTCCAAAAACAACAGAGTTGCTCCAGCCTTTATCGGTTTGCCACACATTGCTGCCATTTGTGGCAGTATTCGCGCAACGTCCAGATTATCTTTAAACAGCAACTTATATTCCGGTTGCTTTTCAAAGTTTATCTCCACGTAGTGTTCAAACGCATTGCCTAAGTGACGAACTGCTGTCGATTTCCCGACTTGACGCGCCCCTCTCAACAACACAGGCTTGTGATTATCGCGCGAAGCCCATTCAGATAAATAAGTATCTATTATTCTTTCGTAATACTTCATAACTTACTATTATTCAACCACAAATATACATAATAGATTTTATCCAAACAAATAATTTGCCGATTTTCAGAAAAATCCAAACAAATATTTTGCCAATTTTCGGAAAAATCCAAAGAAATAAATTTTGACACTCCCCGAAAAAAAATAGTTCGCCGAGCCTATAAAGTCCCGACGAACTGTATATTTGGCAACAGCAGACAGCCCCCCTACTGCACCGTTGCAATCTTGTTAATCAAATCTTGATAGGTAGCCACCTTGTGATACTTGACATTGGCAGTGGAAATCGTGTTAAACAATTTTTCCGCACAGTCAATCTTTGCCTTTTCAATGGCTGACAAATCCATAGAAGACATAGAGCCTTTGGTTTCTGCTATAAAAAAGATATGTTTCACATCGTTCTTCTTCATGGCGATAGCCCAATCGGGTGCGTAGTTGCCTACGGGTGTCGGGATTTGGAAAGTGCGTGGCAACTTGGCATATACCACCACTTCGCTTGCCTCATCAAGGTCGTGGGCAAATTGGCGTTCTCCCTTGCTGTCGCTGAAGACATAGTCTGTAATGTGTTTCTTCGCTTCGTATGCTCTGTCAAAATCTGTCTTACTCTTTATCGTGAAGATGTCGCTATCATACTTTCCTTCTGTGATATTATAGTGAATATGTTCCACTATCATCGTTGATTTCTGCTCCTTGATGATGCTTATCACCTTGCGGATAAATTCTTCGGGATTATTTTTGAAGAGATAGAATTTGCTCTCCTTAATCCCTTGCAGAATCTTCACAACTGTACGACGAGTGAGATTTGTCCCTTTGGCAATGTCGCCCACAAGGTCATATTTGACAGTTGAGGTACATACATCAGTCAGGGGTTTTGATTCTGAACGTGTGTTACCAAACTCTGTAACCTGAGTTTCATTTTGCGTTCCCTCCACCATCACATAACGGAGTTGTGTAACTTCTAATTCTGAATTGATATGCAGTATGGCATTCTTTATCAACTCTTCACTATCATAACTTACCTGATAGACATACTGATGATTTATCTCGTTCCAAAGTGCCTGAAACTCGGCTTTATTGAAGTTATCGTTCAATCTATTGACTGAGGTTGCAACCTTTTCTTCAACAAACATGTCGTTCAGTGCATTAGGGTCGAAGATTGAATTTATCAGTTTGAAGACTCCTTCGGAAATATGTTGCAACTTTTGCGGCAATGGAGCAACTGTACCATTAGCCACTGCCTCACGATATTCGGGGGTGATATTCTTCTGCTCGTCAATATAACCGTTGTCCTCCAAATAGATAATAATGCGACTTGCTTCGGTTTCGGTAATAGCATGTGTCTCTTCTCCCATCTTGATTTGCTTGTCAATGAAATAGGTAACGGTTGCTTTAACCGCACGCTCACGCAACACATCACGTGTCTCCCGCTGCAAGGCTGAGGTAAAGTCGGCATAGCTTTCATTGGCTATCACTGTCAGTTTATTCACTTCATGCACATCCTCGCCCAATAGTTCGGCATCCATACGAGTTCCGTGTTTATCCACACAAATACGCAATCCGCGTCCCACCTCCTGACGCTTGGAAGTAGTTGAGTTTGAGTGCCTCAGTGTACAAATTTGAAAAACATTCGGGTTATCCCACCCTTCACGCAAAGCAGAGTGAGAGAATATGAAACGTGTAGGCTCATCGAAACTTAACAAACGCTCCTTGTTCTTCAATATAAGTTCGTATGCTGAAATATCATCAGAAAGACCGCTCTTCTTCTCTATCTTGCCATCTACCACT
This sequence comes from Bacteroidales bacterium, assembly GCA_015061185.1. Lineage (GTDB taxonomy): Bacteria > Bacteroidota > Bacteroidia > Bacteroidales > Paludibacteraceae > UBA1181. The sequence continues at coordinate 42,688 of SUWZ01000011.1, forward strand.
CTGTTTGTCTTCTTGTCAATAGAGAAATATCCATTATGAACGTCTTTGGGATAAAAACGTCGCAAATAGTCATTGTAGGGGTCTTCAAATATCGTAATTTCGTTATTTACCAATCTTGAATACTCCTCTTCAAATATCTTCTGGAAGATACCCTTCACTTCGTTACCTTGCTCGTCATAACTCTTGTACTTCGCCACCTCGTCTATAAAGAAAAGCGACAAACATTTGATACCGCGTTTGAAAAGTTGGCGTTCTTTCTCAAAGTGCGACATGATAGTTTCGCGAATTTGCACTCGCTGCATATTCAGTTCGTTGGTATCGCCTATGACCTCTCTTCTGCGTATGGTTGTTCCATTTAAGAATGTTACATAACCATTCCTATCAATTTCTGAAACAGTGAACCCTTCGTAGGCTGCCAAGCCGGACTCCTCCTGCAAATTGTCGCCAACACTGAAGTTTTTTGTCTTGCGAACAATGTTGCCTGATGCTGTTTTGACTTCAATTTCTAAGCGCGCCATAGGCGGCTGATTGTGCGACAACACTATATCGTCCAGATATAAATAACTGCTCGTTCCTCTCAAATTTTTCACCTCGAAGCCTTTCACTTGAATACGCTTCACCAACTTCTGACGGTAGGCATCGAGTGCATCCAACGCATAGATCGTGTTGTGCCTGGTCTTGTGTGTAGCAGAATAGTTTAGCACAAACAATGGATTGAATCGCTTGATACCTTTCTGGGTAGCATCGCCCTCCATCTTCTGCGGCTCGTCCATAATGACAATAGGACGATTGGCTGCAATTACATCTATAGGACGGCGACTGCCAAACTCATCACGCTTGGAGTAGATTATCTTGCTCTCCTTGCTGCTTCCGCCCTCTTTCATAGAGGAGGCAAAGGCTTGCGTGTTGATAATCAACACATTCAGTCCGGAGTCCGACGAGTAACTGTCAAGTTGCTGCAAGTTTCCGCTGTTGTAAATGAATCGTCGCGCTTTCTTTCCGTAATGCTCCATAAAGTGTTCTTCGAGCATATCAAAACTTTTCGCAACCCCTTCTCGAATTGCAATACTTGGCACTACGATAATAAATTTGCTCCAACCATACTGCTTGTTCAGTTCAAACATGGTTTTGATATAAACGTAGGTTTTACCTGTGCCGGTTTCCATTTCAATGTCCAGATTTACATCACCCAAACCTTTGGAGAGCGAAGAAGAAGGCTCTATGTCGTTTCGGTTTTGTATCGAGTTGATGTTTTTAAGCAACGTTTTCTCGTCCAGTTCCAGATTGTGGTTGCAGTAACCTGTGTCGCTGTCAAACATATTCTGATGCAAAACCTTGCCTTTGTCCATACGGTACTCCGCCGCCACCTTGTGCGACGGCTGTCCGTTGAAGACCGCCACCGTATTTTCTACAGCATCGGTCTGATATTGCTGAATCTTAAATTTGAATTTCATCATATTCAATTATGAATGATGAATTAGGAGTTAGGAATTAAGTGATTCCCGAGTTGTTTTTGTTATGCTACTTAAAAGCTTTTTTAATTCTTCACAATCACTATTTATGGAATATTACTCTCTGCCATAATGATTATTTTTGCAAAGATAGGATAATTCCTAATCCCTCACTCCTAATTCCTAATTATTTATGAATGATGAATTAGGAGTTAGGAATTAAGTGATTCCCGAGTTGTTTTTGTTATGCTACTTAAAAGCTTTTTTAATTCTTCACAATCACTATTTATGGAATATTACTCTCTGCCATAATGATTATTTTTGCAAAGATAGGATAATTCCTAATCCCTCACTCCTAATTCCTAATTATTTATGAATGATGAATTAGGAGTTAGGAATTAAGTGATTCCTGAGTTGTTTTTGTTATGCTACTTAATAGCTTTTTTAATTCTTCACAATCACTATTTATGGAATATTACTCTCTGCCATAATGATTATTTTTGCGAAGATAGGATAATTCCTAATCCCTCACTCCTAATTCCTAATTATTTATGAATGATGAATTAGGAGTTAGGAATTAAGTGATTCCCGAGTTGTTTTTGTTATGCTACTTAATAGTTTTTTTAATTCTTCACAATCACTATTTATGGAATATTACTCTCTGCCATAATGATTATTTTTGCGAAGATAGGATAATTCCTAATCCCTCACTCCTAATTCCTAATTATTTATGAATGATGAATTAGGAGTTAGGAATTAAGTGATTCCTGAGTTGTTTTTGTTATGCTACTTAATAGCTTTTTTAATTCTTCACAATCACTATTTATGGAATTATACTCCTTTTCGTTAATGTATTCGGTTGCAAGTAATAAATCCAACCAATACTTACTCTCTGCAGCTTCTTTATAAGCAATATACATTTTGGCAAGAAAATCCTTTTTGCTGATTCCGCACAATGCTTCATTTACGTTTGCTCCAATACTTGTTCCCGAACGAAGAAGTTGTTTAGATAATACAAACTCCCTTTTCTCTTCACTAAGATATTGGTATAACCGAACAATGCGTATAGCAAAATCTCTACTCTTATCCTTAATAATGTTATTCTCTGCCATAATGTATCTTTATTTGCAAAGATAGCATAATTCCTAATTCCTAACTCCTAATTCCTAATTATATTACTCTACACGTAGTTTCCGGTGAATAATGCTTAAAAATCTGCTCGAAGTTGTCTATCACATTATCATTGACTGCCGAGGCGTCACGCATGACAAAATAGACCGGCTTCCGCTTGGCAATCTCCGTAATGGTTTTCTCATCAACATCTTTATCGAAAACAGCCATAAGATAACCATCATCCACATTAAATACCGTAATATCATTCCTAATTCCTAACTCCTCATTTCTAATTGAAACAGAGAGTTCTATTCCGAGGTCGAGCATCACTTGAAAGAGCAAATCCTCATTGGTGCGGTCTGACTTTACATTTTCATTGAAGAGCGAACTCATGCTAAACTCTTGTGGCGTGTAATAAACATCTTCCATATTAGAGGAGTCGAGCTTCAATACTCGGAAACCGATATCCAATTTGGAATTAGGAGTTGGGAGTGAGGAATTGTTTTCATTCTTCTTTCCTAATTCCTCATTAATTTTCTTTCCTGCACGACGGATACGCTCCTTGCCTATCTCACAGATATTCTTGTAACCGGCTTTGTAGGCTTCGCTCTTCTCTTCAGTCTTTTCTGGCAACTGCACCATAATGAATTTACGATTACCGCCATCTTCGGCATTTAGTTTCATTACGGCGTGGGCGGTAGTAGCGGAACCCGAGAAGAAGTCGAGAATGATGTCGTTACAATTAGTATATAAAGCAAGACATCTTTGAATTAAATCAACGGGTTTAGGGTATTCAAAATACGATTTACCACCAAATAGTAACTTAAGTGCCTGCGATGCTTGTTGTGAATGACCGACTTCTTCGTGTTTCCAAATAGACATAGGTGTAACACCTTGTTTTACCTCAGACAAGAATCGTTTAAGTCTTGGAACATTATCACCATTTGCACCAAACCAAATGCGATTATCGGCAATCATTTCTTGGAATCGTTCTTTTGTATATAACCAACATCTACCACTTGGAGGTAGTATAACTCGACCGCTTGGAAGAGTTAGTGGATAAACTTTTGAATTAACAACAGGACCAACCGTAGTATTATCACTCTGCCAAGGTCCTCGTTGGTCATTGTCAGGATTTGAGTATCGAGATGTATTTTCTTCTGTTCTCGGCAAACCATTGCAAACGGTTATATCTATATTTTTTCCATATGCCAAAATATAGTCGTGACTATACGAAAAATGTTTCTTAAGACTAATTGGAGCAAAAGACCTCTCCCATACTACTTGTGCCAAAAAATTATGCTCACCAAATATCTCGTCTGTAATGTTTTTTAGATTTTTACCCTCATTATCATCAATTGAAATAAAAATAACCCCATCCTCTGTAAGCAAATCTCTCGCCACCTTCAAACGAGGATAAATCATATTGAGCCAATTGGTATGGAAACGACCGTTGCTTTCGGTATTTCTTGTATATACTTTTTCATCCATAATAATATTACCTTCTTCATCTCTAAAAGAAGAACGATCAGCATCATTAGCCGCATTTTCAGCAAAATCATCATTATACACGAAGTCGTTTCCCGTATTATAAGGTGGGTCGATGTAAATCATCTTCACCTTGCTCAAATAGGTTTCACGCAATACTTTGAGTACATCAAGGTTGTCTCCCTCTATGTAAAGATTTTGTGTATTGTCGAAATCCACACTCTCCTCACGGCAAGGGCGGAGTGTCATAGTTGTAGGAGTGTTAGCCAAGCGGACAGATGCGCGCTTGTCTGGCCAAGTGAACTGATAACGTTCCTCTCCCTCTGCAATGATTTCGTTGGATAACTCTGCTTGCAGTTTCTCAAAGTCGATAGCCAGTTCCGGCTTACCATCCTTGCCCAAACGTTCCGTCACGCAATTAGGAAACAGCCGGGCAATCTTCTGTGTGTTAGAGCCTATCACATCGTGGCTCTGCATTTTCAGCCTCTCCATTATGAATTTGAAAACTTAATTTAGCGAAAATCAAGTCATCGGACTTCTGATAACTTTTATTTGTTAGTTTAAGTTTTACAAAGACACAAAAAAAGCGTGAAGCCCCACTGTCGCTCGCTCCACGGTTAGAGGCTCTGGTAAGCCCGAATGTCCGAAACGAGCAACGAGAGCCCACGCTGATGCATATAACAAACTACACTCGCCCTATGTTGCCATTGGCATACAAGTACACCAATGGCTCTAAGGCATAGCGAGATATGTATGTAACACACCTACGGGGCATTCACGTTGCTTTGTTTTTTGACATTCTTTTGAAATTTACCAGATTTCTAACCGTCAAAACCAAAGCGTAGTAAACGCCTTTCAAATATGTCCTTGCCTTATGTATAGTACACAAAGCACTACAAATTTAAGGAAATCTATTTTCCTATACAAAAAATAGACGTTTTTTTAAGGCAAATTTTCAAAGCCCGGTTTGCAAAAGCCTCAAAAAAAACTTTGCCCACAGATATGATGTTTGTGGGCAAAGCTAAAAAATTATCTCGAAGGGATTTTACTCCCATTCCTGTTCTAAACCTTCTATCAATTCAGCATCTGGCTTTGCTAAAAAGAGCATGCCTAACATGTTTGCAATATAACAGAACCAAAATACATAATCGTCAAAACCTAAACATAAAATGCAACTTATCATCATCAAGGTGTGTATTTCAGATATTTCAAAACACTAAAAAGATATGTTTTCCAATGTTTCTTATTGTCAATTTGGTGCGTTTTCCGATATTTACAAACTCAGAAAGGTGCGTTTTCCGATAATTTAAAGTATAATAAAGGTGCGTTTTCCAATATTTACAAACCAAAAAAGGTGCGTTTTCCATAACTAAAAAAGCAGACTTACTAAAAGCCTGCTCTAACATGCTGCCTCGCATTGACATTAGTCCAAAAATTGCGTTATAACATTAGACTCGTTCTGAAAGAACATTACATAATAGATTGGAATATAAGTAATTCCTTTCTTTGTATAAACCTTCTGCTCATTAGATAGCACATAGGCTCTTTTTACGTTGTACTCGTCGTTTGTCAGAAACTTATTCAATGCACTGTGGACGGTATAATCCTTTCCGGACTTCACCTCTATCGGGATATTTGACAAATTATCCACATCATCAATCAGATAGTCCACCTCTCCGTTTTTCTTGTTGTCGTAATAGTACAAATTATATCCGTGCGCCTTCAACTCTTGCGCCACCACTGTTTCATAAACCGAGCCGAGGTTTATGCTTCTTTCATCAGACATTATTGCAGATATGTTGTTGCGGTAGAACAAGCCCGACAAAATACCCACATCGTTTAGATAGAGCTTCAGCAAATTCTTTCCGCAGTTTTCGGACAACGGATAGGTTGGAGTGCTGATAGCCTTCACGTCCAAAGTTACGCCAGCTGAAATTAGATAATCAAACTCGTCCAGATAGTCGTCACTTCTCTTCCAGCCTTTGTCTTCAATATCCTTCACCACAACTCTCTTCTTCTTATTTTCAAGGTTGGACGGAATCATATCAAAAACACGGCGAATCTTCAATCGCTTATTATGCTGCTCTTCATACTTTGACGCATCCACAGCGTATAAATTGTGGGTCTCTTTCTGCACCGACCTGAAACGTTCTACATTTCGGCTCTCGACGAAAATCTCCACCGCTCTCGGCAATCCGCCTACCAGAAGATACTTCTTAAAGAGGTCCATTATTTTGCTGTGCATCGCATCTGGCAGGGCCTGGCTGTTTTCAAAACACTCCCTCATCTCCCCAACCGCAACTTCACCCACTCCGTTAGCATACAAAAACTCCTCAAAGTCCAAAGGGTACATGTGCACCACCTCCAGACTGCCTATCGGCAAAGACTGTATTTGCTTTAGTGTCACGCCAAGCAAAGAGCCGCTGGCTATATAGGTAAACCTGCCCTCCTTCATCAAAAACTTCACAAGGGTGAGAAGATGGTCGTAAGCCTGTATCTCGTCAATAAAGACAAGCGTATTGGACTTATCCTTCAACTTGTTGCCTGCCACAACGCTGAGAGCCATGTAAAAATCTTTTGTGGTCTTGGCCTCCGCAAAGATTCTGTCGCCCAACTTATCCTCCTCCATATTGATTTCCACATAATTGGAGAACATACGTCGCCCAACCCATCGAATTATATAGGACTTTCCTATTTGTCGGGCACCATCAACCAACATCATTCTGTCTGAATTTGATGTCAGATACTCCTCTATCCTTTTGGTTATCTTTCTATACAACATGTTATTACCTGTTTATCAGGTGCAAATATAATATATTTTTTTGTAAAAGGTGCGTTTTCCCATATTTTTTACTATTAATTTGGTGCATTTTCCTATAATTTTAAAACCTTTAAAGGTGCGTTTTCATATATTTTTCACTATTAATTTGGTGCGTTTTCATATAATTTCAAAACCTAAAGGTGCGTTTTCCTATATTTTCAACTATTAATTTGGTGCATTTTCATATAATTTTAAAACCTTTAAAGGTGCGTTTTCATATATTTTTCACTATTAATTTGGTGCGTTTTCATATAATTTCAAAACCTAAAAGGTGCGTTTTCCTATATTTTCAACTATTAATTTGGTGCATTTTCCTATAATTTTAAAACCTTTAAAGGTGCGTTTTCCGATTTTACCTCTTACATCTTGTAACTTCTAACTTAAAATATTTTATTATATTTGCAGATAAAATAAAAATAAAATGGCAAACCAATTGTATCTGCAAGATTTTGAAGATAGATTACAAAAAGAACTTCTTCAAATATGTACCTCCTACCAATTTTTGGACGGAGTGTTATTGGCATCAGAAGACCTTGATAACCGTTGGAACGAAATTGCACCTGAATATATGGTAGATGCAGTTGCCAACATAAAGGAGTATCCAATGGTGTCTGTAGCATGGGCTGCCTACCTCGGAATGGCGATAGCTCATGGTTGGGATAAGAATTGGGAGATAGAATATAGGAAATCGTACCCAACCTACTACGGAGAACGGGGATTTGATGATATGGATGAAAATATCCTGCAAAATATTTTGGGGCTAAAACTAAATAGTCAGGCAGCCACTGAACGTGAAAATATGGTAAGACGCTGTGCTCAAATTGCAGTTACCACCATCAGAAAAGAGGAGATTGAACCACAAAGCAATATGGCATTTCATATTTTTGCAAGAAGTTGTAAAGTCTTATTTCGGATTGGAGCTGCCATTGAATTAAAAAACTTAGGCTACAAATTTGAAAAAATAGGATGATTAGTAAGGTTGGTATATGAATAATCTTCTATAAACAAAATAAGAAACAAGTTGTTATATAGAAAAAAAATACTAACACCTAACGTCATGTTTAAAAATATTCTTACCATCTTCATCTCCATTATTATATGTGTTGGTGTAGGACTTGCATCTCAGCAACTACAAACAGAAGCACTAAATAATTGGTATCCTTTTTTAGCCAAATCTCAAATTACTCCACCCGGCTATGTATTTCCAATAGTATGGGGTATTTTATACATATTAATGGGAGTTTCCATCGGTCTGATTTTGCTTACCCATGAGATAAAAAAAAGCAGTTGTCTTCTTCTGTTTCTCCTTCAATTGGGATTGAATTTCGCATGGAGTTTTTTCTTTTTCTATTTGGAAAATCCTGCATACGGAACCATTATCATTCTGCTATTAGACGTAGTTGTGTTTGGATACACTTACAAAGCTTATCAAGTAAAAAAAGTCTCTGCCTATTTATTTTACCCCTACCTTGCATGGTTATTTTTGGCTACTTATCTAAACTTGTATATTTTTGTCAATAATTAACAACTCATTTTGTTGATTTTAGAAATTGCCAATATTTCCATGCCAAGTATAAAAAAACAAACCAATCCTTACAAAATAAAATTCAAGACTATTTCAATTCAGCAAGCACCAATCTATTTGATAATCTGATATTTACAAACAATATAAGCATAAAAACGACTCATTAGACTATCTAATTTTGCAAAAAAAATTATATTGTTTGAAAAAAAAGTATAGGTTCTTTTCACCCTATTAACTCTACTTTTGCATTGAGTTCATTAGGAAACATTAAATTACTACTTTAAAATTGTCATACAAATTAAACTCTAGATTCCAATATAAATTAATGCCCTAATGAACTCTTAATGCAAGTTAAAAAGAAGTAAGAATTTAGGCACTCCTATAATTTAGGGATATGGATTTTGCGAGAAAGAGAGTCAGGTAAAAGCGATTCAAAATTTATGGTAGATGCCACAACACAAAAGAACCATGAAAAGACTTTTATCAACAATTATTGCCATTGCCGTAATATTTATGACAATGGCGCAAAACAGTGAAGTACCATTTGTGTATGATGTAGAAAATACCGGCATCGATTGTCCAGATCCAGTATTACCATCAGCCAACCAGTGTAAATCTGTAAGCAAACTACCCGACCCTTTTGAGTGGTCTGACGGAAGCGGACGGATTGAAACATTTGCCGATTGGACATGCAGAAGAAATGAAATAAAGCGTGAAATTGAGCACTATGAAATAGGAGAAAAACCAAAGTTTGACAAGTTAGAAGCCACTTATTCCGGCAACACATTAACCGTAAAAATATATGTAGGAAGCAACTCATTGACCCTAACCAGTAAAATATCAATTCCATCAGGGAATGGACCTCATCCAGTTGTAATCGGGATGGATGGCAATACCGGAAGCATGGGATCACAATATTTTTCCAAATGCATTCAAATACCTTTTACACATTCACAAATAGCAGAATACAATAGCGGTTTTGGAGGAAATGGGAAAAGTCGTAACGACCCCTTTTTCAAACTCTACCCGAACGATTTCCATAAAGGAGATTATTGCGCTTGGTCATGGGGAATCAGTCGTTTAATTGATGGTTTAGAGATAATAAAAGATCAAATTAATGCCGATTTATCCCATATTGCCGTAACAGGATGTTCATACGCTGGAAAGATGGCACTATATGCAGGAGCATTTGATGAACGCATTGCTCTAACCATAGCCCAAGAATCCGGAGGAGGAGGAGTAAACTCTTGGCGCGTATCAGAGAAGATTGGTTCTAGTGTTGAAGGAATTTCCAACACCAACTACGATTGGTTCATGTCAAGTTTCAAGACTAACTTTAACGGACAAACGTCCAAAATACCATACGACCACCATGAATTGATTGCCATGATTGCCCCAAGAGCTTTCTTAGCATTCGGAAACAAAGGTTACGAATGGTTGGGAGACGAATCGGGCTACATATCTTGCCAAGCAGCATTTGAAGTATGGAAAGCGATGGGTATAGAAGACCGCTTTGGCTATGTATTCGACTCTGGACACGAACATTGTCAAGCCTCATCCGCACAAAATAGCGCAGCAGATAAATTCATCAAAAAATTCTTATACGGAGATGATTCGCAAGATACCAACATAAGAAGCAGCATCATAAATACAGATTACCAATCATGGAAAGATGCATGGGACGATTACGAGTTGACCATAGAAGTTGCTGATCTCACAGCTAAAATATCTTATCCAAGTAAAAATAGCGAACACTATTCTGACCTTCCATTAAACATCACCACAACAATTAAAGCAAAGAATGGTATAGAAAATGTTTCGCTCTACTTTGATGGTGAACTACTCTCTGACAACCTCTCGGAACCCTACAGTTATGAGATGACCACTCCTGAATTAGGAGAACATACCCTATATGTAGTTGCAAAAGATAAGACAGGAGAAACCATTACATCTGATGAGGTTACATTTACTGTCATTGAACGCAAAATATTCCGAATGGAGAAAAATACCATCTTAAAAATAGAAGCTGAAGAGATGCCGGAGCAAGATGGTCAGTATGTAGGTCCGTACGAAGAAAACTTTGATGGTATAGCCTACTATGCCAACAAAGATATGACAGCAGCACCGGTATTTTTTGCTCCGGAAGAAGGTACATTCATCATTACCCTTACCGGATGCGCAGATGCATCTACGGCTGCCAATTTATCTCTCTACATTGATGACGAGAAGGTGGCTACCTACACATGGAATAGCAATACAACCAAAGAGTTGTCAAAAGAGGTTGAAATATCAGGAGCCAATCCTCATACTCTAAAATTAATGATGGAAACAGACAACGGACAAAGTGATGCCTTTGTAGATTATCTGACTATTATGGAAAAAGATGCTGATATTAATACAACATTCCTTTCTAGTATAGATAGCGACGAAATTAACTTCTACCCCAACCCAGCATCAGAAGAAATTTTCATCACCGAAGGTGTAACTGAAGTTAAATTATTTGATGCAACAGGCAGAATATTGCTAGAAACAAGTGAAAAACGGATAAATATTAGTAACTTCGACCCCGGAATATATACAATACAACTAAACTCAAATAATAAATTAATTTTGAAGCATTTGATTATCAGATAACTAAGGTGTTTTTTAAAAGTCTTCACAGTCACGATTTCAGTAACCACTGAAATCGTGATTTTTTTTGAAATATGACGATAAGCCAAATTTCATAATTCCAAAACATATATCAAACCACCATCCATGGATAAAAGAGTGAAACTCAAAATAAATTTATAATAAAATTTAAACGGCTTCTACATTTTGTAATTTCCATGTTTTGAAATTCGTTTCAAAAGATACTCAAAAAAAAGATTTTGTAACTACAGAAAAAAGGCGTAAATTCGCACAAAAGAAAAAAGAAAAAATGGTAACAGCAAAACTATACCTAAAACCCAAGAAAGAAGAGTCGTTGAAACGATTTCATCCATGGGTATTTTCGGGAGCTATTCAAAAAATTTCCGGCACTCCGGCAGAAGGCGATTTAATAGAAATATTCGATTGCAACGGAAACTACTGTGCAATAGGTCACTATCAAATTGGTTCTATTGCAGTAAGAATTTTATCTTTCGAAGAAAAAGAAATCAACACCTCATTTTGGAAAGAAAAGATTTCTAATGCATATCAACTACGATTATCACTAGGGCTACTCAGAGAAGACAACAACTCATTCCGATTGATTCACGGAGAAGGCGATGGGTTACCCGGACTGATTGTTGACATCTACGGAGAGACAGCTGTGATGCAAGCTCATTCTGTGGGAATGCACACCATCCGGATGGAAATTGCAGAGGCTATTATTAATGTTTTTCATGGGAAAATAAAAAACGTATTCTACAAATCCGAATCGACTCTTCCATACAAAGCCAATATTGCAGTGGAAGATGGATATTTGATTGGAGAGTGTAGTGGCGATTGTATTGCCAAAGAGAATGGACTCCTTTTTCATGTGGATTGGTTAAAGGGACAAAAGACAGGATTTTTTATCGACCAAAGAGAAAATCGTACCCTTTTAGAGAAATATTCCAAAAATCGAAATGTCCTCAATATGTTTTGTTACACAGGGGGGTTCTCTTTCTACGCAATGCGGGGTGAAGCTCTTCGCGTTGACTCTGTAGATAGCTCTTCCAAAGCCATAGAGTTGACCAACAGAAACGTTGAATTAAATTTTCCTAATGACACAAGACACAAAGCATACGCAACGGATGCTTTCAAGTTTTTGGACGATATAAAAAAAGACGAATATGATTTAATTATTCTCGACCCACCAGCATTCGCAAAACATAGAGATGTATTAAGAAACGCTCTACAAGGTTATAAAAAGCTAAACGCCAAGGCTTTTGAAAAAATAAAAAAAGGAGGAATCGTATTTACCTTCTCTTGTTCTCAAGCTGTCAATAAAGAGCAATTTAGACTGGCCGTTTTCAGTGCTGCTGCAATGAGTGGAAGAAATGTTCGCATACTACATCAGTTGGAACAGCCGGCAGACCACCCTATCAATATTTATCATCCAGAAGGGGAATACCTAAAAGGATTGGTTCTATATGTCGAATAAATAAAAATATAAAATATGTACACTACTCTATTTTGGATAATTATTTTGATTATTACTTGCGACTACCTTTTGGGAGTTTATTTAGACTATCTGAACAAAAAACAATCTTCAAAAGGGATTCCTGAAGAATTAAATGGATTATACGACTCCGAAAAAGTTGAGCAACAGAAACAGTACTTTGCAGCCAACTACCATTTCAATCAAGTATCTAACCTATTTTCGTTCATTGTGCTGTTGCTGATGTTCTTCCTATTTGGATTTGCATTTTTTGACAACTTGGTAAGATCATTTTCGGATAATACAATTGTTGTAGCCCTACTTTTTTTTGGACTATTATACATTGCCAATGATCTTATTACCATTCCTTTTTCCGCCTATCATACCTTCAAGATTGAGGAGAAGTTTGGATTCAATAAAATGACTCCCGTTCTCTTCTTTACAGACATTCTAAAGGAGTGGATTATGACAGCTCTATTGGGAGGTGTAATCATCTCTCTGCTGATGTTGATTTACCAATACACAGGAGGTTATTTTTGGATTATCGGTTGGGCATTCATGTCGTTATTATCGATTTTCATGATGATGTTCTACTCCAATTTAATTGTACCTTTGTTCAATAAACAAACCCCTTTGGAAGAGGGTGAACTACGCAATAAAATTGAGGATTTCTGTCAGAAAGTTGGATTTGAATTAGACAATTTGTTCGTGATAGATGGTTCCAAAAGAACAACAAAAGCCAATGCCTACTTCAGTGGCTTAGGCAGAAAGAAAAGAATTGTCCTCTACGACACCCTGATAGAGAAGTTAACCCCTGAAGAGATTGTAGCCGTTTTGGCGCATGAGATTGGTCACTACAAACACAAACACACCCTTATGATGTTGATTCTATCGATCATCAATACCGGTGTAATGTTTTATTTGCTTTCGATTGCATTGGGAACACCTGAAAATGGCAATTTATACATTGCAGAGGCATTAGGTAGCACTCATCCCTCTTTTCAGTTTGGAGTAATTGTTTTCGGAATACTTTACACTCCTATTTCTACCTTCTTGGGAATCTTCATTAATTATATTTCTCGAAAAAATGAGTACCAAGCAGATGATTTTGCCAAAAACAATGGATTAGGAACTCCTTTAGGAGAGGCCTTGAAGAAGTTGTCAACCTCTTCCCTTTCCAACTTAAATCCACATCCTAAGTATGTTTTCTTTCACTATTCACACCCAACGTTGTTGCAAAGGTTGGAGAATTTGAAGAAATAAAAGAAGATGATGTTGGTTGATTATTGTTAAAACAAAATTAAACACTTTCAGAAAACATTTCAACCGACTTATTCATAAGTTTAATTGAAAAATCATCCATATTAATGATTTACGATGATAGCTTACAATAAATGTAAATAAGGCTGCCTCTACCCAATAGAAGCAGCCTTATTTTATAGAGGCATTATTATATAGAAATTGCCTTAAATCAACACTACAAAACAACCAATATAAGAAGGCAAATTTATTCTATTTCTCACCATTCATTACCACCTTCAACACATTTCCTTGCTCGTATAAACTAGCTAAAAGAAGACGTAAATCCTCTTGCGAGATGGTATCTAATGTAGATAGATAATTCTTCTCTAAATTCCAACCATCCTTGTAGTAAGAAACCAAAGAATTCAAATGCCAATTGTTCTCTTTTTTACTCTCAATAAACTTGTTGCGTAAATTCTCCTTGACCTTCTTAAAATCAGAATCAGAAGGACCGTTTTTAATAAAGTTATCAATTCCCTCAAAAATCAACGGCATTAATTTTGCTTGAAACTCCGGATCGGTATCAAATCTCATTTGCAAAGAGGCATATTCAAGAGGAATCCTTGACAAGGAACCGGAAACAGAAACACCATAGGTGCCACCCTCCATCTCTCTCAACGATTCAAAATAGCGGATATCCAAAATATCTGCCACCAATTGTAACATTAATTTGTTTCTTAAGTTATACTTCATGTCACCTGAAATCAAGATAAAATTAGAGGATTTTGGCACCTCCATTTTTTGCGAGAAAATTGAATTTACCTCTCCTTTCGGACGACGTATTTGCAAATCTTTCCACTCTTCAAGAGCTCTTCTCTTTTGCACAGGAATACCTCCTAAATAGGTCTCAACAATAGGTTTTATCGTTTTCTCATCGATATTTCCTACAATAAATAGAGTAAAATCCTTAGGGTCTTCAAAACGATCATCAAACACCTCTAACGATGTTTTTTGCGACACCATAGCCAAACGATCCAATGAGAACGGCATTGTTCTCGGATGCTTGTTGTTAGCTAAAATCTGAACAGAATCTTGGAACACCTTTGCCGGATCTTTTGAGGCATTCAACAATGATGTATGATACTGGTTCATCAACGACTGGAAACTCTCATCATCACTTCTTGTACCCTTGAATAAGAGATAAATCAACTGCGCTAAAGTCTCAAAATCTTTCACTGAAGAATTACCGGAAAAAGATTCTTCATAAACCCCTATAGAAGGAACTAAACGTACATATTTTCCGGCCAACACCTTATTCAAATCCATCAAATTGTAGTCGCCATACCCATTATTCACCGCCACAGGAACAGACAAATTGGCTGATGCATATTTGCTAGAGTCTGAAACCAAAGAGATCCCCCCTTTGCTATACCCATAAACCAATATTTCATCATCTTTCAATTGAGTTGGTTTTAAAACAATCTTCATACCATTACTCAATGTCCACTCCGTAACGCCTTCAAAATCAGCAACACTCTTGGTTGATTTTACGCTTCCGGCTTTAGGTGTTTTTTTCAGTAGATTGTCAGATAAAACATTCTCTGTATAGGGTTTTAACTCCATCACTTTCACGCTATCTATGATTTCCAACGTGCGTTGTTCTGATGGAAATTTAACACTCTCCTTTTCAGGACCTGTCATCATTACGGTAATATCCTTTGGCGTTATAAACAATGCTGCATAACTATTTATGTCAGCCAAGGCAATTTGAGGCAAAATCATCTTTACAAAATCATACTCCCATTCAATGCCGGGAATAGGTTCAAAATCCAAGAAATTACGCACGTATTCATTGACATACGAATTATTTTTTGTTTTGGTACGCTCGTTATATGCCTTTTCATAATTACTCAACATATCCGCTTTTGCACGCTCAAACTCACTTAACGTGAAACCATACCTGCCCATACGCTCTGCCTCTTGTAACAATATTTTCAAGGTTTGCTCCTCATTTCCCTCTTTGGCAACAGCCAATAATGTGAAGGCATCACACGTTTTAATCAATTCACCAAAACCTGTGTATGCACCTGCATAAGGAGCATCCGCCTTCATCGCTATCTCATCCAAACGATCGCTCAACATTTTAACAATCAACGATTGAGTTACGGTATATACATACCCCAACTGACTCGCTTTTATTTCATCATTCATTGGCGCATGACGATAATCAATTTGAATACGAGAATTTTTCGCTTCTGCATCTTTCAAAATACAAATAATCGGCTTTTCGTTTTTCATTAAGTAGAACAACGGACGAGGAGTTGGATTTTCTCGCTTGGGAATATCCTTCCAATACTCTTTCACCTTTTGTTCCACTTGATCTACATTTACATCGCCAACAACAATAATCGCTTGTAAATCTGGTCGATACCACTTATGGTAAAAATCTTTTAAAGTTTGATATTTAAAATTGGCAATCACCGCTGTATCCCCGATTACATCACGCTCTGCATAACGAGAATTGGCAAACAAGATTGGTAAAGAAGCCTTCCACAAGCGGCGATTGGAGTTAAAACGTGTTCTCCACTCCTCTCGAATTACCCCTCTTTCTTTATCAATCTCTTCCTCCTCTAAAGAGATAAAACCAGACCAATCATGCAAAATCAACAGAGCCGAATCTACGATAGAAGGACGAAAAGTAGGAACCGATTTCAAATTATAAACTGTTTCGTCTAACGAGGTGTATGCATTGATATTGTTACCAAACTGCACTCCGACACTTTCCAAATAGTCGATAATTTTTTTGTCAGGGAAATTTTTGGTACCATTGAAAGCCATGTGTTCCAAAAAGTGGGCCAACCCATTCTGACTATCCTCCTCAAGAATTGCCCCCACGTTTTGAACAATATAAAAATCAGCTCTCTCGGGAACTACATCATTATGCCTGATGTAATAAGTCAACCCATTATCCAAGACCCCGTACCGAATAGCCGGATCCATCTTTATTTCACTATTTTGCGAAAACAATGAAAACGTTGCACCTAATACAGCAACAATCAAAAATAATTTTTTCATACAATATTAAATTCAAAAATATGAACAAAGATAAGAAATTAAACAAAGATATAACTTATACTTTTGATTAATAACAAACTTATAGGTAAATTTGTGTGAAGAATCCAGCGCACCCAATCTCATCTATAGGCCACTTCCCTCTTATTCCCACTTTAAAAAGGTAGTGTAACCAAATATAGTAGGTGTATCATCGTGACAACCAAAATAGAAAACAGTCTTTTCTGAATAACTCTCCACATACCCTTCGGCATTCATTGTATAGGTATATTCGGTGTTGGAATGAGCTGGAATACTTGTATAACTTAAACTCTCTCTGGTCAATAATGAATTTGTTTTTACCCCAAATAATTCCGGGTGAATATATGACAATGAACTTACAACAGCAAATATTGGAAGGTACCCATTAAAAGTTTCCTCACTATAGGTATAATTTGTGAAATACCTATCAAAATAATCTTCAAAAGACTCTTCTTGAATTTTATCGTCCCTCCACTTGTAATTATAGGTTGAAGAATCTTTCGTACCATATTTTTTATGTTGCTTTACAAGATGGTTCATAGAGTCGTAGGCGAAGGAAAATTCTTGGATGTAGTTTTCTCCATTATTTTTGTATTTGCTATTCAAATTACTAATTAAATTATTTTCCAATTGAAAAGTAATTAGCTTATCATTACCATCCTTCTCCATAATTTCACACACAATAGAATTTTCTTTCCAACTATATATTTCGGTAGAGGTTGTTACACCTTTTGAATTTATTATTTCACAAAGAATAAGCCTACCCATATTGTCATAACTAAACTTGTAAGTTGATGAAGAAGGCTTAAAGTTTGGATCATCTGTCAAATTATTTTTGGCAATTTTCATTTCTGTCAACCTTTTTTCACGAGGAAGAGTATCCTCAACACTTTCATCGATAACCGATTCCGGTTCATTACTATCATTGAGGATTTCTGTCTCCTCTTCGTCTTCGCAAGCTGTGAAATTTACGCCTAAAAATAGAGCTGCAAATACTAACAAAAAAAATCTAAATGTTTTCATTCTAAATCAAGTTTTGCTCTCACGATTTTATTATGAGAATGGTTAATAAAGTGGTTAAAAATTCTGAGATATAAATTCAGTCTTTGGAAATTTATGAATTCAGTACCGAACGGTTCATAACCCGATTTATACTTTTTCAATTTTGAAGGTGAATTTATAGAACTCACATAAAAAATAAAAATAACTTATCCCCTATCTCACTTAGGTTAAAATGTATGAACCAAAGTTAAACAAATAATTTGCAATTTTCCAAAAAGATTGAAAAAAAAATTCGCAAACGATATTTTCAATCGAATCAAAAATTTGTATATTTGCGCAAATTTTAAGAATACTAACTTAAACTTAATATAAAAATGGCAGAAATGAATTTTGGCGGAGTAATTGAAAATGTTGTTACCCGCGAAGAATTTCCATTAGAGAAAGCTCGTGAAGTTTTGAAAAATGAAACCATCGCAGTGATTGGTTATGGAGTGCAAGGACCTGGTCAATCAATGAACCTTCGTGATAATGGATTCAATGTGATTGTTGGTCAACGTCCCGGAAAAACCTACGACAAAGCCGTTGCCGATGGATGGATTCCGGGAGAGACGTTGTTTGGTATTGAAGAGGCTTGTGAAAAAGCAACTATCATTCAACTTTTGCTTTCTGATGCAGCGCAAATTGAGTGCTGGCCAATGATAAAAAAATATTTGACACCAGGAAAAACACTATATTTTTCTCACGGTTTTGCAATTACTTGGAATGATCGTACAGGAATTATTCCTCCTAAAGATATAGATGTTATCTTGGTTGCTCCTAAAGGCTCCGGAACGTCACTTCGCAGAATGTTCGTTCAAGGTAGAGGTTTGAACTCTTCTTATGCTATCTATCAAGATGCAAGCGGTCATGCATTTGAGAAAGTTATCTCTTTGGGTATCGGAGTAGGTTCTGGTTACTTATTTGAAACAACATTTGAAAAAGAGGCAACTTCCGACTTGACTGGGGAACGCGGTTCTTTGATGGGTGCTATTCAAGGTCTATTGTTGGCTCAATATGAGGTATTGCGTGAAAATGGTCACTCACCTTCTGAAGCTTTCAATGAAACAGTTGAAGAGTTGACTCAATCTCTTGGACCTCTATTTGGAGAAAACGGAATGGATTGGATGTATGCTAATTGTTCTACAACAGCACAAAGAGGTGCTTTGGATTGGATGGGTCCTTTCCATGATGCAATCAAACCGGTTATGGAAAAGCTTTACAACTCTGTTAAAACTGGTAATGAAGCTCAAATCTCCATCGACTCTAACTCTAAACCGGATTACCGTGTAAACTTAGAAAAAGAATTAACTGCCCTTCGTGAAAGCGAAATGTGGAGAGCCGGTGCAGTTGTTCGTAAGTTACGTCCGGAGAATAACTAATACAATTATTAGAAACACATTATCATAGAGAGGGCAACTTGAATCGAGTTGCCCCTCTTTTTTGCAAAATCAATTTGGCAAGATAAAACAGACAACTATATTCATTCACAACTAGCAATATAACATAGCAAAAAGAGTCGCCAAGTCTGACGACTCTTTCATCTACCCAATGAAAAACTTCTCTCTTCAAATTAACAATTACTTACTGAAATAACACAATATTTTTATCATTATCTCAATAGTGAGATTCTCTTGCAATATTCCTTTTTCATTTTCAATTTGAGGAAGTTATTTATCCATTCAAATCACCCATCAATCAGTCTTCATCATAGCAGCTGTGAAGCCCTTAACTCGGCTTCATAACGCTTATACTCGTCGTCAGAAAGATTACAAACATTTGCTCGCTCTATCAATTCTAATAGATCTAAATCAGCCTTTTCATAAACATTCGGACTGATTTTAGACTTATTACATCCTAAATTTTTTATCACTTCTAACCAACAATCTTTAGGCGATAGGAGATCTATCTTTGTGATATCAAAGTTTTCTAAAAAGATAAAATACTTTCGCATTCCGCTTTCAAAAGGGACTTTTTTTATTCTATCAAACTCTTGGGTCACTACGATAGGCCTTCTTTCATCCTCAAAACATTTATCAAGCAAGAATACACCAACTTTATGAGTAATGTCTATTCTCCTACTTGCCAAGCACTGTACCCGACTTAAAGCTTGTTCCGCCAACAACAAAAAATAAAATTTCGATTGTACTTTGAAAGATAAACGTAAACAATTTTGGAGTTCAACAATTATTTTATCTCCAGAATCAGTTGTACATAAAAGATCAAAAATAACACCACAACCATCTAAACTTTCTGAGAATACCTCAATATTCTCAAAAGAAAGAGACTTAATCTCTCCATAGTCTTCACTTAAAAGACTATTCAAAAACGAGCGCATTTGCGACTCTCTACCCATAAGGTAATTAAAACCCCAATCAATTTTCAAATCTACATAGCGATTTTTCATAAAACAAAACAGTAAATAAATTAATAATACATAAGGAAATTCAATTAAAACAAAAGATAAGTACAAACAATTCTTAACCTATTTTACAAACTTTGTAGCTAAAGAAAATCCTTATAAAACACTCTGCAAAGATAGTAAAAACAAAATAAATAAAAGACATTTAAGAAATTGTTTTAATTTATTTCGACTCTATTTGAGAAAATTGTTAAAGGAGGGGTTCTATAAATCCATTTCACGGAATTTTTGAATTTATTTCCAATAAATAGTGTAAATAAGGGATTCTAACCCTTAAAATTAGTTAAACAAGTAATAAATTTTAGAAAATATGTTGCATAACATAAAAATACAACATATATTTGCACTGTGTTTTTCATGGTATTAGATTTAAGGTTAGAGAGATGGGATGTCGTGATGACATCCTTCTTTAGTTTTATGAGGTTCACACAAACAAAATGGCAACATTACGAATCGTGGTAAGTTCAATAAATTCACCGTTTTAATTAAGAAAAAAAAATCGTGAAGTAAAAAAACTCTAAATTCGCGAAATGAACTTATAAAAACCCACCAAGAGTAAAAAATTACCAAAAATAGAAACAAAACATTTTACCATACAAGTCAAAAACACTATCTTTGCGGATATGACAGACAAAGAATTATTTAAAGAAAAAAAGGTTGCATTTCATACCTTGGGATGCAAACTAAATTTTGCAGAAAGTTCAACAATTGGGAAAGAACTCCTCAATCAAGGTTTTCAAGTAGCTCAATCCGGTGAAAAGGCAGATTTATGCATTATCAACACATGTTCTGTCACCGAAACTGCCGATAAAAAAGATAGGCAAGCCATCAAACAGATGATTAACAAACATCCTAATGCTTTTGTGGTTGTAATAGGTTGTTATGCTCAATTAAAACCGGAAGAAATTGCGCAGATAGAGGGAGTAGATTTAATTTTGGGGACACAAAATAAGTTTGATCTTCCCGAACTACTGTCTAAAATGGAAAAGAAAAGAGAAACACAGATTCTCCACACTTCTCGAAAAGATATCAACCGCTTCTTTCCCTCTTGTACACGAGGAGATAGAACTCGCTATTGGTTAAAAGTTCAAGATGGATGCGATAATTTTTGCTCCTACTGCACTGTTCCTATAGCACGAGGAAAAAGTAGAAATGGGTCTGTTGAATCCACAGTAAAACAAGCTCAAGAAGCAGCTTTAGAAGGAGCAAAAGAGATTGTTATATCAGGAGTAAACATTGGAGATTTTGGAAAAACAACAGGAGAAACACTTTTGCAACTAATTCAAGCCCTCGAGTCTGTAGAAGGAATAGAGAGATATCGCATCTCATCTATCGAACCCGATTTGTTGAGCGAAGAGATTATTCATCATATAGCGCAATCTCATAAATTTGTTCCCCACTTTCATATTCCGCTACAATCCGGTTGCGACAAAGTGTTATCATTGATGAAAAGGCATTACGACACAAACTTGTTCCGAAACAAAATCGAATTAATCAATCGTGAAATGCCTAATGCTTTCATTGGGGTTGATGTAATAGTCGGAACCAATGGAGAAACCGAAGAAGATTTTGCAGAAACTGTGCAATTCATCGATAGTTTAGCCATAGCTCAATTACACGTATTCAGCTACTCAGAACGCGCCAACACTCAAGCTTTGAAAATCATCGGAAAAGTTCCATATAAAGAGAAAAAAAGAAGAAGCGAAATTTTGCTTTCTCTATCCGAAGAAAAAAGATTAAA
This sequence comes from Bacteroidales bacterium, assembly GCA_015061185.1. Taxonomy (GTDB): domain Bacteria; phylum Bacteroidota; class Bacteroidia; order Bacteroidales; family Paludibacteraceae; genus UBA1181. The sequence goes on from SUWZ01000011.1 coordinate 64,727, forward strand.
ATTCTATCAATCCCAAATAGGCAAAAACTTATCTATTCTTTGGGAGGAGTCAAAAAAAGGCGATAAAATGCATGGTTTTTCGGAAAATTACATTGTTGTCGAGATACCCAACAACCCAAACTTGGTGAACCAAATCACCCAAGTTACACCAACTCAATTTAACGCAGACAAAAGTGCACTGATAGTGTAAGAAAAATCCTTACCCAATCATTTCCCAAAAATTGGCAGACATAGAATGCTCTTCAAATCATTTCAACGTAAGTCTATAGAACTCACCTGTGACTTTTTATGCTCTGATTGAGCGTATTTATCAGCAATAATAGAAATCCCAGAACAAACATGGCAAGAGCAATTTCCCCTAAAATAATAATCTGAAAAAAACAGTATAAGAGTCCGGAGACCAAAATCATAGCAAGAATAGGGATAAGATAGGCAAAGAAATTTCCCCACTTAATTCGTTTCTTCACCTGCTTAGAAAACAAAATCAAATCTGCCAAAAGACTCATTTTGGAAACACCCAACACTAAGTCCGAAAGTGTCGATGAAATTTGAGAAGAATCAGAAAAAGCAACACTCACATCCGCTTGAGCCAATGCCAATAAATCTCCAAGCGAGACACCCATAACAAGTACTCGTTTCCCTTGCGATTGCAAATTTTTCACCAATTCCAATTTGTCCTCAGCATCCGCATTGGAAATATACGAAATAATCGACAATCGTTCGGCCATTTTTTTTGTATGACTCTCAGATTCTGCAGACATCAAATACAACTCTATACCATGCGAACGAAGCAAACTCATCCACTCCTCTTTCTCTCCTAACCGACTCTCTGGAAGATAAAAAATTGCAGAAACTCTATTATTGACTATCCAATAAACTTCCAAATCTGTCTTACCCATAGATCTGGGAAGAGAGATGCTATGAGAAAGCAAAAACTTCCGAGTACCCAAAAGATAGGTTTCATCATTAAAAGATACGATTTCACCGCAATCAGAAGAATACTCCGACTTATATTTCACCTCTGAAGGTTGTACATCTTCGCCCAAAGAATCCTGTAAAATTTGAGAAAAAAATTGTTTCTTCTCTTGACAAATAGAGGCAATCAGAGATAAAAACATAGATTGTTTTTCTTCCGTTTCATTCCACGCTACTCGCATACAACTCATACTCCCCCTATCCCAACATTTTTTATCCAAAACAATTGCATCAATTTTAGCGATATTAGGGATGGCAAATACATTTTTCACACTAAATCCAATACGCTTCAAAAGGTAAGAGGCATAAAAAAGTATAGCCGGAGTAGATAGTTTCAAGAAAATAGGACAAGCAACAATAAGAACAGAAACTAAAAAATAGAGATCTAAGAATATGGAGGTAGAGAGATTAAAAAATATCCAAAACACAAGCAATATCAACCAAAAAGAGACAACAACACCAACATAAACCGGAGAAATATGCTCAAAGTCGTCTTCATAAACTTTCTTTCTGGCTAAGATATCTTTTACCTTTTCCACCAAACTCACATACTTAGAGCGAGAGCCCATCATACGCACTTCAAACACAATAGCACCTCCCTTATTGGTTGTACCTGCAAAGATAGCATCCCCTTTCTGCTTTGTGACGAATAATGACCTTCCGGAAAGTAAAGATTCATCGACAAAAGAGGTTCCTACAATTATTTCTCCATCAAATGGAACGACCTCCCCGGAATAAACTTTTATGCGATCACCAGAAACCACATTTTGTGCTTCCACTTCAACAATCACACCATTATCCAATACAACATGAACATTCCGAGGTAAAACATCCGGCAATTCCAAATCAAACTCTTTTCGATGCAATATAACAACCCAAAAGCAACCTAATAAATAGAATGTTACAAGCCAACTAATAAAAATGAAACAAGCTAATTCAGTCTTTTCAGACATAAAAGAAAGCATGAGAAAAAAAGTTCCAATCCAAGTAAAAAAAATAGATATAACAACTGCACCACCCACATTGGCAATTTTTTTAACAACACCTATTTTAAAAGCATGATATAGTGATTTTGAAAATAACGCAATTTGAAAAGTTACCCCCACGAATAATAGGACTGAAAGATTATTTAAACCATGAGAAAAACCATACAACCAAGATAAAAAAAGTGAAATGACCATGGAGCCATAAAAACGAAGACGCGGAAGTTTTAGTAAATCTCTTTTTTTCATAGTTATGAAATTTATTTGGGGTAAGTTCTATCAATTTGAGCAAGAAGATTTATAGATACTACCTAAAAACTACTAATTGCAAATTAGTATAGGTGAGTTCTATAAACAATGCTAAAACAACCAATATTAACTCAATGTTCAAGTAGTCAAAAAAAAGATAATTGAAGAAAACTTTAAAAGTTAAAAGTAAAGTTTTTTACTCTTACCCAATTTGAACATAATGGCAATTTACCCAAAAAACAGATTAAAACATCAAAGCAAAGAAAAAAACATTCAAATAAATATCGATAATCAACCAACATAATTAATATATATCAAACATATATACAATATTGCACTATTAACAGAATAAAAATTAATTATCAGAACACGGCTCTTTCATTTAAAAATCACATAATCGCATATCTCCCCTTACCCGATTCATTACAAGTCGGGGAAATCTC
>SUWZ01000012.1 GCA_015061185.1 Bacteroidales bacterium
AAATTAAACGATTTGAAATCCAAATTCAAGTCGCTTTTTTTTATAGCAAACTCGCCTGAAATCGGATGGTTACAAAAGATTTATAAAACTCACCTTTAAAATTCAACCCAAAATAAAGAGGGACACCACAAAAATGAATTGTCCCTCTTAAATCCTTATTTTATTGATGCTCTGCTACTCTCTACTTGCAAATCCTATTCGGTCATCATCGTCATCATCAAATTCCAGATCAGACAAATCTTGAATGCAATCAAATGGATCAGCAGGAGTTTCTTCTTGCTTTGGAGTTGCACTTTTAACTCCTGAACATCCATAATATTTTTCCAAATATTTATAATAATTTTCAGGATTTTCCAAATCCAAATCCTTCATATCATCTTCCGAATCAAAGCCGGTTACAACCAACAACACAGAGAGTTCGCCCTCTTCTAATAACTCATTGGCGGTACTTCCCCAAATATAATCGGTATCTCCCAACTCTTTATCCAAATAGGCTGTAACCAAGTTCAACTCTTTGGTAGTAATTTCGCTATCGGGGTGGTAAGAGATATTCATCAATACTTTTGTCGCACTTTGCAGTTGCGGCTTATACATCAATGGGGAGTCAAACGCACGCTTAATAGCCTCTTCAGCTCTATTTTCAGCTTTACTGGTTCCCATACCAATGATAACGTATCCACTATTTTTGAGGGTGGTCTCCACATCTTTCATATCGACGTTCACCACACCATGACGGGTGACAACCTCAGCGATTCCTTTGGTGGCAGTAGCCATCACCTTGTCTATTTGAGCATGTCCTACACTCAACTTCACATCCTCTCTATCTTCATCAAAGAGGTGATCTGAATTCGCAATTAAAATTGCATCCACACTCTCGCGCAACTCTCGCAACCCCTTGAAAGCATTATTAAGACGTTTCCTGCCCTCGAATTTCATTGGAACAGAGACAATAGCGACAGTTAAAATATTTTTCTCCTTAGCAATTTTTGCGATATAGGGAGAGGCACCTGTTCCGGTTCCACCACCCATTGCTACAGAGAGAAAAACCATATCCGTCCGCTCTTCGGTGAAGAGTTTTTCTATTTCTTCCCTAGATGATTTAGCGGCTTCAAATCCATTTTCCGGAATATTCCCTGCACCCAAACCGGTGGTTCCTAAAACGATTTTTTTAGGAACAGGAGAATTTTTTAAGAATTGGGCATCAGTGTTGCAGACCACAAAATCTACACCTTCAATACCATTATTGTACATATAGTTGACGGCATTACCACCCCCTCCACCAATTCCTAATACTTTGATTTGAGGTCTAAACTCGTCATTGATGATTATATCTATTCCCATATATTAATATTTTGATATTGTTACTTATTTTCCCCAAATATTATTAGTTGCATTATCCAATGCATCTACTAATTTATCCAAACTAAATCTGCTTTTTCCTTTTTTTTGTGGAGTAGGTTCAGGCATCTCCTCGATGCAATTTTCGTCATGCGATTTTAAAATTGCACAAAGTTTAGAATAATCCAAAAATTTCTGACACTCTTTTTTGTCTAAACTACTTAAATTTTCATTCAAACAGGTTGGATAACCTCCTACTACCTCTTTCCCAAAGATAGTTTGTATCTTTTCTGATATACCAACGCATTTAGCACCCCCTCCCACAAGAACAATTCTCATAGTTCTTGGAATGATGTTATTATCTTGACAGAAAAGTTCGATTTGAGAGAGTTGCGAATCCACAATTTTATTTATACACTCAGAAACTTGAGCAAGATTAACAATAGTTTTTACACCACTAATCTCCATAGCTATTTCCCCTACACGAGGTTTGACTCCGCACTTTATCTTAAGTTGTTCTGCCTGCTCTCTCGAAAAAGAAAACTCCTCCATCAACTTACGTGTTATATCATTTCCGCCAAAATCAAAGACACTCAAACTGCGCAATGACATTTGCGAATAAAAAGCCAAAGTTGTGGTTTCTCCTCCAAAATCCAACAATAAAGCTCCTTTTACTCGCTCCTTTTTAGTCAATACCACCTCTCCAAGTGACGCAAAAGAAAGAAAGTGAGAACAAGCATTCTCTGCTACATCTTTATTTCCACAAGATATAGCCTTGTAAAGATTGTTTTCGCCCTCTTTGTTGCCTATAACCAAGGTGTATCTCGCCTTTAAACTTGTTGCATATTTTCCCTCAGCCGAAAGGGTAGGAACACTATCATTAACAATATAAGCCTGCAATATCGACTCTAAATTTGCATAACTATTTGAGGTCGGGTTTTTAAGGCTCTCTTCGCACATTTCATCAAGTAGAGACTGAGAAATCTCTTGTTCTTCAAAATTCCTTATCACATCAGTCGTTACACTTTTCATTTTGCGATAAGAATTAAATACGTAAAATTTCTTCACGACAACTTTTGTCAAGCCGGCTTTATTTAATAATTGTCTGACAAAAGGGAAAAAACACTCTCTTAAGGCCATAGTATCAACAATCAGTCCCTTTTCAATCCCTTTTGATTTTTGGGTATGAACAGCCTTTATAGAAACTTTACCCTCTTCGTTTCTACTTCCAATTACACCTTTTATGTAGGAGGAACCTAAATCAACTCCCAATACCAAATTTTCATTCATACGCTATCCCAATTTGAAATAAACAGATTAGAACCATTATTATTTCTTTGTACAAACTGCCTGATTATCAAAACTCAAATTAATCTTTTTATAACGATTCCACCCCACTTTATTAAATCCATTTTTGTACAACGAATACAACTTATGCAACTTTCGTTCATAATCATCTAATGATCCCATTTCGATAATTTGATTTCCCACTCGAGGAATTAATATCACCTTGCCATTGGACTCAAAATGAATCTGTTCGATCTGAGCTTTCCAAAAAGGATTCTCATGCAGATAAAGTCCAAACTCATACAAATCTCCCTTTGCTAATTTTTTAGAGACACTTCCGGTAACAATGGGTACAAATGCAGTAAAATCCGGCGAGACAGTTAATACATTTCCCTCCAAATCGATGTAATAGTTACCGGAACTACCCATCACTCTCAAAATAGGTTCTCGCTGTCTGACTTCCACCACCAAAGTCCCTGATGGGGTTTTGTAGCACTCCGCCCTCTTGATTCTTGTCTGCGACTCCAATAACGACTCTATTTGTGCCTCATCAATGCAGTCATATCTCACTCCCAAAGGATTCATTCCTCCCTTATCTAAGATTTGAGACACATCCGATTTGGATACAAAACGTAGTGTTGCACTATCTTTGACAATGGTTTTCAATCCGGAACACATCGTCTCGCTCGATTGAAACGAAATTGTCACAACCGAAATAACGAGGTAACCCAAAGCCAACACAACCAAGCCTACCTTTAACCAATATCGTTGTTTATCTGTCATCTATTTAGCTTTCTTTAGTAATTTATCTGTCACTGTTGGTATCAACAAATCCAAATCGCCGGCCCCAGCCATCAAGAGCACCTCAAAGGGATGTTGATCTGTAAAGGCAAGAAACTCTTCTTTTGAAAAAACTCTCTTTTCTCCCACTTGTACTTTGTTCAACAACATTTGCGAGGTCACACCCTCAATAGGTTCTTCTCTTGCAGGATAAATATCCAACAAATAGACCTCATCCGCCAATGAGAGAGCTTCCGAGAACTCGTCTGCCAAGTCTCTTGTTCTGGTATAAAGATGTGGCTGAAAAACCACACTTAACTTTTTGTCAGAATAGAGTTTTCGCACCGACTCTATGCTGGATTTCAACTCTTCAGGATGGTGCGCATAATCATCCAAAAAAACAATATCATCCCTCTTGATGTGAAAATCGAATCGTCTTTTTACACCTGCAAAGGTAGCCATAGCCTCCTTTAGTTCCTTCTCTGACACTCCGTTCATCCATGCCATTGCCATCGCTGCAATTCCATTTTCTAAATTGACATAGACCGGCACACCCAACTGCACATCTGCAATACGCACATCCGGACCTACAAAGTCAAAGATGATTTCGCCTCCGCCTATACGAATATTCTCCGCATGAAAGTCGCCCTTTTCAATAGAGTAGGTATAAATCTTAACTCCCTTTTGCAACCTTGGTGATATAGGGAGATTCTCTTTCATCAACAAAACACCATCGGGACGAATAAGGGAGACAAACTCCTCAAATCCGGCGCGATACTCTTTTTCCGTCCCATAGACATCCAAATGGTCGGCATCTACCGCTGTTACCACTGCCATATAAGGAGTTAGGGTAAAAAATGAGCGATCATACTCATCCGCCTCAATTACAACCAAATCCGACTCGTTCGACAATAATAAATTACGGTCGAAATTTTTGGAAATTCCACCTAAAAAGGCATTGCACTTCACCGAAGAATTATGCAACAAATGGGCTATCATCGTAGAAGTGGTTGTTTTTCCATGCGTCCCCGACACACAAATGGCTTGCTGCATTCGAGTCACCTCACCCAAGGCTTGAGAACGTTTGCAAACGTTGAATTTATGTTCCCTGAACCAAACCAATTCCGACATATCAGCAGGAACAGCCGGTGTATAAACCACCATAGTATTTTGAGGATCCTTATACAACTCCGGAATCAAAGCCACATCATCATTGTAATGAATGGATATTCCCTCTGCCTCCAACTCCTTCGTCAGCAAAGTTGATGTGCGATCATACCCGGCTACGTCAAAACCTTTGGCTTTAAAATAACGTGCAAGAGCACTCATGCCAATTCCTCCAATTCCTAAAAAATAGACCGACTCCCTCTTTTTCATGACTATACCAATTTTAATATTTCATCAGCAATCCTATCAGCAGAATTCAGCTGACTCATACTTAAAGCATTTTTACCTAATTTAGATAGACGCTCCCCATCCTTTATTAATGACAAAGCCTCGTCCACCATTACACGAGGAGCATCTACATCCCTTACCAAAACGGCAGCATCTTTTGTTGACAAAGCCTCTGCATTATGAGTTTGATGATCTTCTGCCACATTAGGAGAAGGAACCAAAATTGAGGGTTTACCCAATAGACATAACTCCGAAATGGAACTTGCTCCTGCACGTGAAACAACCAAATCGGCTATAGCATAAGCATAATCCATTCTCTTAACAAAGTCGGTCACCACAATACGCTCACACGGAGACTCCGCAACCCTCTTTTTGACATCTTCAAAATAGTACTTTCCGGTCTGCCACAACACTTGAACATTGGCAGCCTGCAATTTCTCTAAATCACCCATCATACTTTGATTGATGGTTCTTGCTCCCAAACTTCCACCAACCACCAACATGGTAGGTAATTCAGGGGAAAATCCGAAATGACGATAAGCCTCTTCTGCCTTCGGCTGAACTTCCAAGAAGTCTTGACGCACAGGATTTCCTGTTAGTTCGATGCTCTCTTTTGGAAAAAAACGTTCCATTCCGGTATATGCAACACAGATCTTTTTCGCATTTTTAGCCAAAAGTTTATTGGTAACTCCTGCATAGGAATTTTGCTCCTGCAATACTGTCGGGATACCCAACCTATTAGCCGCAAAGAGAGTCGGACCACTGGCATAACCACCTACCCCGATAACTACATTAGGCTGAAACTCCTTCACAATCTGTTTCGCCATTTTTAAACTCTTGAAGAGCTTTACGAGAACTTTAAAATTATTCAAGAGATTACTTCTATCGAATCCTGCCACAGGCAATCCTTCAATCTTATAACCTGCATTAGGCACTTTTTCCATCTCCATTCGTCCTTCTGCCCCTACAAATAGAAAATCAGCATCCGGCACTCTCTTTTTTAACGCATTAGCAATGGATATCGCAGGAAAGATATGTCCTCCTGTTCCACCTCCACTTATGATAAATTTTAACTGTTTCATATTCCTATTCAATAACAATTATTCCTCTATTTGCACCTCTTTATCTTCCCTTTTAGACTTATCCACACGTTGTCTTCCGTTTGAAGAACTCTCTTTAGGATTTTCGTAAATATATCTGCTGATACACAACAACAATCCGAAACTTAAACAGCCAACAAGACAGGAGGTTCCACCTCTACTGATAATTGGCAATGGTTGTCCTGTAACAGGTACACAACCAAGCGAAACCGCCACGTGAAAATAGGCTTGAATCAATAACATCAAAGATATACCCAACAGAGTGTAACACAATATCGGCTCATCGCAACGATAAATCAAATAAAGACAACGAGAAAAAACACCCAAATATAGAGCAATAACAAGCAACGAAAATAAGCCGGTTTCTTCAACAATTATAGCAAAGATAAAATCATCAAAGGCATGCGGAAGGAAATCTCTCTGCTCGCTATCTCCAATTCCCAACCCTGAATAACGACCATTTGAAATAGCTATTTTTGCATGAGTTGATTGCCGGTTATAATCGGTTACTTCAAACGAACTATCCAAAGGAACCTCTGTATAAAATCTGACAAATCGATTTTGCCAAGTTTCAGCTCTATGAAACACATCACCTATTTCTTTGCCTGTATATAAAAAATAGGTAAGTCCAATCACAAAAACGGCACAAACAACACCAACAAAACCTCGCGAAGAAATAAATGTCCACAACTCCCTTAAAGAGATTCCTGCACAAAACAACATGATTAAACAAATTACAAAGAGCATTGCCGCAGTTGACAGATTATCCAAAAGAATTAAAAACGTAGGAATCATCACCATGCCAAGAAATATCCAAATTCGTTTAGGAGTAAAGACTCCCTTGCATCGACCTATAAACAATGCGCAACTTATTATTGTTGATAGTTTTGCTAATTCAGAAGGTTGAAACTTAAACCCAAAAATAGGAAGCCAACGAGTTGCATCGTTGGTTGACTCCCCAATCATTAACACAAAAATGAGAAGGGCAATTGAGACTACATACAAAAATAGACCCAAGAGAGGGATATACTTATAAGGCAAAGAACGATGCGTAAAGTAAGCCACAACAAATCCGACCAACAAAAACATGACATGTCGAGTGATGGGGGCATTGAAATTTTTAGCTCGGAACGCAAGCGTACTTGATGCCGAATACATCTCCACTATAGAGATCGCAATCAGCAAGAAGAAGCAGGTCCAAATAACCTTATCGCCCTTGAGAAAATCTTTATAAAAATCCGTTACACTCATTTTTTATAAACTTTTTACCATCTCTTTAAATTGAGTTCCTCTATCTTCATAACTTTTAAATAAATCAAAACTTGCGCAACAAGGAGACAACAGTACGGTATCTCCCTTTTTTGCCAACCGATACGCAGCTTCTACCGCTTCTTTCATTGACCCCGCATCTTCGATATGGGACACCTTTCCATCGAAAAAGGCATGCAATTTTGAATTATCCACACCCAAACAAATCAATGCAGAAACTTTCTCCTTTACCAACGCCTCGATTTCTGTATAGTCGTTTCCTTTATCTTTCCCTCCCAATATTAGAACAACGGGAGTGGTCATTGATTGCAGTGCATACCAACATGAATTAACATTGGTTGCTTTCGAATCATTGATATAGGTAACCCCCTTCACATTAGCAACCCTTTCCAAACGATGTTCTGCACCTTTGAACGTACGGAAAGCCTCTCGAATAGATTCGTCAGAAATATTGGCAAGAACCGCAGTAATTCCCGCCGCCATGGAATTATACATATTGTGTTGTCCGCGCAATGTCAATTCTGAAACGGGTGTCTGGAAAGTTCTATTTCCTGTATTAATCTTAATTAATTCATTTTCGATATAAGCAGCCAAATCTTCTGACTTCTCCAAGGCAAACGGATAGGTCTTGGCCTTGATTTGACGTTCACTCAACTCCTTTCGGATATAAGGGTCTTCATTCCAATAGATAAAACAATCAGAAACTGACATGTTTTGAACTATACGAAATTTTGAATTAATGTAGTTCTGAAATTTATATTCATAACGATCTAAATGGTCGGGGGTGATATTCAACAAAATAGCTACATCTGCCTTGAACTCATACATGCCATCCAATTGGAAACTACTCAATTCTATCACATAATACTCTTGCGGAGTTTGAGCCACCTGACGGGCCAAACTATTTCCGATATTTCCTGCCAACCCAACCTTCAACCCCGCGCATTTCAACAAATGATAAATCAGCATAGTAGTGGTAGTTTTACCATTGCTACCTGTGATACAAATCATCTTGGCATTAGAATATCTGCCGGCAAACTCTATTTCCGAAATAACCGGAATAGAAGCCTTTTTAAACGAGAGAATCATGGGCAATGAATCCGGGATGCCCGGACTCTTCACTACCAAGTCGGCATCTTCAAACATAGACAAGGTGTGAGTACCCTCCTCCCACGCTATGGAATGAGATTCTAACTCCTGTTTATAACGAGTTTGTATCTTACCCGAATCAGACACAAAAACATTATACCCTTTCTCTTTGCCTAAAATTGCAGCTCCAACGCCACTCTCTCCGGCTCCTAATACGATTAATTTTTTCATATATTCTAACAATGTATTACATTCATTTTGGCTACTTCAAATTCGCCCTATAATATCAAAAAACCTGTTTGACACCTATCGTATCTTCAGCGTAACGATGGTCAAAACAGCCAAAAGAATACTAACAATCCAGAATCGCGCAACAATCTTTGACTCGGGAATATTCTTCTTCTGATAATGATGATGCAAAGGTGCCATCAAAAAGACTCTTCTGCCCTCACCATATTTCTTCTTTGTGTACTTAAAGTAGGTCGTCTGAATGATAACCGAAACACTTTCCACAAAAAAGACTCCGCACAAGATTGGTAATAGAAGCTCTTTACGAATAATAATAGAGATAACAGCTATCACACCACCAATCATCAAACTTCCTGTATCTCCCATAAAAACTTGTGCAGGGTAAGCATTGTACCATAAAAAGCCTATCAGAGCCCCCACAAAAGCACAAATAAAAATAACCAACTCCTCAGAGTTTGGGATATACATGATATTCAAATAACTTGCAAATTCAATATGCCCTGATAAATAGGCTAAAATACCTAACGTTATACCTATAATGGCAGAGACTCCTGTGGATAAACCATCTAATCCATCTGTTAAGTTAGCTCCATTAGATACGGCTGTCAAAACAAATACCACAACGAGAACAAAGAATATCCAACCCAATATCTGTGTGTACTCTCCTGCCCACGAAAATAGGTCGGCATAATCAAAGTTATTCCCCTTGACAAAAGGAATGGTTGTTTCGGTGGACTTTTCACTGACAGATGAATAATGCACCACCTCTTTGTTATGCCGCTCTGAAGTAATATTTTCTCTGATTACAACATCATCGTTTATGTATAAAGTAAGACCAACCAGCAAACCAATACAAACTTGACCAATAATTTTATAACGACCTTTCAATCCCTCTTTATCCTTCTTAAACACCTTGATATAATCATCCAAAAATCCCATTCCCCCCAACCATAATGTTGTGATAATCATAAGCAGGATATAGACATTATTCAATTTAGCAAAACAAAGCACCGGTATCAATATCGAAATGATAATGATAATTCCACCCATTGTTGGAGTTCCTTTTTTTGCCATCTGCCCGGCCAAATCCAAATCTCGTATCGTCTCTCCGACCTGTTTTTTTTGCAAAAAATCTATTATCTTCCTACCGATAATCGTAGCTATCAATAGAGAAGAGATAAATGCCAACGAAGAACGGAAAGAGATGTACTTAAACACGCCCATTCCAGGAATGTCTAAACTTGACAAGTAATCGAATAAATAACAGAACATATCGTATAATTTAATTTTTTATTCACAATTTTCTAACACAACATACAACAAGCCTCAACTATACCATTGTCTCTCTAACCACCTCTTTATCATCAAAGTGAGTTCTTGTTCCATTGATTTCTTGATAATTCTCGTGCCCTTTGCCTGCAATCAAAACAACATCCTTAGGTCTTGCCAAAAGCATAGCTGTTTTTATTGCTTGGTAGCGGTCGAGAATAATTATCACTTTAGCTCTATCCGCCATTTCAACCCCCTCCATCATCTCATCAACAATGGTTTGTGGTTCTTCATTTCTTGGATTGTCAGAGGTAAAAATCACCTGATGACTCAACTTGACAGCCTCTTTAGCCATCAATGGTCTCTTCCCTCTATCTCGATTTCCTCCACATCCTACAACCGTTATCAATCTCGCCTCAACAGCCAAGAAACTATCAATCGTCTCCAACACATTCTTTAAAGCGTCTGGGGTGTGCGCATAATCCACTATTACCTTATAACCGGAAGGAGCCGCTATCGGTTCGAACCGACCGGATACAGGTCTTAATGCACTAAGGTTTAACAGTGTCTCATCCGAGTCACAACCCAAAAGAAGTGCAGTAGCATAAACAGCAGTCAAATTATATGCATTGAATTTACCAATAAAAGGAAGAAAAACCTCTTTTCTATTTATTTCCAATTTCAATCCATCGAACCCATCTTCTATAACCTTGGTCTTAAAATCAGACATAGAGCGAACAGAATAGGTTTTCTTCTCAGCCTTGGTATTTTGCAACATCACCAATCCGTTTTTATCATCAACATTCGTCAACGCGAAAGCCTCGTCCGACAATTCATCAAAGAATCGTTTTTTCACTGCAAGATACTCTGCAAAAGTCTTATGATAATCTAAATGATCTCGAGTAAGATTTGTAAATACACCACCCTCAAAGCAAAGTCCCTCTATTCGACGTTGATCGATGGCGTGAGAACTCACCTCCATAAAAGCAAATTTACAGCCACACTCAACCATTTGTGCCAACAAACGATTGAGAGTAAGAGGATCCGGTGTAGTATGTGTTGACGGGAACTCCTCACTATCGATACAATTACAAACCGTTGAAATCAAACCACACTTATGACCTAAACGTCGAAACAAACGGTACAATAAAGTTGCTATAGTTGTTTTCCCATTTGTGCCGGTAACACCCACCAAGCGTAACGAGGAAGAAGGAAAATCATACCATGCAGAGGCAATTTTTCCTAAAGCAACATTGGTATTTTTCACCACCACATAAACCACATCGGGAGAGAGTTTTTCCGGCAATATTTCACACACAACAGCCATAGCACCTTTTTCAATTGCCGATGCAATATAGTCATGGCCATCCACTTGGGTGCCGCGAGTGGCAACAAACAAACTACCCGGTTCCACTTTGCGGGAATCGGAATTTACACCTGTCAAATCAATATCACTTTGTCCTACCAATTTGACAACATCCAACGAGGTCAATATATCATTCAAGTTATTCATAATCACCTTAAATTTAGTTTAATTTTACGACCCTTAACAAGGTTCGTTCCGGGAGATACAGACTGTGAATAAACAGTACCAACACCCTGAATTTCAACAACCAATCCACTATTCTCTAATAAAAAGACTGCATCCTTCGCGCCCATTCCAACGACATTAGGAACAACATCTGTTTTCCAAGTTTGCCCAGTCAAAATCAAGTCTTTTTTAGAAACTTGCGAACGTCCCCACTCATTATCATACTCCACCGTATAAGGAATTTCCAAATCATCTAACAAATATCCTAAGTCCGTTATATTCCCATCTTTCGTTGCTGGATAGAATATTCTTGTCGTATCCGGAATTAATTGACGGCGCGACCTGAAAGAGGGAGCTTGAGCATACAACTGATCAGCAATATCCTTAAATGCACTTCCAGAAATTCCTCCTGCTGAAGGATAAACACCCTGTTTCGGATACCATACAACAACAATCACACTATATTGCGGTTCATCAGCCGGAAAAAAACCACAGAAAGTCAATTGATGCTTTCTTTCTCCTTTCACATTCTGTACAGCAGTTCCGGTTTTTCCTGCAATCTGAAAAATATCTGTTCGCACATTCTGAGCCGTACCATGCTCTACCACATCCACCATCATCTGTTTCACCTTCCCCAACGTTGCAGGAGAACAAATTTGGGGATTCAACACCTTAGGACTCTTTTCAACAGAACGTTTACCATTCAACCCAACACTATTCACCAAGTAAGGATGCATCATCTTTCCATTATTTGCAATCGCATTATAAAGTGTCAGTATATAAATAGGAGGAACTTTAACCTCATACCCATGAGCAATCCACGGCAAAGACAATTTCGACCAAGTAGGGTCATCAACACTCTTAATATAAGGTCTCGCCACTCCTCTTATCTCTAAATCCAAATCATTATTTATCCCTAATTTATATAATCCCTCAATAAACTTCTGCGGGTTATCTTTAAACAACTCATCAATAATCAAAGCCGAAGCAATATTTGAAGAGACCTGAATTCCTCTACTCAAAGATATTTTTCCGTACCCTCCTTTATTATAATTCCAATCTCTCATTGTCTTCCCATAAAAATTATGAGTTCCATTGCCTGTCGGAATCATAGTAGAAGTATCCACCTTCCCGGTCTCCAAAGCCACAATAGCAGAGGCTATTTTAAATGTAGAACCGGGTTCGGTTTGCGATGCCAAAGCATAATTTGTTCCCTCTGAGTATGAACCATCTCCTGAACGTTTCAAATTACTCATGGCACGAATTTTCCCTGTTTGCACCTCCATTACCACCGCACAACCATGATCAGCTCCGTGCTTAATCAAAGTCTTCATCAATGCTTGCTCGGTTATATCTTGGATATTAACATCCAACGTAGTGTAAACATCCTCCCCGTCAATCGGCTCAACAATACAAATATCACGATATTTTCCAGCCACCTTTTCGTAGGAGAAAACTCCCGGCAAGCCCTTTAATAAAGAGTCGTAATATTGTTCAATACCACTTCTGCCCCCCTTCCCTTTTTCGGCATACAATCCTCCAATGGTTCGCGCCCCCATACGGTTAGAACCATACGGACATTGACGAGCAACAGACTCCTCTTCAAAAACGCCACTCTTATTTCTTCCTCTATTAACAAATGGGAATTTACGCACCCTCTTCAACTCAACATACGACAAACGCTTATCTCCAATCCGATAATGGCGACTTTTCTTATTCTTTCCCTTAAGAATATGCTCCTTCAACTGCCGAGGAGTTTGATTCGTATAAATAGTTGCCAAAGAATCGCATAAATCATCCAAAAAACACATCAACGTATCATATTGATAACTCACCTTTTTATTCTTACCCTGACCGGTAACAACCTCATATCCACCCGCACAGAAGTCCATATAAAGTCGATACGTTGGAATACTCGCAGCCAACAACTTACCATCTTCAGCCCAGATATTACCACGATTTGGAGGAGCCGCAACGCTATCATTTCTTACCTTTATCCTTTTTCCCTCTGCAATCCAAAAATCGCCCTCCTCATACATGATTCTCCACATTTTTACTGCAAAAAAGGCAAGACCCAAAGATGCAATAAAAAAGATACAAGCAACACGCCGAATTAACGATTTCTTTGCAGACATTAGTACAACTCAATTACAAAAGGTGGACAATCCAATATATTCAACGAGCTATCTTTTTGAGATAACAAAAACTTAATTTGCGACTGTTTACTTTTTCCCAGCAACTCAGATGAGAGTGTCAATGCTTCATGCTTAACATCTCTCAATTCTCTTTGCAAATTGTCAATTTCTGCAATTTTTGATTCGCAAGAAAAACGCAAAGCAACACTCGCAAGAAAAAAAATAATTACAAGTCCGAAAAGAGGAATATGACGATAGAATCTTCCTTTTGACAAGAAATTTCCGGACAATAAATCTCCAAACGATATTTTAGAACCTCTATTAAATATCGATTTATCCGTAAACTCCTTTGTCTCTGTAACAACTTTTTTAAAAAAATCAGCCATTTCACTAACCTAAAAACTCTGCAATTCTCAACTTAGCACTACGAGAACGCGGATTTTGCTCAATCTCCTCACAATCCGGCACAATCACCTTATTGTTAACCAACTTAAACGGCGACATCCTATTTCCAAAAAAATCCTGTTCAACCTTCCCCTCAAAATTGCCTGATTTCATAAAATTCTTCACCAATCTATCCTCTAAAGAGTGATATGTCAATACCACTAACCGACCACCGGGATTTAGAAGATTTAAAGAGGACTGCAACAACTTCTTTAGTACTTCCATCTCTCGATTCACCTCAATACGAAGTGCCTGAAACAAACATGCCAAATTTTTCTTCTGTTTATCTTTTCCAACCAAAGGTTCCACAATATTCACCAAATCAGAAATCATCTCAAATTTCTTCTCTGCACGATGCGCAACAACAACCGAAGCAATCTTACGAGCTGACTTCAATTCACCATAATAATAAAAAAGGTCAGCCAACTGCTCCTCTGTATAACGATTAAGAACATCTGCAGCAGTCATCACTGCATGCTGATTCATTCTCATATCCAACTTCCCATCAAAACGAAATGAAAATCCACGACCCGACTCATCAAAATGATGAAAAGAGACGCCCAAATCAGCCAAAATACCATCCACCTTATCAACACCATGATACTCCATAAAATTGGAGATATATCTAAAATTACTTCTAACAAACGTAAATCTTGCGTCGTCGATAATATTTTGCATTGCGTCCAGATCCTGATCAAACCCAAACAAACGCCCTTCGGAACCCAAACGAGACAATATTTCACGAGAGTGTCCGCCACCACCAAAAGTCACATCCACATAAATTCCAGAGGGATTAATAGCAAGACCCTCCATGCACGGATATAACAAAGCCGGAGTATGATACACTTTTTCCATATACTACAACACCATTTGATTTCCCATTTTCTCTTGCAAAGCCTTAGAGAAAGCTTCATCATCTAACAGACTATCCTCAAATAAATCTTTATTCCACACCTCAAAATATTTTCCTACACCCACCACAAGAGCCTCTGAAGTAATTTCAAGAAGATCCAAATTACGCCTTTGAATCAAAATTCTGCCACTTGCATCCAAATCTACTTGCTCGACACCCGCCGAAAATTGACGATAAAGACGCAAATCACTCTGATTCCACAAATTCAATTGTGACATAAACTGAGCATTCAACTTTTCCCACTCGGAAGCAGGATAAAACTTAGCACACTTGCTTACCGTATCGACCCGCAAAAAGAGAGTAGAATCCCCCTCCAAAGCACGACGAAACGCTGCAGGAACAAACAATCGTCCTTTCCCGTCAACCTTTACATCCATATTTCCCGAAAATCGACACATAAATAAACATTTTTTCAATGTGCCAAAGATAGAAAAAAAATTTCATCCCCCACTATTCCCCACTTCACTTTTTTTACACTGTTTTTCAATTAGTTTTCAACAATTTGATTAATTTTATTTTTTTTAACACCAAAAGATGTTTAAAAGATTTTTTTGATTAAATTTGCGTGGATTTTTTTGCAAGGATGACGACACGCAAATAGATATGACAGAAAAAAAAATTGATATTGAAAAAATATTGAAAAAAAAGATGCCTTCCCTAAAAAAAAGGCTTCCCAAGTTCGTTATTTCCTACATTGAACGTGCCATCTGCCAAGACGAAATAAATCGTGTTTATAGCAAATTGGGACATCTGCAGGGATATGATTTTGCCCATGCCTTACTACAGGAGGAATTCAATATCAAGTATAACGTTATTGGAAAAGAAAATCTCCCCAAGGATTCTCGCGTGATATTTGCTTGTAACCATCCATTGGGAGGGGCTGATGGCGTGATAATGATTGATATTTTAGGCGCAACCTACCCCACCCTAAAAATTCCGGTCAATGATTTTTTGATGAACATAGATAATCTTTGCATCTTTTTTATTCCTATCAACAAAATCAGTGGTCAAGCTAAGGGAACATCGCAACTCCTAAATGAGGTATGCGATTCGGACGATGCGATTCTCTTTTTCCCTTCCGGACAATGCTCTCGAAGACAAGAGAATGGCGAGATAAAAGACAACGAATGGAAAAAGACATTTATCTCCAAAGCTATTCAGTATCAAAGAGATATAATCCCTATTCATTTTGAAGGAAAGAACTCGAAATTCTTTTACAATTTAGCCTATTACAGAAAAAAGTTAGGCATCAAAGTGAATATCGAAATGCTCTACCTCCCGAGCGAATTATTTAAACAAAGAGACAAAACATTTACTATAAAAATCGGTCAACCTATCCCTTACTCTACATTCGACAAGTCGAAAACAGAGAAAGAGTGGGCTCAATGGGTAAAAGAAATTACTTATAGTCTATAACTCCCAAAAGAAAGGATCTAAAATGGAAGAAATTATAAATCCTATTTCAGTAGAACTTTTAGAAAGAGAACTAACTTCTGAAAAGCTTCTTAGAAAAACCAACAAGGGGAACAATGAAATATATGTGGTTACGGCTCACAATGCCCCTAATGTTATGCAAGAGATTGCTCGCCTCAGAGAAATCTCATTCCGTTCTGCCGGCGGGGGTACGGGACTAAGTTTGGATATAGATGAATATGATACTTGCGAAAATCCATACCTCCAATTAATCGTTTGGAATCCGGAAGCCAGAGAAATAATCGGTGGCTACCGCTATATACTAGGTAAGGATGTCTCTTTCGATGAACAAGGCTCACCCAAATTAACCTCTTCTCATCTTTTTGCTTACTCGGAAAAGTTTATAAAAGAATATCTCCCATACACGCTTGAATTAGGTCGTTCGTTTGTACGTCCGGAATATCAATCTTCCAAAATGGGAGCCAAAAGCCTTTTTGCGCTGGACAATCTTTGGGACGGAATCGGAGCTTTAACAGTTACACTTCCTAACGTAAAGTACTTTTTCGGGAAAGCAACCATCTATCCATCTTTTGACGAAGATGCTCGAAATCTAATCTTCACATTCATGCAAAAATATTTTCCGGACAAAGATCATTTGATATACCCTCACCACCTATTGGACACTCGCAAAAAATGGGAGGAAATGAACCAAATCCTTTGCGGAAATAACTACAAGGAAGATTATTGTATATTAAAGAGCTACATCCGACAGGCAGGTCTAAACATTCCGCCATTAATCAATGCTTACATGGCACTCTCTCCAACCATGCGCACCTTTGGCTCCTGCATCAATGATGAATTTGGAGATGTTATCGAAACAGGACTGATGATTACAATCGAAGACATCTTCGAGGAGAAGCAACAAAGACATATTCAATCTTACGTCGAACAACTTCAACAAGAGAAAGAGGACATACTCAACAATGCGACCTCTATCTTAAACATCAGTTGAATCGGAGATAAGATAGGCTACCATAATAGAACAATAGGAGATTAGATCTTGCGGCGACAATTTTAGCTGCAAACCTCTTACTCCGGCACTTATGTAAATAAAAGGATAATCAATAGCGGTTTCATGTATGTACGTTGGGAACCGCTTTTTCATTCCTAAAGGTGAACATCCGCCTCGAATATATCCGGTAACAGGCAGTAATTCTTTCATGGGAATCATGGCGCAACTCTTATTCCCTGAGGCTTTGGCTGCCTTTTTTAAATCTACCTCTTTATCACCGGGAATCACACATACAAAATAGCCCGATTTATCCCCTTTCAAAACCAACGTTTTAAATACACACTCGATGGGCTCACTCAATTGTTCGGCTATATGCACCGCACTCAAATCCGACTCATCTACTTGATAAGGAATCAGTTCATACTTTATTTTTTGTTGATCTAACAACCTCGCTGCATTGGTTTTCTGTATCTTCATAACAAAAACTTCAAAACACTACATAAAAAGTGTGTCAGCCTGCAAAATCACAGATAACTGACACACTCATTTATTTATGATAATTTCTAAAGGTGAATTGCAATATAATTCATAAAAGTCACCTATAAGACTCAAAATCAATTAAAAACCCATCCCAAACGCAAAGATGGAGTTACAAGTGGAGCAAAATCTACTTGATGATGATCACTATCAATTACATCGCTTGATGAAGAGTTTCCATTTTCACTTTCTGTTTTCACATCTCTCTCAAAATGAGCTGCAACACCAATTCCGATTTCAGCACCAATAAACAAGTTCTTTACAAAATAGTAGTTGAAACCTAATTGACCGGAAACGCCAAAAGTATTGTAACAATTTTCATTCTTCAATGTTGAAGATGAAGTATTAGTTTCTTCATAAACTTTATTACTTGTCAAAGCAAAAGAGACTTCAGCACCAACGTATGGACAAAGTTTTTCTGTTCCTTTAAAAGTGTAGTTAAAACCTGGTGCGATAGAGAAACGAGATACTCGTTCAGAATTTCTTTCCCACTCATCTCCCTCTTCTCCATTATCTACAACATCTTTGCTAAGTCCGAAACCTAAACCTAACTTTAGTTCTACCTTTTCAGATACAACATAGATTCCGCGCAACATACCACCATTTAGGCTTACGGCATTTGACAAAAGCGGAGCAAATCCGATTTCTGCCATGAAGCTACCTTCATCTGCTTTAAACTTGTTTTGAACTTCTGACTCAGAAACCTCTGCTACATTAGCAGTTGTAGAATTAGTGGCTGTAGAATCTGCCACCTGCGCATTTAGACTCACTGCGGAGAATAACAATGCCATTAAAAATAATTTCTTCATTTGTTTTTATAATTTTGGAGAACAATCTCCATTGTTAAAATATTCGCAACCTACTATTGGTTTTTCAAAACCGATCGCAAAGATAAATCAAATAATTTATATTAACTACCTATCGTAGATATATTCCTCGACAAGTTTATCAAAATTTTAATCAGAAAGAAATATAAGAGGATAATTATAGAAATCACTTTAAGATGAAATAATTTGCACATTAGCCCTCTCAAATCAGTTAACAATATCGTAACGAGAAAAAAAAGAAGCAAGACAACTTTCACATTTTCTTTGAGGCAATAAATGTGCCAGCAAACATTATGACAAGGGCAATAAAGAAGAGCAGTTCAGGGCGTTCACCAAGAATTAGCATCGAGAGAACAGCTCCGATAAATGGGGCTACTGCGTAATAAGCACTTGTGCGCGCCGCTCCAATAACGCGCTGTGCGTAGGTATAGTAGTAGATGCTCAATCCGTAAGAGAGAAAGCCAAGCTGCATAGTTGCCACAATCCACCCAACAGAAGAAAACTTTTCGCCAATAACCAAGGCTACAACAAGAGCTGCCAATCCGGATCCAACACCTTTGACCATAACAATTTGCAACGGGTCCTTATCGGCAATTTGACGAGTGCAATTATTCTCCACTCCCCTGCAAATTGCTGCGCTAAGCACCAATAACGAGCCAAACGAGAACGAAACACCCTCCGCCGTATCAAGAGTAAGCAGTATGCTCGATAAGGTAATCAATATAATTGCACACCATAGACGCTTACCAATAGCCTCACTAAAAAACAGAAGGGCAATAACGGCAGTGGCCACAATCAAGTTGTGTTCTTCTGAACACAGCAAAGTATGTTTTCAGCCGCTCCAAATGAATTGAGCCACTTCAAACTTGATGTTCGCAGGAACATGGCAAGGTATATTTTGAGTAACTCAAAACCTTTCGGGTTACTCCCGAAAACCTTGCCACATTTCGCGAACTTCTCCCTCCGAAGTCGGGAGAATTGGGTATCTCGCAATAAAATAACAATGTTTTTTATGTTTGTTGGCACAGCAGACCCACAATTTCAAAATAAATAAGTACTTTTGTCATATGAATATAAAAATTAGACAAATGGCAAAAGCAAAACCTTTCATTAAATGGGTTGGAGGGAAAGGCCAACTCATTGAACAACTCGAAGCATTGCTTCCAGCTGACTTTGCAGAAAGGGAAAATGTCACTTACATTGAGCCTTTTGTAGGAGGAGGAGCTATGCTCTTCTATATGTTACAAACATTTCCAAACATTAAGTCAGCCGTTATAAATGATATCAATCCAGATTTGACATTATGCTATCAGGTAGTGAGGGATAATCCGTCTGAATTAATTAAATCTCTCAATGTAATTCAATCTGATTTTTATGCTCTTCAAACAGAGGAAGAACGTAAGATGTTTTTCCTTCAACAACGTGAGCGATT
Organism: Bacteroidales bacterium; assembly: GCA_015061185.1. Lineage (GTDB taxonomy): Bacteria > Bacteroidota > Bacteroidia > Bacteroidales > Paludibacteraceae > UBA1181. The sequence continues at coordinate 20,021 of SUWZ01000012.1, forward strand.
CAATTCAAAATCATTAAATGAAATAGATAATACGACATTATTCTTCTTCCTTAATAGAACTTGTTTCAATGGACTTTATCGGGTAAATAAAGCCGGCAAATTTAATGTGCCATTTGGGAAATATACCACACCTACTATTTGTGATTCAGCAACAATTTATGCAGACAGCAAACTACTACAAAAGGTAGATATTATGACTGGGGATTTTGAGCAAACTTTTGCAAAAATTGAGGGAAACACTTTCTTCTATTTTGATCCTCCTTACCGACCGCTTAGTAACACTTCAAGTTTTAATGATTACACCAAGGAGAGTTTCAATGATAATGCCCAAATTCGCCTGAAATTATTCTGTGACCGTCTAAATGAAAATGGAATAAACTTTATGCTTAGCAATTCTGATTGCTTGGGGAAAGATGGCACAGATCGTTTCTTTGATGACTTATTCATTGACTATAGTATAGAAAGAGTCTGGGCATCAAGAAATGTAAATGCTATCGCTTCGAAAAGAGGAAAGTTGACAGAGATTGTAGTGAATAATTACCATAATAGATATTTATTCTAAAGATATGTTTATGAGCGCACATACCAAAGAACAATTCGACATGTTCATATCTCAACTGAAAGAGACAAATACGACTCTTGGGTTTTATTGTGACTTTGAAAAGATAAACAATAACGTAGAATCGATTTCCATAAAGCTAAACCAATTAAATTATTTGATTGGCCAAGTGGATATGGATGCAGCTATTCGTAGGCTTTGGGATGAGAATAGAAATGTTTTCAGCATTTTGGAAATCTTGATAGCGGTTCGTACATCAGACAAGAAGAAAGCTATAATGGCTGATGGAAATGTAAAACTGATAAACTCCCTTTTCGATAGCGTTGATGGAGTCATTGAATATGTACATGGTACGGGTCTTGATGAAGTGTTTAGGAATAAGCAAATCAAGAATCTTGTTGACTATGTATTTGGTGTTGAAACAGGTTTAGATACCAATGCACGTAAAAATAGAAGCGGTCATTTAATGGAAGGGCAGGTTGCTTCAATGTTAGATAATGCAGGCGTTACTTACCGACAAGAAGTTTATTCAACAGAATACCCTGAATTGTCGGTCTTGGGTGAAGATAAAAAGCGTTTTGATTTTGTAATAGAGACAAGACTTCGTAAATATTTAATGGAAGTAAACTTCTATAGCGGTGGAGGTTCTAAATTGAATGAGGTAGCTCGTGCATACTCAGAGCTTTCTCCGAAAATTAATGCCGTAGATGGTTTTGAATTTGTTTGGATTACTGATGGCATTGGATGGAAGTCTGCAAAGAACAAGTTGGAAGAAGCTTTTTATGCAATACCCAACATTTATAATCTTACAACTATTGATGAGTTTATTAAACAAGTGAAGGAGAAATTATAATATGAACGGAGGATTGTTTATTGCTTTATATGATGAAGACTCGTTGAAACTATACTTAAATAAGGGTCTATATGGTTTCCTGATGCCACCAATTAAAGAAAGTGTGCCTTCATCGCATAGTCGACATTATGCTATATTAGCAGATTATGCATGTAGCCGTGAAGGAGCTGATTTGTTCTTTTTTTTAAAACGAAAAATAGTCTATGGTGGTAAAATTTATGGAAACAAAGAAATTGGTTCTTTTTATATAAATGGTAAAACAAGTCCATTGGGTAGAAAAGCTAATGCAGAGTTATTTTGGGATGAGTCTAAAAGAAAGAAATACTTTCCTACTAAAACACCAGGAGTATTCAAAATAGCCAAGGGAGGAAAAGATAAGGCACAACCATTTTTATTTCAATTTGAAAGGAAAGATGATACAGGAAAATATATCATCTCTGATGAATTATATTTCGAATTAGGAAAATTCCCATATCCTTTACCATCCAATAGTATGCAAGGAATGGGCTTTTGTACATTAACGCCTGGTGAAGTTTCAACTCTGACTACACTTATTTCTCAAAGTGAAGAAAAAATTGATTTTACATCCGTGGACGAGATAAATAAAGAGGGTAATGAAACGCTTTTCCAAAAAGATTTAGTATCTATAGAGGATAAGCTTGTTAATGAAGCCCAATTAGAATTCACTATACTTTCTTCTTTAGAGCCCTTTTCAGAGTTTCTTTCTGATGATTATGTATTATGTAGACAAGTTCCAATCTCACCATTTAAACCATCTGAAATGGATAGAGCTGATATCTGTTTGTATAGTATGAATCAACCGATCAAAAATGGAACTATACCAAATATTATTATTGAATTAAAGAAAGATGTTGCCAAAAAAGATGCATATATACAAGTAAGTCGTTACCTTAGATGGTTGGAAACTATTACTACCCCAGATGAATTTAAAGAAATAAGGGTTTACATTATTGCTCATAAAATAGGACGTATTAAAAAAAGTAAGGTCGACTTAAAATATAGTGACAAGATAAAACTTTATTCGATTGATTCGTCTGAGTTTATTTTATTAGAAGATTGATTATAAGCATGATTAAGCCATACTATAAATCCCCCGATCGCTCCTTTACATTGCTACAAGGGGATTGTTTCAAATTGCTACGCGAATTTGATTTCAAGTTCAGTTGCATATTTGCCGATCCGCCTTATTTCCTTTCGAATGGTGGTATTAGTGTTCAGTCGGGAAAGGTGGTTTGTGTAAACAAAGGAGAATGGGATAAAGGAAAGAGCCAACAAGAAATGATGGAGTTCAACATGGAATGGCTCGGTCTTTGTCGCGATAAACTTAAGGATAATGGTACTATTTGGATTTCAGGCACATATCATAATATCTTTTCCGTTGCCAATTGCTTGACAGAATTGGGATATAAGATTCTAAATGTAGTAACATGGGCAAAGACCAATCCTCCGCCTAATATCTCTTGCCGATATTTTACATATAGCACCGAATTTATCATTTGGGCACGTAAGAGCGAAAAGAAACCGCACTACTTCAATTACGACCTGATGAAGCAGATAAATGGTAACAAACAAATGACCGATGTTTGGCACTTGCCGGCCATTACCCGATGGGAAAAATCATGCGGAAAACATCCGACACAAAAACCACTTGCTTTGTTGGCAAGAATCATAATGGCATCTACTAAACCTGGCGAGTGGGTGCTCGACCCTTTTTGCGGTAGCTCGACAACCGGTATTGCAGCTAATTTGCTTGACCGTCGTTATTTAGGTATCGACCAGGAACAAAAGTATTTAGAAATAAGCAAGAATAGGCAAGCAGAATTAGAGAACCAACAAACATATCAGATGTATCGTTCTAAAATTAAAGATATTCAAGTTATGGATTCTTTGCATCCTTCAATGGTAAAAGAAGATTCAGATATAACTTACGGAGATTTACCTTTCTAAGGTAAATAACTTACATGTAACTCCATAAAGTCGTATAATAATTTGCAGTCCAGGAATTATGTCGTTAAGTTTGTAGCGATATTATTTATGTTTAATTTTTAAATTAACAATTATGATTTGTAATGAAACTCATCGCTACGATGCTCGCTTTGAAAATTTGCCAGAAGATCAAGGTGGTGCAGGAAGACATCGCTGTGCTGGCTGTGCGTATCAAAAAGGATATGAAGATGGATTGCTCCGTAAAGAACAGTTGGATTTAGATTTAGATTCATTGCCTGAAAGCCAAGCAGGAACTGTTAGACATAAAAGTCCTCATGCTGCATATGCACTTGGATATTTAGCAGGAATAGAAGATTCTTACAGATAATTATGAATATTTATAACTATCAAATAGAATTATAACTACAAATGCAACCAAACTCTTTGCTCAATCAAGGAATTTGGCTACTTTGTATTAGAGTTATTTTACAAAGTATAATGCAGAAGATTGGAGCAATTCCAAAGTCGCCCAATCATTACCAACAACTTTCTACAATAGCATTCGCTAATTGTGTATCAATCAGATATAGGATAATTAATTACCCATAGTGCAAAGATAAAGAAAAGTCAATTATTTCCCATTCCACCGCTTTCTAATTATGATAACTTTCTATGAGAGGAAACTAATATCACAATTAAGGTGATAAATTCTGCCAGTGGCATTGCAAGCCATATACCTATTGTGCCAAGGAGTTTGGGTAAGAGGATAAAACACGGAACCAGCAGGGCAAAGCCACGCAGAAATACAAAAATTGAGGCACGTTTTATCTGTTCTACACTCTGATAATAGCCGACAATTGCCACATTGAGGATAAAGAAGATGACACCCATAGCAAAATAAGGGAAGCCATCAATGGCTATTTGCCCCGCTTCACTTGAGGCATCAACAAACAATGCTACCAATTTATCAGGTACAAAAACAAAGAACAAAGCAACAACCACCCCAATTGCCACGGAGGAGGAAAGGAGCAGTTTGCGAGCCTCTGTAACCTTCTCCCAGCGTGAAATACCGTAGTTATAACTGATGATTGGCTGAGCAGACTGAGCAACAGAATTTCCCATCATAAAGAAAAATGGCGTATAATAACACGCAATTCCAAAGGCTCCCACGCCCATATCTCCCAAATACTTCATAAAGACAAGATTGCCTACAAATATCAATACTGCAAGAGTTAGTTCGCCAAAGAGCGAAGAAGAACCGATTCTACATTGATAGCCTATATTGCGAAAAGCCAACATAATGCTCTTGCGACTTAATTTAAGTGATACAAGTTGCAATGTATCTGCCGAAAAGAGCAGATAGACTAATGCCATTATACCACCAACGATAATGCTTATAGAGGTGGCTATCGCCGCACCCTTAACCCCCATCCCAAGAGGAAAAATAAAGATCCAATCCAAAAAGACATTTAGCACAGCCGGAACAATATTGCACCACATCGCATAGCGCGGCGATCCGTCTAAACGAATAATGAACAACCCTATCATACTCCACATTTGGAACATGTAGCACGGCATAATGCAACGCAGATAGTCTTGTACCTGTGGCAGCAGTGTATCAGAAGCCCCGAGTACTCTTGCTACCTGCTCGGAGAACGCAAAAATAAGCACTGAAATTATTGCAACAAAAAGCGATATAAATATTATCGCTTGAGAAATGTTGAGTTGTGCTACTTTTCTGTTTTGTTGCGATAGGTGAATGGATGCCACAACTGAACAACCAGCACCTACCATCAATCCTATTCCAGACATTATCTGATAGATAGGTACAACAATATTCACCGCTGCCACACCATTAGCACCTACACCATGTCCTACAAAAATACCATCAATGGCGGTTACCGCAGACATCGCTATTGTTCCCAACAACGTAGGAATGAGCAACTTGCGAAAGAGAAACGAAACTCTGTCTCGCTCAAAATCTATTGCATCCCTTTTCATTAGAAACTTTTTCGATAAATATAGGTCAGGTAATCATTGGTGTCTGTTTTCCACTCGTCTGACTTAAACTCGGCAACCAATTCAAAACCGTGGTGAGCGTAGTAACTATGGTTACATGATGAGTCGGTCCATAGGTAGAGGCTCTCATAGCCCTCTTTTTTTGCTAATGCAACGACTTTTGCAAGAAGTTGCTTCCCGCATCCCCGTATTGCCGAAATAAAGAACGACAAATACAGATCCTTATCGGCTTGCATATAGCGATAGACCTTTGGCGAAGTCTTGTCAAAGTAATCACGCAAAGCCAAGGCTTCCGTGCGTTGTTGCTCATTAAATGTCGGCAATACACTATCCAGCCACTTATTATATCCGTTATCCTGCTTGATATTGCCAGCAAGAATGCAACCTACCATTTTGCCCTCATCGGTAATCTTAAATGCGAACGGTGCTCCATACCAGCCATAACGAATGATATACTCGCACATCAACAGTCCGAACTCTTCGCCCTGACCATTAGCAGCGTGACCCTCACCCCAAACGGGATAAGCAAGATGTGCAGCCTCTCGAATATCTTCATTAGTAAAAATTTCTATATTCATTATCTGTGATTATTTTTTTCGGCAACAAAGTTATAATATAAAAGGAAGACTACATGTATATAAATCACTCCCTGTAAGGTACTTTTCGATACTACTATAAAAAAATAACAAATTTTTAGCCTATCTTTGTGGCACAAATCAAGAATATGGAGAGATTACAGATTGGAATCGTGCCCGATGGTGGCAAAACGGGGCTGACAGACTTCAAGGCATACGGTAACAATCGTATAGGAATAAGCGGCTGTATGGTTCTGCTTATTGATAGTGGGTGTGCTATTGTCTCGGTTGGCTTCAAGCGAAGAGTTCTTCGTCGGGGAATGATGGCTGTGCTGTTTTATGATGACATATTCTGGATAGAGCAAAGCAGTAGCACATTTCATTGCCGGTATGTGGCACTTGCCGATGAAAATGTACAGGAGGCAATCTACAAACTCTCTTCGCCTTACTTTTGGGATGCTTTATCAGAAAATCCTCTGCTCAGCCTCAACAGTGGTCAACAGAAACTTTTGGAGCGTTGGCAAGAACAAATGGAATGGATATGCCACAATTCTGCAAGCGAATACACAAACCAACTGCTCCGTAACAATATATACAATCTCTTTATGGCAATAGACGGTGCAATAACTCAGAATAGTACAAGTTATACCCAAACCATCAGTCGAAGCCGAAGCTTGATTATTAAATTCTTAAAACTTGTCGCACAGCATTTTCGCACCAATCGCGAAGTGTCATTCTACGCCCGGCAGTTATGTATCACGACAACCTATCTCTACAAACTGACACACAAGCGATGGAACTTATCACCCAAGGAGTTGATTGACCAACAGACAATCTGCGAGATAAAGACATTGCTATCGAGTACGGATATGTCTGTCAAGGAGATAGCGTCCACGCTCCATTTTGAAGACACACCCTATATGTGCCGATACTTCCGACATCACACCGGGTTCTCACCGATGGAGTATCGCAATGGTGCCAAACGATTATAAAAAAAGCAATCGGCAGTGCAAACCACCGATTGCCAATCGCAAATATTTATCTTGTCAAACACAATACTCTCACAAAATCCAATTAAACAAATAGCCTGAAAAAGTAATCAACAATGTTACCACGCCAAAGAAGATGCCTATCAGTCGCCAAGTCATCACCTTTTTGAGCATTGTGGCTTCGGGGATAGATAGCCCGATGATAGCCATCATAAAGGCAATAGCCGTTCCAAGCGGAATGCCTCTTCAACCTTAACAAAAGGCGATGGCGTTTTAATCGTGAATAGTTTATAATTCTCATAACAGTAACTATTTATTATCGTAGCCTATAAACCTGTGGCGAGCACCCGACATGAGCCTTAAAATATTTGCCAAAGAAGATTGATTTGGGAAATTCATATCATAGGCAATCTGTTGTACGGAGCGCATCGTATAACGCATTTGGTATTGAATCTCGGCTACTACAAAGGTGTCAATCCATTTGGCGGTACCACACCCACTGAACTCCTTTGTAACGCGCAATAGGTATCGAGGTGTAAGACTCATCTGTTCGGCATAATACATCACAGATCGTTGTTATTTGTAGTTGTTTGTTAACAAGCGGAAGAACTCTGAGAATAACTCACCCTGTCTATTCTGAAAGAGAGTCTTTTTGCCTCGCTCGTATTTGGCTACAGCATCGTGCATTATGTAGAGAATAGTTGCTACGGCGTGTTGTGAGGCAAGTACAAACGATTTTAATTCAGAGTGCATATCGTTCAGTCGCTCTACGACTTTCAAAATATTTTTCAGTGAACTATACTCCTCGTCAGCTATCGGGATTATGGTATGCAAAAGAAAGTGGAGAAGCAGATCTCACGCATAATCAGTCTGTATGAGTCCATTATTTATGCTGTGAGAGCCAAACAGAACAATGTCTGCACTAAAATCGGAGGGCTATGCAGTGTAATATTCAGCCACGAGGTAAGTGGGAGAACAGACATTGAACACAATGTTTTGTCGCTTTTACCATCACTTATTTGAAGTTCGCCACCTTTGCAGATTATCAAACCGCACAGTGATGGCAGAATATACTTCTGAGAGAATATTTGCGCTTTCGCACTTGCACATCTAAAAATTTTTCTATAACTTGCCACGGATTATCGGTGAGATTTGATGGATAATGATTCATTTCTTTATTGTTTGATGCCCTTAAAGTTACGAAAAAACATTCACTTATCAAATTGATAATCAATATTTTAAGTGTAATTTTGAGAGTTTTTTTCAACCTCTCAAATTAGTTTTTAATTAAATTTAAACAGCTTCTTATAATGCCAATAGTCAAAGAAAAGCAGAAAAATAAAACTATAATAGCGAATCGTCCCCAACTGCGATTTTTCTTGCGCAACTTAAAAAAAAGTGTAACTTTGCATCTAAATATCCAAAAGAATTGATATGCGTAGCAGCGAAATTTCGTATTTCATCTCTTTTTGCATTGAGCAATACAAGCAAAAACACCATCTGACAGGCGAGCAGGCAATGCTTGAACTGGACAAATATGGCGTATTGGAATATCTGGAGGAGTTTTACGAGGTATTACACACGCAAAGTGCGCAATGGATTGTAGAAGATATTGACAACTATATCAATCAGCGAAAGCAATGAAAGTTTATCACGGCAGTTTAGAGTGTGTTGATACACCTGAGATTCGCGAACCTAATCGCACCCTTGATTATGGTAGCGGATTTTATACCACGACTTCGTATGAGCAAGCCGAGGAATGGGTGCGTAGAAAGATGAAGGGCAACCGTGCAGCCAAAGGCTTTGTCAATGAATACGAATTGGACATAGATAAGTTGCAATCAGTTAAGTGCTTGCTCTTTGAATCGCCTACCGACGAATGGATAGATTTCGTGATGAACAACCGCCTCAACAAGGACTTTGTACACGATCATGATATTGTATATGGTCCTGTGGCAAATGACCGTGTTTATACATGCTTTGCCCTGTACGAAGGCGGATTGATGAGCAAACAAAACCTGCTTGCTGAACTTAAGACATACGAACTCGTTGATCAATATTTGTTCCATACAGAACACGCATTGCAACTATTAACATTCATCCAAGCGCGAGAGATACTCTTATGACCGAAGTGACCCAAAATAATTTGCATTTGCTTTTACCTTCCAAAGTGAGTTGGTTGGCAGATATGTTGTGTGCAGAGAAGCACATTAGTGTCATTGAAGCCATGCGCCAAATCTATTCTTCAGATATGTACAAACAATTGGAACAAGAGAGCACCAAACGTTGGCACGAAGGTCCCGTTGCTTTGTACCAAGAATGGATGAAAAAATAACAAAACAATACTAACCCATTAAATTACTTTATAGATTATTACTCATAACTTATAGTTAATCCGCAACGATACCGTTGCACGACATATTTAATATAGCGTTATAAGCCCAGACTTGATTGTTTGAAAACTGGACACTTTCAAAACATCAATATTCTTCAAGTACGGTTTATGCACGCTCATGCTTTCAGCGTGAGTTTTCCGTGCGTAGATTTGAAGAATATAGGTAGTCCAGAACCTCAAACAATCAAATTGAAGCGAACGAAAGTTCACGCTTTTTTTGTGTATATATATCAACAACTTATAAATCACTACAATCATGGAAAAAGATTTTGTTCGTGAAATCGCAGATTTGTACAGTGCTCGTTTTCACCACCTCGCAGAAATCGGTATTGTAAAAGAAATGTCTTTTGAAATTGATAGCAAAGATTTCGAAGACAAATACCGTGACTTAGAAGATGTTCGTTATGCAACACCTTTTAAGATGATGTTTGAGCAATTAGCCGAAGTAGATGAATTGCCTTGCTTGTATCGTTGGGAGATTACATCGCCCTATGACGCAGAGCAAATCAAACAAACCGTCAGCCAATTGCCCAAATATACACCTCGTGTACTAAAAAAAGCAGTAGCAAGAGAAAATACGCTTTATGTGGGCAAAGTGCAGCAGCATATTGTCGGCAGAGTTATTCAACATCTTGGCTACCACCTAAATCAAGCATCGCATGGTTTGCAACTCAATGATTGGGCAAAAGCGATGAATCTGCAACTTCGCTTACATATCATCGTTTTACCATACGACGTGATACCTGTACAAGAGATTTTTGAGACAGAACTCGCCCATAAATACGAACCGTTAATCGGAATACACTAACCCTATAAATTATTTGAACAATGAAAAAGATTATTATTCTTGCAAGCATTGCTTTATGCTCTATGCTTGTAAAAGCTCAAACAGTTCAGACTAAGACTGAAAAAATCAATGATGAGACCACAAGAACTTATAGTTTCTATAAGAACGAAGCTGGTGAGGAAATTCGTCATGGAAAATACACCATTACATGGAAAGTTAATAAGAATGATTACAAAGTAAATAAGATATTAAATTGTAATTATAAAGATGGATTACTACACGGAAGACTTACATATTCTTGCGACTGGAATGTGTATGAAGCATATTTGTCATTATTGGGAAAAGAAGATGTTGTATGGAAACTTGTACAAAAGAATCTTGACAATTTCAGTGTGGATATGTACGAAGGTTATATGACCGGAGATATAAATGTTACATATCAAGGCTGGTGGACTAATGAAACTACCTTTAAAGCTAAAGCTATTAATGGCGTATTGGCTGATGATTCTGAACTAGTTATTACAGAACAATCAAGACAACTTGTACAAGAAAAATTACGGTATATTGGTGAATCTAGCGAGGTCAAACGATATAAGAATGTTTTGCCTGCTAATACTCCTAATGCAAATTTACAAGAACCATCCGAGTTTATTGCCTTTGAATTCCCGAGCGATCAATACGGAGGAATGGAAAAATATGTCGTAAACTTGCCACGTTATGTAGAAAAGCCATTTGACGAATTAAAAGACATACCTGAATATAAATTTATGATGCAGTATCAAGGTACTAATCTAAATGAAATTGTATATATTGAAAGCAATATCGTAAACTCTTACTATTTATCTCAGATTGATAAAGATACATTGCGCTCTCATTACATAAAAGCGAAAGAACAGGTTCGAGAAAGGCAGAAAAAAGAACAGGAAATTATTAGTAAACGCAAAGACACTTATTTCTCTGCATATTCGCGAGCTGAAAATATAGTTGAGAAATGCAAACGTGCACGCGTCGATTTGAAACCAATGGATAATTACTATACCATGAATGGCATTGTGCATCCAGTAGTCTTAAATGAAGCCGTAGATAGTTTACTATTTGGTATGTTTAACAAGCATTTGAATGTTATAGGAGAAACTATTAATAGTTTAGAATTTCATAAATATAATTTGGGAGGAAAAGGAGATGAAGTCTTAACAGATGAAACAGTCAAGACAATGAGCGACTATTTACAACGACTAAACGATACGGATGTAGCAAAGACTATAGAACAGTTAGAAATACTATGTGAACAACTAAACAAGAATATGGATAAGATATACCGCATATCATCGGGTTATACAAAATCAACATACAACGAAGGACGATTATCTGTATCTTCAACCCAAAGACCCAGATTCACTAATAAAAATTGCACCACAAAGTGCAAGAAGAAGAAGGTTTTGTATAGTGCTTATGTAGAAGTTGCAGATAATCTCTACAATAAATTAAAAACATCCACTATAGATGAATATCAAGAGGGTGTAAAACAATTTATTTCAGTGATAGATGTGATGTATGAAGGGCGAGATTCAAATACAAAAGATTTAGAAAAAGCTTTAAAAAGTGCCTCTACACCCGAAGAAAAACTTAATCTTTTCTTGCAACAATAGAAGATTAGACAACCTTCGGCACAATCTTCAGCATACGAAAACTTTTTTCTAAAAATACACTCACGCGGGAAGCATAGTAAACACTACACTTCCCGCGTGTTATATATATCGTTTTATGGTCTCAGACAGCCAATAGGCACGACATGTACTCCGTCTGCACGACGAGTGGCAAATTTACCGCCTGTAAGAATCATTAATAAATCTGGTTCGCGAATAGGATTCTGTTTTTCCGTCCGATTATGTTCAATAATAAGCTTCTTCAGTTGCAACAAATGTTTTGCACCCTCTTCAATTTCGTTACTACCTAACTTACATTCAATCAATGCATATCTACCATCCGACAAATGTAATACCACATCTGCCTCTAAATCATAGCGATCATTTATTCGGTGTTTTTGAGGTGTTTTGTTCGGTGTTTTTGAGGTATTATATTCTATGTTTTTGAGGTATTCTTACATGATTACCGCAAACTTTCGGCACCATCTTCGGCACTCGAAAACTTTTTTGCAAAAAAAAACTATCGTGTAACGGCAACACCGCACACGACTCCTTTGTGTTCGATTGCGAACTCTGTACTGTAAATAACGATGTGCAAAAAAATATTATCATTCTCCTCTCCCTACTGGAGTGTCCTAATAGGCAAAAATTTTCCTCCCATCCACACCCAGCAACTTCACTGGATTGCCAGCGAAGTAGTTATACGGACTCATCCCACACACTTCTCAAACAGCGGATCCACACTCAGCCACACCGCTTCCGTAGGGTCTGGATACCTTCACCATAGTAGTACAATCCTGTCTCATTGTCAAGTTCTTTGGCATTAAACAAGTAGTTTATGGCAAAAGAGTTGTTGCGCTCTTCAATGAAGATTTCGCCGTATGGGATATACGATTTTTCTCACTCCTTCCGTCCGGATTATATAATTTTATAGGATTCCGCAAACAATAAATGTATGGACTTTTATCCCCCCCAAAAAAAAAATTTAAAAAAAATCTAAAAAAATATTGCAGAAAAAAAAAGTATCTCTACCTTTGCAACGTTGAAACAAAAAACGTCAAAAACAAATGAGAAATTTTAATTACACATTCTTTTTCTTCTTTTACTTTTACTTTAAGAGTAGAAGCGGGATTGTGTTGTCGTAATTAAACTAAAATAAGTAAAACAATAGGTCCCGCAGTAATGTGGGACTTTTTTTATACATAAAAATATGAAAAGAGTAGCTATACAAGGAATTGCAGGGTCATTCCACGACATCGCAGCAAGAGAGTACTTCAAAGATGAAGAGATTGAAATTGTTCCATGCGAAACGTTCGCACAGGTTTTCCAAACTATGAAGAGCGATACATCTCTGATTAGTTTAGTTGCAATCGAAAATACGATTGCAGGAAGTTTACTTCAAAATCATCAGTTATTGAAAAATAGCGGTCTAAAAATAGCCGGAGAACATAAACTTAGAATTAAACATAACTTAGTTGCCATTGCAGGACAAAGTATTGAGGATATTAAAGAGGTCTATTCTCACCCGATAGCATTAATGCAATGTGGCGAATTTTTAGGTCAAAACAAAGGGATAAAAGCGATTGAATATGACGATACTGCATCAAGTGCTAAAATGATTGCAGAACTCAATGAAACGGGGAAAGCTGCCATCTGTGGCGAGGAAGCTGCCCAAATCTACGGATTGGAAATTTTATCCAAAGGAATTGAGACTAACAAACGTAATTTCACCCGTTTTTTGGTATTGGCAGACCCATGGATGGTGGACGATTTAAATCAAAAAAAACAACCTAACAAAGCAAGTTTGGCTTTTGTTCTACCGCATGAGGAGGGCAGCTTAGCTCAAATCCTTTCCATCCTCTCTTACTACAAAATGAACCTAACCAAAATTCAATCCATGCCTATAATTGGTCATGAATGGGAATACGAGTTTTTTGTGGATTTGCGTTTCGAAGATTATTTGCGCTTCAAACAATCATTAGATGCTATCGGCCCCCTAACCAAGGGATTGACAATTTTAGGGGAGTATCAAGAGGGAAAACAAACTTTATAACAAGGTAAATTTCATACAAAAAGATAAAATAGTAATAACAATATAAAAAGATATAAAATGGATTTAGAAAAATTACAATTAACAGGTGTTGAAGAGAAACGCCCATTGGTAATAGCCGGACCTTGCAGTGCTGAGACAGAAGATCAAGTGATGGAAACGGCTAAAGAGTTAGCAAAAAATGGTGTAAAGGTATTTCGTGCAGGAATTTGGAAACCAAGAACCAAACCGGGAGGTTTTGAAGGAAATGGTATTGTGGCATTACCTTGGATGCAACAAGTGAAAAAAGAGACAGGTATGTTGACTGCTACAGAGGTTGCTACCGCAAAACATGTTGAAGAGGCCCTAAAACACGATATTGATTTACTATGGATTGGAGCCAGAACCACTGCAGACCCATTCGCTGTACAAGAGATTGCTGACACTCTTAAAGGTGTGGACATTCCTGTATTGATAAAAAATCCGGTTAACCCCGATTTAGAGTTGTGGATTGGAGCTTTGCAACGACTAAATTTTGCCGGCATAAAACGTTTAGGAGCTATCCACAGAGGATTTAGTTCTTACGACAAAAAATTATATAGAAACCTTCCTCAATGGCATATTCCTATCGAGTTACACAGACGTATTCCGGAATTGCCAATCATCTGCGACCCAAGTCATATTGCCGGAAGAAGAGACCTTATCGCCACTCTTTGTCAACAAGCTATGGACCTACAGTTTGATGGTTTGATTATTGAATCTCACACAGACCCTGACCATGCTTGGAGTGATGCTTCTCAACAAGTTACTCCTGACGTATTATCACTGATTCTTAACAACTTGGTTATCAGAGAAACAAGTCAAACCACAGAAAACCTATCGGAACTAAGAAAACAAATCGATGAAATAGACATCAATTTGACAGAGATTCTTGCTAAACGAATGAGAATTTCTAAAGAGATTGGTATCTATAAAAAAGAGCATGATATGCCTATCCTTCAAACCAGCAGATACGATGAAATCATCCAAAAACGAGTTCAAGAGGGTATGGCAATGGAGATGGGAGAAGAGTTCTTAAAATCTATTTTTGAGGCTATCCACTCAGAATCTGTTCGTCAGCAAATGATGATTATCAACAAATAATTCATCGTAAAAAAAAATGAAACCATCCTTCTATAGAAAGATGGAACTATAAAAACTAACCCTAATGTTTATTATCGAACATCAGGGTTAGTTTTTTTCTCATCAACTCCGGATTGACAAATGCTCTACAGAATCATCTCGACCTAATTTATAGAACCTGCCTTGACCAAAATTTCAATGCCTCCTATTCGGTAATTTTCAAGTAAGGAGAAAACCTCACCTATTTATTCATCTCGATTCTAACATTATCACCGACAACAACATCCACATTAGCACCCAAGATAAGAGGCATATTCTGACAACCATGACCGGCAGGAAAATCAAAAACCACAGGTATATTCCGACCTCCGACAGCCTCCAAAATTGCAGTTTCTAAATTATTTAACATAGAAGGATCTGCTGCCACATCCGAAAATTCACCAACAATCACACCGGAAACCCGATCAAAGACTCCTGACAAACGAAGAGCCTGCAACATACGATCTACATGATAAAGAGCTTCCGAAACATCTTCAATAAAGAGAACAGCACCTTGTTTAATAGGATTATAAGAGGTTCCTAACAAGGCATATAACAGAGAGAGATTCCCGCCTACCAACTGTCCGGCAGCTTTCCCTCTGCGGTTGTAGCCGGAAGAGGGCAAAGTATATGAGAGTTTATTCCCAAACAAAGTATCCTTTAAAGCCTCAACAGACTCTCTATTATTACTCTCATGAGCAATCGCCTTCGCCATCGCCCCGTGAATAGAGGCATACCCTTGTTTATTCAAGACTGCGTGCAACACTGTAATATCACTAAATCCAATCACCCATTTAGGATGTTTTCTAAAACATGCAAAATCAATTTTATCAATAATTCGCATCGTTCCATACCCTCCTCTTGAGCATAAAACACCAGCAATAGAGGGATCGTCCAACACGGTCTGAAGATCGTCGCAACGCCACTTATCATAACCGGCAAAACGTCCAACCTTAGCTGTTGTGTACTCTCTTTTTTCGGGTCGCAATCCCCACGTCTTTAAAACCTCAATGGCACCGTCAACCAAATCTGCATCAATTGCACCTGCCGGAGATACAATCGCCACTCTGTCATCTTTTTTTAAGAATGGAGGTAAAATCACTTTATTCATTTTCAATCAGAATTATTAAATATATGGTGCTTCTAACATTCATTTTGCGAAATTTTTAAATTTATTTCGAGTAGATTACTGTGCGAAAAGAAGGAACTTACCTAAAATAAATCAAAAAGCACCCCAAAGTTACTCACCCAAGTTACCCAAGATAACTTTCCACAATATTCGTAAAAAAATATGACATCGCAAAATTATTTAGAAGAAACAAATACAACCCAATTTTTTCTAACAACACTCCCCTTCTCATGAATCGCCTCCCACAACAAAACATAGGGAGCCGAAGGCAATACCCTGCCGGCATCATCTCTTCCGTCCCAAACAATCTCTCCCTCATTAGGAAACAAAAGATGATCGGCAAGAATTTTGACACAATAACCGGAAAGCGAATAGATACGAATGGTTACAAAATAGCCCACATCGTCCAAATGGTATCGCAATCTAAAATGTTGCGACTCATCATAATAGGGGAAGCAATATTCAGACGATTCAAAACTAAGCACATCCACCGATTCTGCCGAAGAGGTATTGGCATAGCCCGGAGTTCCATAGCCTGCACTACCGGCAGAAGATACCCAAAGATTACTTGTCCAATCCACCCGCTCCAACGAGACACCCTTAGCATTATTCGATAACAATTCAGAATGCATAGAGGCATTGTAATAAAAATTATCTATCACCAAACTATCCTTACTTCTAAACAAAACAATACACCCATCCTCATTCCTCAAACTCGGCATGGTGGATAATAAAACAAACGAAGAAAGGTTCGGACAATCAAAATAGTTACAAACACCTTCGACCTCATCCGTAATCAATTTATACTCTCCGGGGAAGATAAACAGAGGATCCGAGGACAACTTTTTAGATGAGTAGATAGAGGAATCAGCCGCCTTTCGAGTAGAGAAACGCAAAGTAGAAAGGTCGATAATTTTATTGCTATTGTTATAAATTTCCGCATATTCACTTCCACCGGAAGTCGGATTAAACAAGACTTCCGAAAATAAGAGGTCGCCGGGAGCCACACTATCCGGGATAGCAAAATAGAGTGTGGTATCATTCATTGCATTGCCTGCCATATCCCTACAATTAGAGATTGATAAACCATAACGAACACCATGTTCCAATTTTTCATGCAAAAGAATAGACAAGGTATTGCACTGCGAATTCCAATAAGACTCATAATATGAGAGATTCTGCAACTCATACGAAAAATCCACACAATCAATCCGCTCACTCATTTGCAAGATGATTGAAGAATCTGTGATAGAGAATTTATCCACTTCCGGTGCCACATTGTCTGAAAGCGCAGTCCCATCAATAAACAAATCATCAAAATAAAACTTATCCGAATTGGTTTTGGAATATTTGCAATAAATTCCGGAAAAGTAAGAATTCACAAACATAGTATCTTGCACCACAAACTCCTCCGTAAAAGAGATTTCATCATTTAGTCTGGAATAAACTCTCCACTCACCCATTTCCGAACGTATCACTTTTACAGAAAGAGAGATGGAAGAACGATCCAATCGCTCCTCAACACTTCTGCCTAAAATTTTGGTAGAACCATTGCTCATTCGGTACAACAAAATTTGTCTATTCGTATTTCCGACCTGCAGAAAATAGCCATTCAACGCCTCGGACAATACAGGAGAGTCGCTGCAAAGGAAAAAACGCATATAATTAGAGCTCGAAGGACGAAATTGCAACTCCATCGTCAGGCTCCACTCTGCATTATTCATAGCCGTAGAAGAGAATGCCACATAGCTCTTTCCCAACTTATCCGGGTCATTTAATTGCAACCTATTATCCTCTGAAATTAGGAACCGCGAACAATCTCCAGTCCACTCTATAGGGATAGAATTTTCAGAAAAAGAGTTAGAAATAGAAGAAAAAGAACAAAGCGGAAACAATAATCCCGCAAAAACAGATAAAAATTTTCGTTTCATTTTACGTTAAGTTAATAGTTTATAAATATCTTTGCATCAGTTTTTGAAAACCTGTCTGCAAATTTAATGTAAAATAAGGTTTCTCAAAGAAAAATTATAAAAAATTAAACAGGAAACATTGCTTTGGGCATAATCATAAAAACATGGCAAAGCAATTATCCACAACAAAAAAGATTTACTAACACCGGGGAGGAGAGCCTTCCCCACAAAGAAAAAAAGATAAAATGAGAGTAGCAATTGTTGGAGCAAGCGGAGCCGTAGGACAAGAATTTCTACGAGTATTAGCAGAAAGAAATTTTCCATTAGACGAGTTAGTATTATTTGGTTCGTCAAGAAGTGCCGGAAAAGAGTATGAATTCAAGGGCAAGAAATACGTGGTAAAAGAGTTGAGACATGGCGATGATTTCAAAGACATCGACATCGTATTCACCTCGGCAGGAGCCGGAATTTCTAAAGAATATGCTGCCGACATTACGAAATATGGAGCAGTAATGATAGACAATTCAAGTGCATTCCGCATGGATGACGATGTACCTTTGGTTGTGCCAGAGTGCAATGCAGCAGACGCATTGAATCGCCCAAGAGGAATCATTGCCAATCCTAATTGTACAACCATTATGATGGTAGTTGCCCTTCAGCCATTAGAAAATATCAGTCATATCAAGCGCATTCACGTTGCAAGTTACCAAGCTGCAAGTGGAGCAGGAGCAGCAGCCATGGCAGAGTTGGAGCAACAATATCGCGAAGTGTTGGATGACAAACCCGTAACAGTAGAGAAATTTGCTTACCAATTGGCCTACAACGTAATACCTCAGATTGACGTATTTACTGATAACGGCTACACCAAAGAGGAGATGAAGATGTTTAACGAAACAAAGAAAATCATGCATAGTGATGTTAATTGCTCTGCAATGTGTGTTCGCGTTCCATCTCTTCGCTCCCACTCAGAGTCTATTTGGATTGAAACTGAAAAACCTATCAGCGTAGAAGAAGCAAGAGAAGCTTTTGAAAAATTTGAAGGAGTTCAATTGATGGACGATCCTGCCAATAAGAAATATCCTATGCCACTATTCTTGGCCGGAACGGACGATATTTATGTAGGACGTATTCGCAAAGATTTAGCTAACGAAAATGGCTTAACATTCTGGATTGTGGGAGACCAAATTAAGAAAGGTGCAGCCCTAAATGCAGTTCAAATTGCTGAATACTTGATTAAAGTTGGTAATGTAAAATAATAAGATAAAATCAATTACGAACGATTTTTATATAGGCAACAAAGCCCTGCATCATAACGATGCAGGGCTTTTGTATTGGGAATCAGCCATCTACCTATCAATTTTTAAACCGGCTACATACATATTATAATTAATAGATTTGACATCCACGAATAGCCTCAATCAGACCCAATGCAAACCTCTGCATTTCCCTTCATTAAGTATTTATTTCCAAACCATCAGCTCATACACAACGTTCAAAAATTCATATAGAACGAAACAGCATTCATCCCTAATCCGAAATCAAATTCCGGATTAAAACTCAACGATGAAGCATTATGCTGCCTCACAAGACGCTTACAGCCACGAGTCCCTTTTATCGTATTTACAAGTCCGGTCGCTAAAAGCGGATAACTTGTCAGGCGCAATCCCGAAGCGACTATGTACCAAGGTATATCTCCCGTGAAAACACCAACCATAACAGTTCCCGAACTTAAAACTCGACAGACTGCACTCCAGACTATTAGTTTTTTACCTTTTTCTCTTTTCGCTTGATACATTTGAAAATCGTTCCAATCGGCTCCCATAATCCTTTGGGCATATTTTATTGAGAGTTCAGTACCTCCTGAAGATAAACCGGACTTTGAATCTTTGTCATAAATCAAACTCGGTACTGTCATCACTGACGAAGGGTTGATAAGAATATCTTGTGATTGAAACTCTGTTTTCACTCCGAAAACATCCTTCTCTCCATTTTGATATTTTATCATAAAGACATCATCTTTTTCCTCCACAAATGTAGGCCCATTCAGATTTGACAATCTTTTGTATTTAATGTTTTCCACACCTACTTCTACAAGTTTACACTCTATTTCATCGCCATTTTGCATGACAATCACATCTTGTCCAACGGTTGTTAATGAGCATAATACAGAAATAATAGATAGCAATATCTTTTTCATATTTTAGAATGTTACTGCAAATGCGATATTATTACCATTTGAATTAATACTAAACTCAGGCACAGCCATGCCGGTGTTCTTTTTGCCATTTTCATACGCTTCAATATACTTGTCAACTATTTGAGTAGCGTTTTTGTGACCTCGCTTATGCAATCTTCTTCCAATAAAAAAGGTAGGAGTACTCAAGGCTAAACTCGCCCCAGAAACCAACAATGTACAATAAAAAAAATCTACATGATCTTTACGTATATAATGGACTAAACCAGGTATACCAACACAAGTACCCACCAATCCTGTAATAGCGAATGAGGCACCTACATTAGTCAAAATCTTACCTACTCTTGATTCTTCTCTTGCTTTCTTAAAATCAAGCCAATCATGGCTTAGCAAATCCATCGCTTGCTCTTCCGGCAACATATTTCCCCATTTGATTAGACCGGACTCTCTTTTCCCTTTTGTTGTATATTTTAAGTAAGTATGAGAAATGGGGGTAGGCTCTTCAAAAATATATTCATTAGGATCTACACTATTCATACCGGAAGAGACAGCAGAAGATTCTGATACGGGAGAGCTATGAGCAATCATATCCTTTTCTCCATTCTCATACTTGATCATGAAAATGTCGGATTTCTTTTCAGAAAAAGCAGGACCATCCAAATTTACCCAACGTTTGTACTTCACCTCATTTTTACTAACCTCCAAAATTCTACATTGTAGTTCATCTCCATTTCGTTTGACAATTATGTCTTGAGCAGACAGATTAAAAACCACGCACATTGTCAATAAAAAAATTAGTTTTTTCATTCTTTCACTTAATAAATTATTAAAAAAACTCCTCCCAATAACTCTAACTACCAAGAGGGTGTTTAAGCGAATGAGTTTTTTTTGTGATAGCAAAAAAAACTCATGTCTTTACAAAGATATGAGCGAATTTAATTTTCAAATTATTTCACCTATTCAACTGACTATCAGAAACATTCAAACAAAACAAATTATTCAACAAACTTAGATGATTGAGAAAAAAAACATTGTTCCTAACAAGAAATCTGTTAGAAACAATGTTAATAATATTTTGAAATAGATTAAAAAGAGTTCCTTACCTCTATTTTTTCAAGAAAGAAGCCACTCTTTTCCCGTCTTTGCAAAGATAATAGATTCCCTTAGGCAAAGAGGATACATCTAAAGTACCGGCAGAGACATTAGAACTCACCGTAACACCTTGAATTGAAACAAGTTGATACTCTACACCCTCTTCTCCACCACAGATATTTACAGACTCTGTTGCAAAAGAAGGAGTCACTTTAAGCCGATTCGCTCTTATTAATTCTGTTTCTGTTGAATTTTGTTGTTCATAAACACGCACATAATCAACCAACATACGTTGAGGGAAAACACTATCATCAATACCTTGTTCACCGCCCCAACCGCCTCCAACGGCAATATTCAACAGAAGATGAAAACGTTGGTCAAATGGCCATACAGCAGAATTATTATCTTGCTCTTTGTCAAAAGAAAAGACCATATTTCCATCCAAATAAAAAGTAACATTGTCTTCAAACCATTCAAGACTATAAATATGCCAATTTTCGGCAGGATTGGAGGTTGTAACAGTATTACCTTTGTTGGTATTAATACTATGATGATAAGCCTCTGTATGAATATTACAGTGAATCTTCAAGGGATCAAAACCTACATTTTCCATGATATCCAACTCGCCACTTTTAGGCCACCCCCCATAAACCTCATCCGTAGGAAGCATCCAAATGGCAGGCCACATTCCTCTGCCTTTTGGCAATAAGGCTCTCACCTCAAATTTCCCATACGTCCAATCGCCTTTGTTTTTAGAGATAATCCGGGCAGAAGTATATTGCTTGGTTTCTCCATCACCCCACCAACGCCAACTCTCTTTTCTGGCTTCAATAACTAGATTTCCATTTTCCACCCAAGCATTTCTATTCTCCTTCGGGGTATAGTTTTGCGCTTCATTGTTCCCCCAATCCCAGTCATTCCCCTGGGTATCAAAAGACCATTTAGAATTAT
This sequence comes from Bacteroidales bacterium, assembly GCA_015061185.1. Lineage (GTDB taxonomy): Bacteria > Bacteroidota > Bacteroidia > Bacteroidales > Paludibacteraceae > UBA1181. The sequence goes on from SUWZ01000012.1 coordinate 42,257, forward strand.
CCGGCTCACCGGAATAATCAAACTCATCCGACCAAACTAACCCCCACTCTTCTGCATGGAGAGAAGACAAAATAAAACAAGAAATAGCTAACAATAAAAATCGTTTCATACTTAGAATATTAATAAAAGGAATCACTTCAAATTATATCTACCCAATTTATAGCAACTACCAATGGTTATTCTTCGTTTCAAAAATAATTATTTTCTTATAAAAGAAGTTGTTTAAATTTTATTTCGAGCATATTTGAGAGAGTGAAACTCAAAACAAATTTAAAATAAAATTTAAACGGTTTCTTAATAATGGCTTTAACAATATCAGTTAACCAACCGCTCAATCTTGCAACTGTGTTCCTTGGTCTTCTCGTCGTAATTCACGCCTACGAAAAGCAGGTCGCCTTTGTAGTTGTTGAGAGCTTGGCAGTAGTTTTTATCCTTTATTTGTTGAAGCGCACTTCCTGCGCTTTTGTTGTGTTTTAACTCTATCACCATTGCCGGAATGTTGGGCAAATATGGAATTAACACCAAGTCTGCGTAACCTTTGCCGGTTGGCAACTCTTTGAAGAGCGTGTAGCGTGTGTTAGCGTAGAAGTAAGCCAAGCAGATGGCACTTTGGAAGCAATGCTCGTCGTTGTAGGTTAGAGGGTTGGTCACCTCTGTGTGGGCTGCGTCGAGAGCCTTTGCCACTGCCTCCTCGTTGCCTTCGACGGTTGCGTCGAGGAGTTTCTTGGAGGCGTTGATAATCTCCATCAGTTTTTTGTAGTCGGGACTCAATTTGACAGAACGCACCCACTCTTGCCGAACCTCCTCGTTGGGGATGCAGCAAGTTTGTTCCTCAAAATTATAGTTCAAGTAACCCAAGTGAATCAGGTAAGTGAACACATCGTCCTTCGACTCAAACTTGTCCAAAGTGTTCAAGAACGAGCCGACATCCACCTCCACACTGTCACCCGAAATCATGGTGACAACATCTTGACGAATGCCTTCAAAATCCATCAAAATGTAATCCTTCAACGCCTCAAATGAACCTGTAGCAGACCAATAGCTGCCCATCCTTTTGCGACTGATGGAAGAGGTCACCGACTTTGGATTGAACAAGCTGACTTCGTCGCTGAGCCTGTAACCGTCATACCAACGCTCAAATTCGGCAAAGTCACATCCGTATTGTTCGCAAAGGGCCTTGGTCTCCTCTGCGGTGAAACCTACGTGCGGAGCAAATTGCGCAGCGTCGAGCATAGTATATTCCGTGAACTCGTTCAGTTTGGACTGTACCTTGTCGCGCACAATCGGAATAATGCCGGTAATATAAGCCAATGCAATAGCCGGACGAATAGCGGTGTCCTTGAAAAGTGCGTTGAGAAAACTTAGGTAACTGTCGAACAGCGATTGCGGAACTTGCTCACGAATCAAGACATCGTATTCATCTATGATGATGACAAACTTTTCGCCGGTTTCCGCATAGACTTTAAGAATGCATTGATCCAAAGTTTCTCCGCTACAAAAAGACAACGCAGGAAAAGCCACCTTAAATTCATCAACCAAAGTCTCATGAATGTCTGTCAACAAAAGATCCTTTCTATTCCTCTGTATCGCCCTTTGATACCACCCGTTCAAATCCAGTTTGATGACATTGAACTTGTTCAGGTATTTGTCAAAGCATGGCTCTTGACCGAGTTTCATCTGGCTGAAAACCTCTCTGGTGTTGCAGCCCTTTGAGTAGTAGGCAGAAATCATGTTGCCCGCCATGCTCTTCCCAAAACGGCGAGGACGGGAGAGGCAGACAAAATTATCATCAGAATCTATCAAGTCATTAAGTTCATAGATTATCTGTGATTTGTCCACATATATCTTTTTATTTCTGTTCTGCATGAACGCATCCGCGTTCGGATTCAGATATAAGCCCATAATTTCTGATATTTAAGTTTTTACAAAGATAGAAAAATTTTGAAATATCTCTCTATTCATTGTATATAACAAACTTCAGAGAGAGTAGTATTATAACACTCTCTGCAACTTGACTCTGCATTTGTGGAAATATTTATAATCAATTTTAAACTGAGAAAAGGTTCAATGATAAGACAATAATCATCATTGGAGGAAAGCGATATAACTTCCTTGTTCTTTCTGATTGTCAGTTACTTTAGGTCCTTCAAAAAAACAAACAAAGGCAGCTACCTTGCCGCCTTTGTAAATAGAGTATTAAATTTGTTAATCCAATACAGTCACCCAATTATGCGTATCAGGCTCATCACCATATTGAATACCTCTCAATTTATCATATAACATTTTGCTGATAGGGCCTGGTTTTCCGTCTTTAGAGATAACGTAAGACTTATTCATCTCCAAATCGTCGATGCGAGCGATAGGGCTGATTACAGCAGCAGTACCGCAAGCGCCGGCCTCTTCCATTGTTTCCAACTCTTCGATAGGAATCTGTCTGCGTTCAACCTTCATACCCATATCTTCAGCGAGTTGCATCAAACTACGGTTTGTGATAGAAGGCAAAATCGAAGTAGATTCAGGAGTGATGTAAGTATTATTCTTGATTCCGAAGAAATTGGCTGCTCCAGCCTCGTCAATATACTTCTTCTCTTTCGCATCCAAATAGAATTCGCAAGAGTATCCCAAGTCATGAGCTTTTTTGTTTGCCAACAAACTTGCAGCATAGTTACCACCCACTTTATACACACCTGTACCTAATGGTGCAGAACGGTCAAATTCACGAATTACAACATACGGATTAGCAGAGAAACCTCCTTTGAAGTAAGGACCTACAGGCGTTACAAAAACAACGAAAAGATATTCATTAGCAGGACGAACACCAACTTGAGCTCCGGTTCCAATCAACAATGGACGAATATACAAAGATGCTCCGCTCTCGTATGGAGGAATAAATCTTTCGTTCATCTTAACAACCTTTTTAATCATCTCACAGAACTTTTCTGTTGGCAATTCCGGCATTAAAATTCCACGACAAGTTGATTGCAAACGTTCTGCATTAGCCTCCATTCTGAAGATACGAATCTTTCCATCTTTACAGCGAAAAGCCTTTAGTCCCTCAAATGCCTCTTGACCATAATGAAGGCAAGTTGCAGCCATGTGCATATTGATACTCTCTTCTGAACTAAGCTCAATCTCTCCCCAAGCTCCGTTTCTGTAATAACAACGAACATTATAATCTGTCTTCATATAACCAAAAGACAAGTTCGCCCAATCTATATTTTCTGACATATCTTTGGATATTAAAATTTAAACATCTTTATTTGAACCTCAAAGGTAGTAAAATTTTATTTAGAACGTTGTTTAAATCTTTATAAAATACATCAACCTTAACAAAAAAACTGAGATTTTGGAGAAATTACGTCAAAGGAAAGGTCCGTTTTGCACAAGAACAAAACAGACCTTTTATGCAATCCTTTACAAAGCAACTTCTATTAATTACCCTATAAAGCTTTATTTCACTTCAACAAGAAGGGCATTTGGTTTGAATGAGATACTATTACCGCCAGAGTAGGTAGCACTTTGGTAAATTCCATTCCATTCTGTACCTCCGGAAATTACTCCTCCTGAAGAAAGATCATAATCCACCGTTTTACCATAAGGACCATAAATAAACATGTAAACACTACCGGAAGTCAATGCATTAATGGAAGTCGGCAATTGATATGTCAACATATCCAAACCATCTTTCGATTTGATGTTAATTGCATTCCCGACAGTAGCAGCATACTTAATAGATGCGTATGGCGAAGAAGCAGTTATATAATGGTTACCATACCCTTTCAATCCCAAAGAAATCATCACACCACCGGCAGCAGTTGTCTCCGTCATATCTGTACAAGAAGGCGCAATTGTTATCACTTGCCCTCCTTTCAGTTTTATGACATCCAGCACCTTAGAAAAGACGTTAGAATAAGAGATTAATTGCACCTTTGCCCCTTCATTCACCTCAAAAGTATAGGATGAAACCGGAATACCACTATTAGCAGTTAATTCACTTGATATATTTACATCACAATTATTCATTATCACGTCATAATCGGTTTTCAACCCATAACCATATTTTGGTTTTTTCGACTCATCATAATTTTTGTAGTAAGGAGAACATGCAATATTTAAATTCAACTTAACCCCACCATCAAAAATAATTGAGTTATCGGCAACCAAACCTCTACCACCGTATGAAACTTCAGAGATAGTCAAATCATGATTTCCTCCCAACATCTTAATCATACCGTCTGCTTTAACAATACACTGATAAGAGATATCATCAATTTCAGAATCGTAGAATGGAGTTGCATTCAACACACCATTGATAGTACCACCATTAACAATTACATCACCGGAGCAACGAATAAAACGACTCACTTCACCACCAACATCAAAGGTAAGCAATCCTCCATTGATTGTAATCGAACCATTTTCCGGGGTAATAGGAAGCAATGTATCACCATCACACTTCAAACCTTTTGCATCATCAATATATTTATCTTCCGAATCACGGTTAACATAATTAATGCTACCTCCATTAATCTGCATATACCCTTTTTCCACTTCAACTCCATATCCCAAAACGAGTAAAGCCCCTCCATTCATTTCGAAATAATCATTCATTTTGAGTGCATCACCATACGGTGCAATCACGCTAACAGTACCACTATTAATTTCGATATAATCTCCTGATTGAATACCGCGTTTAGAGTTTGCCACAACAGACAAAGCTCCTTCTCCCACAAACACAATTTGACCTTTGCTTCTCAAAACAGCATTACAAGTATCAGCCGAAGAATCAGCTAAACGATTTTCACCTTTCAATTCCAAGTTCATAGAACTTCCCGCAAAAGAACGAATAGGAGCCAACACTCCTTTAGAAGCCAAGTTCAAGTTATTCAATTGTACAGTGAATTTTCTTTCAGACTCAATATGGAAGTAGCCATCAGAAGAGGAGCCGGACAATGAATAGACAACATTTTCTAATTGAGAATGACAATTTACAAAAACACCACCCTCTTCTATTGTAACTTCAATATCATTTTCCAATGGATTAACAACCACAGGATCTTGTCCATCTTGAAAAGTCACAAAAACTGTATCAGAAGCGACAAGAATCTCCTCAAAAGAGAGAGAGTCTATTGCATCGATTTCATATACCATCATTTCATCACCCTCCATTGAAAAGAGAGCCTGACCCTCGAGGAATCTCAACGTATCTAAATCCGAACATTTTTCATCCTCAACAATTTCACCACCACTATGCAAATAAAAGACATGTGCTCCAAAAGTAGAGAAGCATAAGAACAGACTGATTAAGAATAAAAAAGACCTTTTCATAGTTTACTGATTTTAATTGATACTCCATTAACTTTCACAACATAATTTCCGACAGAATATCCGGAAAGATCAATCCCCTCATCACTATAAGCGAACTCAGCCAACAAAACTCCGGACAAAGAGAACAGTTGCACCCAATCACCTTGGTTTACCCCAGAGAGATAAAACTTAGAGAAGACAGGATTGGGATAAGCAGCCAAACAAGATAATGAAGAAAGAGAATTATCTGTATCACCCGTAGTATAAGGAGAAAAAATCTGCATTGTTTTAATCATCGACAACGGAATCAACATCAAATCTTGCTGTTTATCTGAAGTTTTAATCTTCATAGTATCTTTATTGAAAAGCAAATAACCACTTGGTTCAATATTGTAACTACAACTACCACCTTTTTTCAACGTTAACGTGATGTCAGCTTGAGCTGATACCACGAGGGGAAAAAGGAGAAAAACAACACCCCACAATAGTTTTCTGGAACAGTCTCTCATGATATTAAAATTTATTTATGCAATATTACATTTTTTTTATTAAATACACACACTAAAATTGTTAAAAAAAGCAGAGACCGTCCATTCTCTCGAAAAAACGGTCTCAAAAATATATAAGAACAACACAATTTAGGGTCTAAGTTACCAACGCCCACCGGAACTGGAAGAAGAACCTGATGCAGAAGCTCCACTCACACTTCCTCCTTCACCGTAAAAATGGCCTCCATTATTATAGCCCAACTCACCAAAATAGGTATAAGTTCCAGTATAGTTACCTCCGGTATAGAAACCATAAGACGAGGAAGATTTATCGGAAGCAAAATACATAGACGAGCTTCCAATAGGCAATTTTATGGAAGACAACACATTTCCGCTTGCGTCTGCAACATGTAGCAAGGTATTAGCCGACAAATTAGCAGATTTATATCCTGTAGCAACCACTTTCCCGGATGTATTAGGTGTAACTGCCATATCCGAGCCTCCAAAAGCCAAGACAGTTCCTCCTGAAATTGACAACGTATAGCTACCATCTCCAATATCAAAAATTCCATTTCCGCCACCGGATTGTCCCACAACGACGGTACCACCGGAGATAACTCCATTTCCATTGGAATCAAATCCATCCCCACCTGCCACAAGCAAATGGTAGCCTCCGGCTACTGTCAGAACCGACGTTGTTCCTGAAGAAGGACTGCCACCCCACATTCCTCCGCCGGGAGTTGATGAAGATGTTGATGAACTTAAATGCGAAGCGGTTGCATTCCAACCATCATCTGATGTATTAACCATGGAGACTCCGCCTAAGAGATTGATATAACATGCTTCAAAGCCCTCAAATGCCTCCTTAACCACAACCAACCCGCCGGAAATTGTCAATATAGAGTCGGCACGAACTCCCTTCGCATCCATTCCATCCAACACCTCTGTGATGATGTACCCTCCGGAAATATTCACCTGATTATTACTAAAAATTGGAGCATCGCCGGAATTAATAGTGATTGTACCACTGTATATATCAATGATGTTATCAACGTTGAATCCTCGAGGTTTGGAGATATAACGAGTGCGGGACTCATTTCCCATGCCACCGCCACCCCACATTCCTCCGCCGGAAGAAGAGTTGGATATGGTTGCTGATTGTGTACCATTACAAGTTAAGTTCATCACTAAAGAGCTATCTTCCGCACCTTCAACTCCTACGTATGCGTTCCAACTATTCACGCCTCGGCCATTTCCTGAGAGAGTCAGTTCTCCCGAACGAATTATAACGTCATTATCCGCTTTTAGGTAGATAGTGGCCGTTGTATCTGCTGTTCCGGCAGAGTCTTTATAGATATGAAACGAACCTTGTGCATCGATTGTCAGTTCGCCACTGATCATCGAGATATTGGCATCAGAATTGATACCCTTTGCTCCTTTTGCTCCGGATGAGAGCTGAATGGAGAGTTGAGCATCACTCAACGAGACGTCCCCCGAAGCTTTAACGCCGCAAAGGAACGATGGGTCATATCCACTCCCCTTGGGCTCATCGAATGTAGAGCCGGTGAGGTTGGCAATAACTTTTGCTCCGTCAGAGATATTTACCGTAGTTCCATTGATTGCCTTAGCACCATTAGCCGAACTATTGATCACAATCTCTCCTCCGGATATTTCAATGCCGGCATCAGATTTCAACGCTCCTCCGTATGCATAATCTGCTTCTGCTTCATCATAATAGGGATCTTCTGATGTAATATTCAGTTCGATTTTACCGCCGGCAATGCGCAACGGCTCTGCCCCGCTTTTGATAGCCTTGGCTCCTGCTCCACTCATATTCACCACCACATTTCCTCCATTAATCATAATGGCTGAATCACATTTCAATCCCTTCTTATCATCACCCAAAGAGGTAATTTTCATATTTCCCGCATTAATTTCGATACGACTTTTTTCGGCATCTATCCCATCACCTCCTACATTATCGGCCAACAGTTCTCCTCCATTCATCACAAAATAATCCAAATGCAAAGCATCTGCTACGGAAGAGTTAATTCGGATAGTATTCCCCTCTTCCAAACGAATGTAATCACTACTGAAAATAGCATGATTAGCATTTCCTGTCACATTTAAAACTCCATCGCTCTCTTCACTAAATATCAACTGTGTTTTTGAAGTAAGAGTAGCTTTATTGTTGTTAGAAGAGTGATCGGAGAGCGAGGAGATGCCTAACAATTTCAGGGTTACCGCCTTGTCTTGAAGAATTTCAATCGCCGGCATTGAAGATTGGGTTGCAATCGAGACCTCATCCAAAATCAATGTTAACCGATCTGCTGAATTAATGGATAAGAATCCATTTCCCGTTGCTCCGGAGATATAATACTCCAAATCTTTAATTCCCGTTGCCGCATCTACAACCACATTAGCTCCATCAACAGCAATCGACAAACCTGCATTTTTGTATGGATTATGCACTTCAACGGTTGAATCTAAATAATGAATCCGTATGATACTATCAGAAAGTACGGATGATGAAACCTCCGAAAAAAGGAGACTATCAATGCCTGAAATCGTAAATGGGATAGCTTTCTCAGGTGTATTCACAATCACGCTTCCGCCTCCTAATTTGATACTATCTACATTTGAAGTAAGTTCTTCATAAACAACTTCGTTTTGGAAATAGAACTGAATTTTTTGCTGAGCATACAATGCTAATCCACATAACACGCTCAATATTGCAGCAATATGTTTTTTCATAATTTTGAGAATCTAACAATTATACCATTCACGTTAATAAAATAAATTCCGGGTAACAAAGAGGAGATATCCAATGGCTCGCCCCCTTTACACACCCCTTCAAGAAGAGTTGTACCGCTAACAGAGAAAATCACATACTCAGCCCAATCTTCTCCTATACCTAAGATGTAAAGGTTATCATTTACGGGATTAGGATACAACATGAGCGAATTCTTATCTTTACCAACCGACTGTAAATCTACCGAACCGGTTGATTCTGAAAACAGCACTTTTTGAATCTCAGTCATCTTAATCGTCTTTACATTCCCGGATATTTGAGCAATCAGTAATTGTTCATCCAAAAAATATAATCCGCCATCATCTTGCACTGTCAAAATCTCTCGCCCTCCATTAGAATAGACAACCGTCACATCGGTCTGAGCAGAGAGGGAGGCAAATAAAAATTGCCCCACAACAATTAATAAATAGTTAATTTGTTTCATTTTATATTCGTTTTTATAGATTAAATTGTATCGCAAAAGTATCTTCAAAAAAAAGAGTCGAACAACTTTATTCAATGAACGACACAATTTTTTAAGTAAAAAACAGCGGATATTTATGGCGTTAGAAGAAAGAAAAATCAGAACGATAAAACTATTTTGTAAAAAATAGGTGGATTTTAAAGTTTATTGATTATTTTAGCGAAAAATAATTAAGAAGGGTTCTATAAATTCATTTTTGGGAGGATTTTTGAATTTATTTCAAGTAGATTATTGTTCGAAAGAAGAGAGTAGATTAGGGTGTTATATTTTACTGATAAACAACAAATTACAACTAAAAAAGTTATACACCCATATCTATATGGAGAATTTTAGAACCCATCGTAACTATTTCTAAATAGAATGATTCGAGGGGAAATTATATAATTTATAAAATACTATAATCATGAAAAACGCTATTGACTTTCTTATTGACATCTCTGATAAGATGGATAAGAAACTGACAATCACACAAACAATTTTACAAAATGAGATTATTCCATACCTAAACTTCGACGAGAATATTGGTATGAGAACATTTTTATCGGTAGTAAAGAATCCGATTGTTATCAACTCTCTGGACATGGGTCTTAACACCAAGTCGGACTTTATGCAGAAGGCAGGTAGCTTACCATTCCCGAATGGAGGTTCGCCTATTGGTTACACCATCAAAGAATCACTAAAATCGCTTCGAAATGTAGATGCCGATTGCAAACGAATAGTTTTGGTGACAGCCGGAGAAGAGACTGACGGAGGAAACTATGAGTATGAAATAGAGCATGGGCATGAGGGTGTACAAGTAAATATCATTGGAATAGGAATTAATGAAAGTGACAAAAAAATTGCAGAGCGAGCAAGTGCTTTCACCGGAGGAGTTTTTTGTGAAATTCCGGAAGAGATCTTCAACAATTCCATCGAAATTGCCAACCAATTAAAACCTTTGATTGATGCTTTACAAGGAAAAACGGTGGCACCGACCCAACCAAAGGAAGAGCCTAAAGAAGAGGTTAAAATCGAGCCAAAGGCAGAGATCAAAGAGGAGCCAAAAGTGGAGGTAAAACCGGAACCTAAAAAAGAGTATGTTCGCGTAGAAATCAAAGACACCCCTAAAGTAGAAGTTGCTGCGCCAATTGCAGAGCAAGAAGAGAGCGAAGAGGATACATTTGATGCAATGGCAGCACTGAAAGCCGGCACACAAAAGATCAGTCAACTTTTGGAGGAAAACGAAAAGATCTTGTCCCGCACACTTGAAAACGGCAAAGAAAACATCTCTAAGATAGAAAAGTTGCGTGCACAATGTAAAGCATACGAAAAGAATATCACAGATCTTCAAGCAGAGAGTGAAAATAAATCTGCCCAAATTGCCGCATTAAAAGAAGAGAGAGAAGAATTAAATGCCACTATTTCAGAGATAAACAAAGAGAAAGAGATTCAAAACAAGAAAATAGAGGAATTGATTCAACAAGATAAGGATGTTGTAATTCAATTGGATTCAAAAGAGCAAAATTCCGTATCAGAAAAGAGCGAAAAATACCTCTATGAATATCTCCAAAAGAAGTATCCTAATCGTGTAAAATGGATGAATGAAGGCAGCAAAAAAAGTGTTGGATATGACTTTGAGATTGTTGACTTTGAAAACAATGTGACCGAATATTACATAGCATGCAAAGGGTCAAAAGAGAGCAATCAAACATTCTTCTTAACTGAAAAAGAGTGGGATAAATGCTTGGAGAATAATTTGAATTATCAAGTCTATTTGGTTCAGAACATAGAAAACAAACCAACCATCACCCTAATCGAGAATCTAATCGGTTGGATGATGAGTGGCAAAATTCGTCCGGGAGCCACAAAGAATGAGAAGGTTAAAGCCGGTCAAATCATGTTGAGTTTGAAAAAATAGAGCATCACAACAGAGCCTAAAAGCCCGTCCGGTCATCCATTACAAAGATCGAACGGGCTTATTTCTTTTGGAGATATAAGCAACGTACATTCTCCGAAATCATAAAAAAGTCTACTATCCACCCCTATCGGGAACAAAAAAAATTCAACGAAGACCTCAAATGTTCATACAAAATATATAACTTTGCAACACTTTATAAAAATTAGGAAAAGTTATGTCTGAAAAAACAATTGAAAAAGAGGAGAAAAAAAGTTTGAACTTCATCGAAGAGATCGTAGAAGAGGATTTAAGAGAGGGCCGAAATGGAGGTCGCATTCAAACTCGTTTCCCTCCGGAACCCAATGGATATCTACATATTGGCCACGCAAAAGCCATCTGCATGGATTTTGGAATTGCGCAAAAATACAATGGAATTTGTAATTTGCGATTCGATGATACCAATCCGGTAAAAGAGGATGTTGAATATGTAGATTCTATACAAGAGGATATTCAATGGTTGGGATTTCAATGGAAAAATATCTATTACGCCTCAGACTATTTCCAACAATTATGGGATTTGGCTGTTCGCTTCATTAAAGAAGGGAAAGCCTACGTTGATGAGCAGAGTGCCGAAGAGATTGCGAAACAAAAAGGAACTCCTACCACACCGGGGACAGAGAGTCCGTACAGAAACAGACCGATTGAAGAGAACTTACAACTCTTCATGGATATGACAGAGGGTAAAATTGAAGATGGTAAAATGGTATTGCGTGCCAAGATAGATATGGCAAGTCCGAATATGCACTTCCGCGACCCTATTATCTACCGTATTATCACCACTCACCCTCACCATCGCACAGGTTATCAATGGAAAGTATATCCAATGTACGACTTTGCACACGGACAGTCCGACTATTTTGAGGGAGTAACCCACTCACTATGTACGTTAGAATTTGAGGTACACAGACCTCTCTATGATTGGTTCATCGACCAATTTGCTAACGATGATTATCGACCAAAACAGCGTGAATTCAACCGTTTGAACATTACATATACCGTAATGAGCAAACGTAAAATGTTGCAATTGGTGCAAGAGGGATTGGTTCGCGGATGGGACGACCCTCGTATGCCAACCATTGGAGGACTTAGAAGAAGAGGATATACCCCATCTTCTATTCGCAAATTTATCGACAGAATTGGTTACACCAAGTATGATGGCATCATCGACGTATCACTTTTAGAAGCAACTATTCGCGAGGAGTTGAATGCCACCGCTATTCGTGTAAATGCAGTTATCAACCCTATCAAATTGATTTTGACAAACTATCCTGAGGGTCAGGTGGAGATGATGGAGGCAATCAACAATCCGGAAGATGAATCAATGGGCAAGAGAGAAATTCCTTTCTCCCGCGAGTTGTACATCGAAAGTGATGACTTCATGGAAGAGGCTCCAAAGAAATACTTCCGTTTGACAATCGGCAATGAGGTTCGTTTGAAGAATGGTTATATCGTGAAATGCACAGGATGCAAAAAAGATGAGACAGGCAAGGTGACAGAGGTATATGCAGAATATGATCCGGACACAAAGAGCGGAATGCCGGGTAGCGACAGAAAAGTTAAAGGTACAATTCACTGGGTTTCTGTTCCTCATGCAGTGCCTGCAGAGGTGCGTTTGTATGACAGACTATTCAATGTTGAGAATCCGGGAGACGAGAAAGAGAAGGATTTCAGAGAGATGTTAAATCCGGACTCATTAAAGATTGCCAACGCATTTATCGAACCATGGTTGACAAATGCTCAACCTCTTCAGAACTTCCAGTTCCAACGAATCGGATACTTTAATGTAGATCCAGATTCAACTGCAGATATGATGGTATTTAACCGCACAGTATCCCTAAAAGATAGTTGGGCAAAAATAGCAAAATAAAGTTTGTTTAAGATAAGAAAAAGAAACTGCTAATCTTAGATGGTTAGCAGTTTTTTTATATTACTAAGAAGCTGTTTAAATTTTATTACTGAATTGATTTTGAGTTTCACTCTCTTTTTTTTCGGCATCTTTGAAGCGCTTTTTAACCTATTTTTACTATTCTTTTTTGATAATAGTCCACTATTAACTTCAAAAGAATAATAAAAATATTTTTAAAAATCGCCCTCAAATATGCTCGAAATAAAATTTAAACAACTTCTAAAAACACTCTCTATCAATCACAAAATAATTCTTACCTTCCGATTCTTTATCGGAAACTTACTTTTTTATGCGTTTCCGAAAGAGAATCGATTGTTTTTGCAGATTATTACTCTGAAAACAGATCATCAAGAGTTACTTCGCTCTGCACATTTCCGCTGTATATGTTTTTTTTCACGCCATAAGTTGTTACGAATGTTAGGTGTAGAGACTTGCGGGTTTTAGTTGAAGACCTGAAAATCTCCGTACGTTCACGAAGTCGCTCATCATATTGTTTTGTAATTTCAAACTCACCCAACGAAAATTTCATTTCGCAGAGGTTAATCGTTTGGTCGCGGCGGTCGATTAAAAGGTCTATTTGAGCACCCTCACCTTTCCATCCGCAAACATCGCTTTGCACTCCGCTTATTCCAAGTTTCCTTTTGATTTGACGAATGTGGTGCATACATAACTGCTCAAAAGAGTAGCCGCTCCATGCTCTTCGAGAGGGAGAGTCAATCATATTTTGCCAATGATGGTCATCCTGTCCGCGGTAACTTTTGACATAACGCAAATAGAACAAAGAGAATAGGTCTGTCAATTGAAAAATTGTTCCTTTTTCAGCCTTCCCGAAAGCTGTGTATTGACGGATGAAATCGCAGTCGCATAAATTTCGTAAAGCCTTAGACAAGGCACCCCCATCGTCAATTTTGGCAATTGTCATAATTTCAGAACGAGTCAGTCCTGCGGCTTTATTAGCAAGGGTTTCAATGATTTGTTTGTGAATTGTAGCCTTGTTAAATAACGAACGAAACAAGAAGTTATATTCTTGAGAAAGAGGTGCATTTTGTACAAAGAAAAGTTGGTCTATGTTTTGCGCAAGGCTCAAATTGCTGTCCAGCATCTGGAGATAGAGTGGGGTTCCGCCCAGAATCATGTAACACTCGGCAATTTGATAACGGTTCCATTTGACTCCTTGGGAAGCAAGATACAATTCGGTTTCGTGAAGAGTGAAAGGGGCAAGATAAATAGTGCGAGTGGTGCGGTTATACAAACCGCCCTTGTCAGAAAGCACGTTTTCTCGCATCCAAGAGGTGGCGCTTCCACAAACGATAAGTTTTAGACGTTTGTTTGTTGCTCCCCATGAATTCCAAAAATACTCGAAAGCCTTGATAAATCTGCTTTTGGGCGTATCCATCCACGGCAATTCGTCAAGAAAAACAACGATCGGATTATCTCCTTCTAAAGACTCAAGATAATCACGAAGCAGAGAAAAAGCATCGAACCAATCTTTGGGTGTCGCCCATTTGTGTCCTGAGTAACGCTCTAATTGGCGTTTGAACTCTCTAAGTTGCTCTTTCTTAGTTCCCTGATAGATGCCTGTATAATAGAAGCTAAATGAGTCTTTGAAAAATTGACGAACAAGGAAGGTTTTGCCAATACGGCGACGACCGTAAATTGTAATCAATTCCGGATTATCTGATTCTACAAGTTGACGTAGAATTTCTTGTTCGACTTTTCGTCCTATAATGGAGTCAATCATGTTGCAAAAAACATTTAAAATGTATGGCAAAGATATAAAAATATGCCGATTCTTTATCGGAAACTCACTTTTTTTATGCGTTTCCGAAAGAGAATCGATAGTTTTTGCGGAATTTGAATGCAAAAAAATGGGACGCACTTTTTCGCGCATCCCATTATTGTTAGTTATTACTAAAGAGGTTTATTTCTTCCAAGTCACTGATTTGCAATTTAGGAAAGCTTGCGGTCTAACTTCAACATTATCTTCCGAGTTGTCTATCACAAGGTCAAGATTCTCGCAATCCGCAAACGCCTGAACTCCAATAATTTTAACGTTTGACGAAAGTTCTAAATTGGTTAAGCTTGTACAGTCCGCAAACGCACTTTCTCCAATACTTTCAACGCTTGACGGGATTTTTACACTAACCAAAAATGAGCAACTTTTGAACACGGCATAACCGAAGCTTGTAATGCTGGAAGGCAGTTCGATAGTAGTTAGACCCGAATTTTTAAATGCTTCGATTCCAATACTTTCAACGCTTGACGGAATTGTTATGTTAGTCAGCCCTTTGCAGTTCTCAAACGCATAGTCATGGATGCGAACAACACTATATGTCTTTCCGTCAATTACCACTTTTGAAGGAATTGCAACAGAACCCTCCACGCAACTTTTTGTCACCTCTGCAACGTTTTCTGACAAGACTTCAAATTTAAGTGGAGATTCAGACTCGTCTATTATTTTCCATGTTACTGATTTGCAGTCGTCAAAAGCATAGCTTCCAACAGTTACGTCTTCTTCTGCGTTACGAATTACTACATCGAGATTTTCACAGCCCGCAAATGCTTTATGGTTGATGTTTTTTACGCTTGACGGAATAGTTAGGTTGGTCAAACCGTAACAACCCTCGAAAGCAAATTCAGAGATGCTTGTGACTGTGTTTGGAATCTCTACGCCGGTCAGACCTTCGCATAAACCGAACGCTCCGCTTGCGATATTTGTTACGCCAGAAGGTATTGTGAACTTGCCTTGAAATTTGCCCGGCACCTGAACCAAAATTGTCTTCTCTTTGTTATACAAAACACCATCGACAGAAGCATAAGCAGGATTTTTGTCATCCACGTTTATGCTTGCCAAATTTTGGCAGTTGTAAAACGCATATTCTACAATATTTGTAACATTAGCCGGAATATCTATGCTCGCCAAACTTGCGCAGCCTTCAAATGCCAATCCGTCAATTTCTGTAACCGAAGCAGGCATATTAATATCCGACAAGCTTGCACATCCATAAAAGAGTGAATTACTGATTTTTTCAATGCCTTCTCCCAGCACGACTGTTTCCAAGTTTTCACAGCCGGAAAAAATTGCAATGCCCATATTTGTAACTCCTTCGGACACATTCACGTAAGTTAAGTTTTTGCAATTGCTGAACGCATTGTTCGCAATACCTGTAACAGTATATACACTGCCGTTAATTTTCACCTTCGACGGGATGAATACAGAATCAAGCTTAGAGTAATCGCCTTTTACAACTGTTGCGGTTGTGCCGGACACTTCAAATTTCAATCCAGTTTCTTCTATATCAGGGATGTTGCCAGCCGCATGTATCTCTTCAAAAACCACCTCTTTTACATTCTCAACATCAAACTTTACATTTTCTCCGTTGTTTAGTTTTACAATCATGTTGGTTTCTGCAAATGCAAACAAACCTACTGCTAACGCCGCAACTGATGTTATTAAACTCTTTTTCATTTTATTTATTATCTTATTTTATTATTTACGAATGATTTTAAATGATTGATTTCCAGTAGAAAGCACATAAACTCCTGCTTTGTTTGGTATAACGATGGTTGCTTTCCCGTCTGCGTCTGCCTTTGTCTGAGACAATACTGAGCCACTTATGCTAACAAGTGAAACTGTTAGGTTAGGCTGCGCATTCTGCACTTCGACAGTCTCGTTGTCTATCCAGACAATTTGCAAAGGTCGGGAAGAGTTTGCTTCTACTTTTGTAGTGCCTCCTGTACTTCCTTCGTTGTTCTCTGTGAAGTGATAGTTTTTGACACTCTCGAAAGCGTAGGTTGTCTTTGCGTCTTTGTTGACCACAAGGCTTCCGCTTTGGTAGGTGATGACGGGATTGTCCGCCAAAAGGAACGAGAACTTTGCCCCTTCCTTCATTTCGACTGTCAGGTATTTAGATTCGGCATGCAAACCTAATACCATACTCATCAGAGACAAAGTTGTAATAAACCGTTTTTTCATCTTGTTTTGTTTCTGTTCTTTAGTGAGGTTCCATAAAATTTCACATCATCAGCAAGTAGTCTGAACCCCATTGAGGCTACAACCAATGAATAAATTGGGCGCAAAAGTAGTATGATTAGTTCTAAAAATCAAGTATTTTTGTAGCAATTTTTACCCATGGGGGGGGGTAAAACACTGATTATTAGTACTTTATTTTTTTAACAACAAAGAAAGACAATGGCAAACAATGTAATAAACTTAGAGACTACATTACTTGAAAAGAAGTACATTGCAACCAAGAAAAGATACGAATTACTCAAACACTTTCAATAAAATGATAAGAAGCTTTCCACCTTCCGATTCTTTATTGGAAACTCACTTTTTTATGCGTTTCCGAAAGCGAATCAATAGTTTTTGCAGAATTTGATTAGAAAAAAAATGGGATGCACATTTTCGCGCATCCCATTGATTATAGGGAGTGGAAGAGATTTATTTCTTCCAAGTCACTGATTTGCAATTTTGGAAAACGGTATCTCCGAATGATACATTGCTTTCAGAAATAGACTTCACAAATCACTCTCTAACAACTTTCTCGACAACGTTCTCATTTCCTTCACGCTTAAAAGAAACCAAATAAACCGTATCTTTCAAAGCCGATAGATCCAAGGTAGTCGGACCGGTTGCTTCGCCCTTCAACAGAGAACGACCGGAGAGATCAAAAATCTCAAAACTAAAGTTTCCTTCGCAATAAAATTGCAACATACCATCCTTAGCAATCTGAGAGAAACATCTCTTTTCAACATTAGATTCCACCAAATTTAAATCCGTTGTAATTTCCATTCCCTCAACAATTCTATCATAAGCAACTTTCGGTTTATATTCACTGAAAAGCAACGGTTTTCCTTCTGCTCTCCAACTTGTTTCATCATTAGTACCCCAAACAGCTACTAAACTGATTTTTTCTTTATACTCGCGATAGATATCAAACAAATCTTTGTACATCTGCGCTTGCTTATTAAAATCAGCACCATCCGCCAAGGTAATATCCAACTCTGTCACTTGTATATCGCAACCGATAGAAGCAAATTTCTCCACAGCAGCACGATACAACGATGCAGAAGGGAAACTTGTACTAAGATGCGACTGCATTCCCACTCCATCGCAAAGACTTTGAGCAAACAAACTGCTAACTAAACTATAGATGGCATCACGCTTAGCATCGATATACTCATTGTAATCATTGTAATACAATTTGCACTGACGAGGAACATACTTACGCGCATACTCAAAAGCTTTAAAAATAAATGAATTATCCCCATAAATCTCTGACCAACGAGAAGTTCCATCGGTTACGTAATTACTTCCCGGCTGACGCAAATTACCATTATCCAGAAAAGCCTCATTTACAACGTCCCAAGCATAAATCTCCAAATTGGGAAATTCCGAGACAACCAACTCCACAACGTTTTTGATGTAATTCTCCATACGTTGATTCATAATCTCTTTAGAGACAGAAGCCCCATTCGTTTGAAATCCCTCGTTAAAGAACCAATCAGGAGTTTGTGAATGCCATACAAAAACATGCCCTCTGATTGGCAAACCATTATCTTCGCAGAATTTCAATACAGCACGAGTAGAACCCGGCAATTTAACTTGAGGATTAATATTGTCCCCACTCTCTATACTTGCTTGTTGATCCAACAAACAATCGGGTTTTAACTCATTTCCGGGAGTAACACTATTAAAGTGATGCAAAATCAATTTTTTATTATTCATCGGAGTGATTTCACCTTGAGTGGCAGCAGTTCCGATTTTAAAATAGGAAGAAAAGTAATCTTTTAAAGGTGCTTCCGGATGCTCTACCAACTCTTCCACTACCTCTTCGCAAGTAAAATCATCAAAAAAGAAACTCAATGTCTCGTTACTTGATTGCAAATAGGGCTTAACATCCACAACATCATCCGGTAAGATCATCTCCCCCTTCAACTCTGTCCAAGAGTAAGCATAAACCTCCTTTTGCTCCACGCAAGGGTAAGAGGCATTCCCGTTCTCCGAATATTGGAGACTTAAATTCATGTTAGCATTTTGAGTTACAAATACATAAACACTGAATTTATACTTTTTCCCACCTTGAAAATAAGAGCTGGATAATTCAGCACCATGCCAATTAGCAGTACGTCCGGAGACAAAGAGAGATTGTTGGCCACCATGTTTTTGTTCAGAACTAAGAGTGATTTGACCATCACCACGACCCGACCAATCATCCGAGCCACTTTCAAAATCATAATTTAAACCTGCTGCACTTACAGAAACAAAAGAAGCGCAAACACATAGAAGTAATAATAGTTTTTTCATTTTTATTGCATTTGATTGTTAACAAAAACAAAGATACAACAAAGAAATGAAAAAAAGAAAAGAAATCTGAAAAGTTACCTTAGGAGCGCAGGATAGATAGAAAAAAGAAGAGTAGCAATAAAAAGTAATTAGGTCAAGTTGATTTAAAATTCAAACCAACTTGACCCAATTTAACTATACACATCAGCGAACGAATCAATGCAAAACAAGACACTTCTTCCATGCCTCTGCGTACTCCGTCAATATTTGACGAATAGATTTTCCGATATGAGCGTAATCCTCCTCATTCAAGTTAGCCAAAGAGACTCTTACACTCCACTCAGGAGCATCAAATCCACCGCCATTAAGTACCACCAAGCTGGTTTCTCGAGCCAAACGAAAGACTATATCCAAAGGATTGTAATTCTCCTGAAGATACTCAACAAACTCTTGTCCATAGAATTTTTTTGCCCATACCAACATATCAATTTCGCTATAATATCCGGCGCGAAGAGGATCCGGCAACAAAGTAAACCCAGCCTCTTCCCAAAGCACTTTCAACCGTTTTTCGATAATGGATAGCATTCGCTCTCTATACTTATTCTCTGTATCAACCAAGCTGAAAAGAGCAAAAAGAGACATTTGCATTTGCTGAGGCAAACTTAACCCTGCTGTATGATTTAGTGCCACCTGTCTGCTGTCTGCCACCATTCTGTCTATAAACTTCAAATCCTGAGGTCTCATTGTTAAACTTCCGTAGCGATGAGCCAGACTCGATTTCCTTTTGGAAGGTAATTTTTTTATCAAATCATCAAAAATATTCTCTTCCCATAAAGCGATAACTGCAGCTCGCCAACCGGTAGCTCCAAAATATTTGCTAAATGAATAGACCCCAATGGTGTTACGAGGGAGATCAGCCAAAAGAGACCTAAAATTGGGGATATAAGTTGCGTAAACATCATCTGTCACAATCATTAAATTCGGATTACTTTTCGCCACAATATCCTTAAGTTGCTCCACGGTCTCCTTAGCCAGAGCATAACTTGGCGGATTACTTGGGTTTATCACAAACAAGGCCTTGTATTTAGGGTCACGCAAAGCATCAATAGCCTCCTTTTCATACTGCCAGAGATGCAAACCATCTTGCGACATGCGTGAAGCCGGAATATGCAACACATCAAAACGATATCGTTCCAATTGCGGGATTTCTATGTAGGGTGTAAAGGCCGGTACCAACAAGGCAATGCTATCACCGGGTTCCAACAAGAAATTCTGCATCAATGAATCGAAGATATAACACATAGCTGCTGTTCCCCCTTCGGTAGCGAATAATTTCAACGACCCTGCAGGCGGCTGATTATCGCATAACTCATGATTCAAATAATCTACCACTACTATTTCTGTATATTTCAAGATTCGATCAGGCACCGGATATTGGTCACCAATAACACTTTCTGCCCACTCATGAATCATCTCATCGGGGTCCGCAGCGTGTTCCATCAACATATACTTATAGGCAGATTTGAGGAAATCACATGCTGGAGCCTCCTTATTCTCCATTAAAAAAGTTTCGAAACGCCGAGCGATACCCTCTTTTTGAGGTAACCCTGCGAAACCTTCCGGAAGATTAAAAGTTCTTCTGCACTCAGCCATGGCAAATTTGCCTAAGGTGAAAAATGCCTCTCTTGGGAGAGTAGCAATCCAGTTGGGATTTCCTCTACCTGCATTCAACATTGTTCTTGCAAAAGAGCGCAAACTAACTGTTGCCTGTTCAATCAAACGGTTTTTCAATTCAAATGGACTTAGCGATGATAAGAGTTGCTCTTGGTCCTTTGTCATAACATTCTTTTCGTCATTCATTTTCATAAACACAATTATTTATCATTCATAGATTGAAAATCTTCTCGGCAAAATTTGTAGAAACTATCTTCAAAAATTCAACATAATAAATTTATAGAACTCACCTTAACTACATAAAAGAACAATTACAACACCCCAGATAATCAACAAGGTATTCCCAATTGCGTAAGTTACAGTATAACCCAAGGCAGGTGTTTCGCTACCCACAGCCTCTTCCACAGCACCTAATGCCGCTGTAGTTGTTCTCGCACCGGCACAACAGCCCAAAGCTAAAGCCGGATGGAAATGGAATAAATATTTAGCCAGAAGGAGTCCGATAATCAAAGGCAACGTAGTGGCTATGGCTCCTATTAAAAACATCATAGGCCCAATCTCTGAGAATCCTTTGATAAAGCTCGGACCCGCTGTAATTCCTACAACAGCGATGAACATATTCAATCCAACATTATTTAAAACCCACAAAGAAGAGTCCGGAATATTACCAAAATTAGGATGATAAGAGCGAAACCAACCAAAAACCAACCCGGCAATCAAGGCACCTCCACTCGTACTTAAACTAATTGGCACTCCTCCGATTTTTACCGCCAAAGAGCCAACAATTCCTCCTAATAAAATACCAAGAGCGACAAAAACCATGTCAGTTACATTGCTCGCCCGATTGGCAACTCCCATACGCTTGGCAGCCAACTCAACTTCCCTTCCAAGTCCAACCAACTCCAACGTATCGCCCCTATCTATCTTTGTTTGGGCCAATACAGGGATATTAACGCCCCCACGTGTTATCTTTCTGACACTAACACCATGCATAAACGATAAAGAACGAATCTCGCCTAAGGTTTTTCCTGCCACCTCTTTCTGAGAACATAGAACCGGCAGAACCTCTACAGGAAAATTCAATAGGGCTTCATCCAATATTTCCTCTCCAATCCATTTTTCTTCTCCTATCACAAATTCTCGACGACCACTTAAGACTACCTCATCATTGAGTTGCAAGACAAAGTCGGGGTCAACTTTATCAATGGTATGCCCATCTCTTCTGATACGTTCTACAAAAAGTCGTTTATTTTGCTCCTGCAAATAAGCTTCCAATTGCAAAACTCTCTTACCTCCCTCAAACCACTGGTTTTCTACTCGATAGGCTCTAAAAATAACGGCCGGACCGGCATTTTCAAATCCTGGCTGAGAAGAGGGGTCACCTCCACCCATCTGTGATTCTAAATCGCGACAAGCTTCTCTCACTTTATCTATTCCGCCCAACATCCGCGGACCAATAGATGCTAAGATCCAAGCAGAACCTGCTGTCCCAAATATGTATGTTACAGCATAAGCGACCGGAATCACATTGATCATATTTTGTTGCTCCTCTTTACTGATAGGAAGACTTTGAATAGTGTCTGTTGCCACACCTATAACAGCAGAAATAGTTTGGGCTCCTGATAGTAAGCCGGCTGCTTCTCCGGCATTATACCCCATCAACTTAGCTAAAATCCATGTAACAGCAAGACATGCCACACAAACCAACACTGCAAAATAGACCTGTGGCAAGCCATCTTTTCGAAGTCCTCTGAAAAATTGAGGACCAACTTTATAACCAATTGCAAATAGAAACAAAAGGAAAAAGACAGATTTTAATGGACCCGTAACAGGGATGTCCAATTGTCCTACCAAAACTCCCACCAACAAAACACTGGTGACTATACCTAAACCAAATCCTGCCACCTTGATTTTCCCAATCCAAAAACCGAGTGCAAGCGTCAAGAAAATGGCTAATTCAGGATGACTCCTTAATAAATCAACAATCCATTCCATAAAAAATTAATATTTAGTTACCTCTTTGAAACAATGAAAAAATGAATTTGTTTGATAAAATAAGGTTTCTTTAGAGTTTAAAAACGAAAATAGAGGAAAGTGTATTTAGACAATTCCCGTTTTGGACACTTTGGAATTCAACTCTACTCATTTGGCTTAACAAAAAAATTTTGCGAATAGAATCAACCTAAGCAAAATGCTCTTTAAAATCATCTCGCCCTAATTTATAGAAACAACCTTAAAATAGAATTTAGTGATTTTTAGCACTTATATTATAGGACAGCCAAAGAAATAATATATTTTTGTAAAAGGCACTTTAATATTTAACAATATGGGAATGAAGAGAATTATTTTGGTATTCGGATTGATGTTTGTATCTATTTGTAGCATAAATGCGACCAACGACAAAGAGCCGTTAGATAAACTATTGGAGATACTTAGTAATGAATGGAGAGAGATGAAAGAAATCTTGGGGATAACAGAAGAGGGGGAAAACACTAATCCAACCACCCCTCCTGCCAATACACCCTCACAAGAGTCATCCACAGACAACACTGCAAACAATGTGCCCACAGACAACACTCCATCAGATAACAGTACAACCAACGATAGTACATCCGCCAATGATTCTTTTAACAATACAGTAAGTGGCTCTACCGATAATAATAGAGACGAAAAGGTATCCACAGACAACTCAACGAACAACAGTTCGTCAAACAATAATAAGAATGACGCAAGTAAAACAAAAACAGCTACAAATAATAACAACACAAAAGCAACAAAACCAATAAAAAGCGAAGAGAAAAAGAGTACAACTCACAAAAATTCATCACCTAAACAAACTACTCAACAAAAATACGAAACAGATGAATTTCAAAACATTCATGAACTTATAGAAATAGAAAAAAGAAGGTTAGAGAAAGAGATAACTGAGTTGGAATATTTATACAATAAAAAGCGAGAAGAAATGAATAGGGACTATCCATCCCAAAAAGAAGAGCAAGTTTCAGAGGAACAGAAAACCAGTTCTACTAAAGAAGAGTCTATTATTGAGAAAAAAGAGGACAAGAGAGCAAAAAGAGAATCGGAAAGAATTGGAACAGAACGCACCTCACACCTTAAATTCAAAGGGGTACCGATTGATGGTTCTTTAGAAACATTTGTATGGGGAATGCAACAAGTTGGATTTAGGGTTCAAGATAGGAATAATGGTGAGGCGATTTTGTCCGGTGATTTTGCAGGATTCAAGGATTGTTTGATTTATGTTTATACCCTGCAAAACAAAGACCTTGTCTCCAACATTGTTGTTCACTTTCCTAAGCAAGATCAATGGAAATTGCTTTCTAACGATTACTACAATTTAAAGAGCCTGCTAACAGAAAAATATGGTAATCCTTCTGCTTTTGTGGAGAGTTTTGATGATGAATATCGTATTACCTCCAACAATGATAAAATGAAACTATTTTATGTTAAGGATGACAAATGCAAATTCTCATCCACCTTTACCACGCCGCAAGGTAACATAATTCTATCCATTGAGCACGCAAAGTACAATTGCTTTGTAATGCTTCGCTACATTGATAAAAAGAATAGCGAGGATGTAAAAAAACATGCGATAGAGGATTTATAGAGGTAATTTTGGTATATAGCAAACACCATAAATCCCGAACAAAAAATGCTTTTGCTCCGTTGGGGCGAGTTGAGGAGTTAGGAATTAGGAATGAGGAGTTAGGAATTAATGTTGTTGGCCCGTTGGGCGAGTTTTGTTCTGTGCCTCATTGCCGAGGGCGGTGCCAACGGCTGATGGGGTTTGCCCTTTCAGGGCGTTGGTGGGTGCGCTGCGGGGAGATTGGGAATGGTATGGCTTGGGTTGTTAACGCATTGATAAATTTGCCATTGAAGAGGTATGGGTGTTCCAAGTGCCGTTGCGCTCTTCTATGAAGACCTCGCCATACTTAAAACAGAATCCGCATCGGCACATGTTCCCATGCCGAAA